>DBWJ01000033.1:7221-54867 GCA_002308955.1 Lachnoclostridium sp. UBA1241 | reverse complement strand
GTCGCCTGCCACGTCGTTGGTCTTGGTGGCAACTTCCTTAAGAAGCTGTGCGCCCATGTTCTCAAATGCGTCTGCAAGCTCGATTTCCTTGGCGATCGTAACACCGTCGTTGGTGATGAGCGGTGCGCCGTAGCCCTTGTCGAGAACTACGTTGCGGCCTTTCGGTCCGAGCGTTACCTTTACGGTATCCGCAAGCTGGTTTACACCGGCCTCCAATGCCTTTCTGGCATCTACATCATATTTCAATTCCTTAGCCATAACCGAAAAATCCTCTCTTCCTTACTCTTCCACAAGAGCAATAATATCATTCTGCTTTACAACGATGAACTCTTCATCGCCGAGCTTTACGTTCGTTCCGGCGTACTTCGAATAGATTACCTGATCGCCTTCCTTCACGAGCATGGTAACTTCCTTTCCGTCAACCATTCCGCCCGGGCCTACCGCGATAACGATAGCTTCCTGCGGCTTCTCCTGTGCGGATGTGGTAAGAATAATACCGGACTTGGTCGTCTCTTCGGCGGCTTTCTGTTTCAGAACAACTTTGTCACCTAACGGTTTCAGTTTCATATTAAAACCCTCCTTCGGCATGAGGCAAAATCCGTATCCTTATGCCCCTTTTTTTATTCGTTCGATGCGGGATCCTTATGGCATTCTCCCGCTGCACAATCTGTTATATCACGAAACAACTCCCTTGTCAACAGAAAATTAGCACTCGAAAGCAAAGAGTGCTAACAAATCTTTTTTCCCTTGGTTTTCGCCTCTTCGCGTGCTATAATGCATTCGTTCCGTTACGGAAAATGATACGGCAAATGCTACAGAAAGGAGACCCGTTCCATGGAGTTTTACATGGCGCCGCTCGAGGGGATTACCGGCGCGCTCTTTCGAAAACTTTACCAGAAGCATTTCTATCCGTTTGAACGGTTATACACGCCGTTCTTCGGAAACACCGGCTTTAACACAAAGGAAATGCGGGAGCTCGACGCAACAGAAGCGGGTGGTGTGCCGGTCATTCCGCAGATTCTTTCGAACAAGGCGGAGGATTTCCTGCTGATTGCCGGGAAGATGAAGGACAGCGGATACACTGCAGTCAACCTGAACCTCGGATGCCCGGCGGGCACGGTTGTTTCGAAGGGCCGGGGTTCCGGATTCTTGAAGCATATCGATGCGCTTGATACATTCCTCGGGGAGATTTGCGAGAAGAGTCCTCTGCCGATTTCCGTAAAGACCCGCATCGGTTTCGACGACGAAAGCGTCTGGCCGGAGCTTCTTTCGGTCTATAACCGCCACCCAATCACGGAGCTGATCGTGCACCCGCGCCTTCGGACGGATCTTTACAGGCCGCCGGTACGGACGGATGCCTTTGCATACGCCTATCAGAACGCAAAAATGCCCCTCGTATACAACGGGGACATCAATACGGTTGAAGATTATGAGAGGATACGCGTCGCATTTCCCGAAATCCGCGCGGTGATGATCGGCCGCGGAATTCTCAGAAACCCGGGGCTACTCGGCGAGATTCACGGCAAGGCACCGGTAACCGACCGGCAGATTCGCGACTGGCTTACGGATCTTTGCGCGCAGAACCTTGCCGCCTACACCGAAACGCCGACGCTTTACAAACTAAAGGAAATCTGGTCCTACCTGCAGGAGCGCTACCCGAACCGGAAGAAGGAACTGAAACAGCTTTTCAAAGCAAAGAAGCTTTACGAATATGAAAATGCCATGGCCGCCATCCTCGGATGACGCCATGGCAAACAAATCAACTATAAATTTTCAACAATAAACGGCAGCATATATATCGGATACAGTTTCAACATTTTATCATTGCCGACATCCTTCTGTGATAACAGAATCTCTCTTGCCACATATCTTGAATACTTCTTTTGAAATTCCGTTATGGATTCATGCTTGCCGATTCCGGACGACTTAACTTCTATCGGAACTATCTTTGTTTTCGATACAAGTAAGAAATCAACTTCATAATAATGAGAACTATTCTCTTTCTCCCATGTGTGATAATAAAGGTCTATATCGGATCCTGCAATTATCTGGGCCACGGCATTCTCATACAGATATCCCAAATCTGCCGGAAGAGAATCGCTTAACAGTTTTGTGTAGATATTTTCATCCGTCCTTCCTGACGATTTGAAAACCATCGTAGTGAATAGACCTGTATCTGCCAAATATAGTTTGAAGGTATCATCGTCTCTTGTTTGAGGCAGCGCTATGCTTGGATTAAGAACATTATGACAAGGTAATACCGTCTTTGAATCCAACAAATCATGCAAGCGCTCTAAATCTTTATCAATCTTCTTTTTGCCTGTGGCTGCTGAAATAACATAACTTCTTTTATCCGTAGCCAACTGAGTCGGAACAGAATCATACATTCTTCCGATTAGTCCTGTATCATCGATTTTGAAGAAATCATCTTTATATAGATCTATGATTTCTCTTTTCACTTCATCTATTTCCGTAAAATTCCTTCCTTCCACATAAGCTTCTACGGCCTGCGGCATTCCACCTACCGCCATGTAGATTCTGAAATCCCGCATCAGTTTTCGATTTAAGGAATTTCCAACCGGCTTTCCAAGCTTATACAAATCCCGTAACACGCTATAGGTGTCATTTCCGATGGCCCACATGAATTCTTCATAGTCCATCGGGTATATCTGTATTTTCATCTCTTCAGACGGAAGAACTATATCCTTAACATTCTTCTTTATGCTGATCAGGGATCCGGTTTCAATATAGTCATATCTTCCGTCCGCAACCAGATACTTTATAGCCTGGCGTACTTTGGGCATAAGCTGAATCTCGTCAAATATAATAACGGATTCCCTTTTATACAACGTTATACCCGTTGCTGTTTGCAGTCTGAGAAAGAAAATATCCGGATTTGCTATGTCATCGAACACATCAAGGACATCCTGCGTTATGTTGGCAAAATCCACTTTTATGTATGACCTATACTCCTGTTTGGCAAATTCTTCAGCAATTGTTGATTTCCCGACACGTCTGGCCCCTTCCAGAAGCACAGAATACTTCGGTGCCTTTTTTTCTTTCCAATACTTTAGTTTTTCTAAAGCTTTTCTTTTGAACATTTTTATCTCCTTAATGTGCCTTGTTCCGTTTCTTCAAAGTTACATTTTGATTATAGTACCATTTCTTCAAGGTTTCAAGGGTTTTATTCCGTTTCTTCAAAACTTTTCCCTGTAAAAAGTACCGTTTCTTCCAACTCGCGATAAAAAAGCACCCTGCGTCATCACGCAGAGTGCTCTTATCATTCATCGGAAACCAGCCATTTTATTCTGCCATGGCATTTGCCGTCTAATGCGTTATTTCGACGTTCACGTGCGGTTCGCCGTCCGCGCAGAGGGCGATAAATGTGACGCCGTTCTCCTCCTTCGTCATGGGCGTCAGCCACTCACCGAGGCGGGTCTGGCGCTTGTATTCGATGCGGATGCGGGAGATTGACTCCGGCAGGAGCGGCCGGATCATGTGAATGTACTGGCTGTTGTTGACATGCCCGTGGTAGTCGATGTTCTCCGCGCGGACCGCAATCGGCTCGCCTGCAGTCATGCCCTCCGGCAGGTCAATGCGGCGTCCGAAGTATTCCATCGGAAGCTTTTCTTCCGTTTCGTAGGCCTGTGCCACATCATCCGGAATCGGGATCATACGGCCTTTCTCGCGGTCCATCATCGCCCAGAGGCAGTCCGCCTTCGCAAGGATTTCCCCGGACGGGGTCTTTAAGTAGCAGTTTCGGTTTCCGAGCCGGCTGTGGAAATAATACGGGAACGTTCCCGCGATTACCTTTTCGGCGTGCACCGGCAGTCTTGTGATTTCCACATTCCAGGAAATCAGAAACCAGGCGAGCTTCCGCTTTGCAAGCGCCGCTGCGCTGACGCCGGCCTCCTCCGCCTGAAGTGTCGCAACATCCTGAAAATAGTCCAATAAAGCAGGAACAGTCAGACGGAGTTTTCCATCCGTCTGACTGTAACGAACCGTTTCATCAAGTTCAAATCGCATAGGTTCTGATTTCTCCCCGTTTAATCATTTCCGAAGGCTCCAGGCATCGCCTCCGCTCAATCATTTACGAAGGCTTCTGAACATTGCCTCCGTTCTCTGGTCCGGACAGATAAACCGGACTTTAATCGAATAATCCGCATGCTTCAGCATCCAGCGGTCAACCGTCTGGTTGGCAACGATCGCGCTCTCACGGAGCGGGAATCCGAAGAATCCGGTGCCGATCGGCGGGATTGCTACCTCGTGGATGCCCTTCGACATCGCGAGGTCGAGCACGCTGTTGTAGCATCTCTCCAGATATTTCTTGTCGGAACCGTCGCCGTCGTAACGCGGGCAGGCGGTATGGATTACGAACTTCGCCGGAAGGGCTCCGCCTCCGGTAATAACGGCTTTGCCGTTCTCACAGCCTTTGATTGCCATGACTGCGCGCCGCAGTTCCGCGCCGCCGGCATCGAAAAGTTCGTCATCAACGCCTTTGCCGATGGCAAGGGTCTGCGTTGTTACATTTACAATACTTTCGCTGCGGCATTCCGTAAGCTTGCCGATGCTGACCGTAACGGTACTCGGCTCGGTTTCGGCGCGGTGGATTTCCTTAACCCGCGCTTCCATCTTGGATTCCGCTTCCTTAATCGCCTTCTCGGCCTCTTCCTTCGCCTTGGCTACCTTCTGCTCGCGGGCTTCGGCTTCCGCCTTGGCACGGGCTTCCGCCTCGAGGCGGGCTCTCTCAAATGCAGCCTGGGCCATTGCCTTCATCTGCTCGGCGCGGTACTTGGCCGCAAGCGCTGCCTGACGGGCTGCTTCCGCACGCGCTACGGCTGCGGCTTCCTCAGCCTTGGCCTGTGCTATGATCGCCTGTGCCTCCGCTTCCTCTTCCTCCGGGCTCGGCTCGGGAACTACGGGTGCGGGTTCGGGCTCAACAACAGGCGCAGGTGCCGGGGTCGCCGGCTTCGCAACAGGGCGAATCGGTTCGGGCTCAATCACAATTTCATTTACCGGCGTAGCCGCGATAACCGGTTCCGGTTTCGGCTCGGGTGCCGGAGCGACAGGCTTCGCAACAACCGGCTCGGGTGCCGGCTTGGCAACAGGTTCCTGTGCCGGAATAACAGGTGCGGGCGTCACATTTGCCGCAGGAGCGGGTGCCGGAGCGACAGGCTCCTCCACAGCTTCGGCGGGCTTCACAAGGATTGCCGCAGGATTCCGAAGACCGCCCTGATACCGCATCATGTCGAACAGGTCCTGCTTCATTTCATAGAATCCGGCGAACGGAATTCCGTTGATCCGCTCATTCCGGAACATCTGCTCCAGCTCTTCGAACGTGTAATTCGTAATCTGGAGGTCCTCATAGGAATGTCCGTGGCGGACATCGTAGAATACTTCCTCAAGCCAGGTGGAAACGATTTCGGAAACATACGGCAGCATGCATGCTTCATAAATCCGCATGCTCCAGATGTTCATGTCCTCGCTCTTTGAGAACAGATCATAGTCATCCGCACCGCGGGAGGAACGTCTCCTCGCGACAATCTGCTTCGGTTTCTTCAAATCGACCGCGTCGACATATTCGGTCACGCGCTCGCCGGCGACTGCGCACCAAGCGCGCATATCCTCACGGACACGCATCAGCGCACGTCCTAAAAGGTTTCTGCCGCGCCACTCCTTCGTATCGTCGCTGCGCGGGTCGTCCGCCGCAAGACCGATTCCCCAGATGGCGTCACGCGGGGCACATTCGCAAAGAATTGCGCTGCCGGTTCCGAGAAGCTGAAGAAGAAGCTCCGGGTTCTGCTGGAATTTGGCGCGGAGGCCGCGTCGCATAACCTGCGGGCGGATTGTCTTCCAAAGGTTCTCGTTATATCTTGCCACCTGCTTGCCGAGACGCTTAATTTCCGAGAGATTGCGGGATTTCATGATCTTCTCCGCAATCTCATCGTCCCCAAATGTGAGCGCCTTCTGTTCCATCAGGTACTGTTCGCAGGAAAAGTACCGTCTGCCTGCATAGGTGAACGGCGAGATAAACCAGTTGCTCAGGTATCCGTTTTCTTTGTGCGGATCGTAAAACTTAACGATTGTACTCATAGCCTTCTCCTCTTGTTGTGTAAACCCCTGTGTCCTATCCCTACTGTGCCTGTGTTCCTTTCACTTCATCCTCGTGCCTGATCTGCGCACGCTTTATCTTTCCGCCGAGTGTCTTCGGCAGCTCGTCCACGAATTCGACGATACGCGGGTACTTGTACGGCGCCGTCGCCTTCTTAACGTGATTCTGTAATTCCTTAATCAGTTCCTCGGAAGGCGTGTAGCCCTTCGCGAGAACAACCGTCGCCTTAACGACCTGGCCGCGGATCGGGTCGGGTGCCGCCGTGATGGCGCATTCCACAACCGCCGGGTGCTCGATCAGAGCGCTCTCAACCTCGAACGGTCCGATACGGTAACCGGAGCACTTGATAACGTCGTCATGGCGTCCCACAAACCATACGTATCCGTTATTGTCTCGCCAAGCAACGTCCTTCAGGTTGTAATTTCCTCCGGCAAATGCGACGTCTGTCTGTTCTTTATCCCTGTAATATCCGATGAACAGTCCGATCGGATGGTTGTTGATGACATCGCAAATGGTGATCTCACCTTCCGCGCCGTTCTCCACTTCCTGATCGTCCATCATCAGTTTGATGTTATAGATAGGAGATTCCTTACCAAGGGCTCCCGGGATTGGCTCGAACCACGGGAAGTCAGCAAACAGAACCGTTCCCTCGGTCTGGCCGAAACCGCTGTGAATCTTTCCGCCCGTAAGCGCAAGCCACCGGTTGAATACTTCCGGATTGAGGGGCTCGCCTGCCGTGGCAAAGTTCTGAATGCTCGAAAGGTCGTACTTCGAAACGTCCTCCTGCAGCATGAACCGGTACATCGTCGGCGGCGCGCAGANNATCGTCGGCGGAGCACAGAAAGTCGTCAGCTTGTACTGCGACATCTTCTCAAGAAGCTTGTCCGGATGGAATTTGATCATATCGTACGCGAAAATCGTCGCGCCGCAGATCCACTGGCCGTAAATCTTACCCCAGCCGAACTTCGCCCAGCCGGAATCGGAAACGCTCATGTGGAGTTTGCCCTTCTGCACCTGCTGCCAGTACTTCGCGGTCACGATATGGCCGAGCGGATGATGATAATTGTGCGTTACCATCTTCGGCATTCCGGTCGTACCGGACGTGAAGTAGATCTGCATGATATCGGTTCCCTTGGTCGCCTGATCGCCCGTAGGACGCTCCAAGGTATCCGGGAACTGCATGAATTCCTTATTAAAGTTGATCCATCCCTCGCGCTCCACGTCGTCAACAACCGCGCGGTACTTAACGCCCGGCATCTCCGGCATCGCGAGCTCCATCTGCTGCATAACGTACTCGTCATCCACGCAGACGAACATCTTAACATCGGCCGCATTCGCGCGATACGCGATGTCCTTCTTCGTAAGCTGAAGCGTTCCGGGGATTACGATCACGCCGAGCTTGATGAGCGCAACGGCGCAAACCCAGTACTCCCAGCGGCGGCGGAGTATAAGCATCACCACGTCGCCCTTCTTAAGTCCAAGCGACTTGAAATAGTTCGCCGCCCGATTGCTTAATTTACTCATATCGGTAAATGTGAACGTCTTCTCATTACCGAAATCGTCACACCATAAAAGCGCTCTGAGGTCGGGCTCCTCTTCGGCCCAGCCGTCCACAATATCGAAGCCGAAATTGAAATACTCCGGCGCATTTACCGTATAATTCTTTTTGAAATCCTCGTACGAGCTAAACTCGGTACGAGGCAGAAACCGCTCTAACATCGTCTGCTCTCTGCTCCTTCCGTCACTCCGCAATCATGGTAAGAAATGTGCCGGGCTCATTGCCGTAGCACTTCTGTCCGTGCGGGAATGTGGGATTAAAATAGATACTGTCGCCTTCATGAAGGACAATTTCCTGCCCGTCGAAGACGACGACGATGCTGCCCTTAAGAACCAGATTGAATTCCTCGCCGTCATGCTGCACAAGGTCCGCCGGCTTGTCGGACGGGTCCAGTGTAACGATGAAAGGCTGCATAATCTTATTCGTAAAATGGTACGCAAGATTCCGGAACGTATAGCCCGGGTAGCGGTCCGCAAGCTGTCCGTGGCCGGCTCTTACGACCTGATAGGTGCGAAGCTTCGCGCCGACGCCGGTCATAATCTCCGAAAAGTCAACACCGAATTTCTTCGCAATGGAATAAATCACGCTGATCGGCACATCCGCAGCGCTCTCCTCGTAACGCTTATACGTATCAAGGTCGACATGAATCTCCTTCGCCAGCTCCTCCTGCGTGTAGCCGCAGACTTCACGGAGTTCCCGGATTCGCGCCGCCAGTTCTTTCAATTCGTCCATAACATCCCTCTTTTTCTGCATATAATCGCATAGTTATTAAAAGTATATACCCTATTTTCGGAAAATGTCAATGTTTCCCTTGCATTTGCCGCAAGAAATCGGTAAACTGAAAACAAGTTTTTGAGGAGGGAAGTGCCCGATATGCCTTATTTCCGTGAATTGCCGTTAAAGAAAATCCTGCTGATGAATTTCATCCTCGGAATCGCGACCGGATGGTTCTTTGTGCAGGGGATCAAACTGATGCTCGGTATGGTCGTGTTCGGCGGGCTCCGCCTGCACACCTTCTTCTACCGCCTGTTAGGGCTGCAGCTCAGCTTCCTTGTATTCGTCATCGTGTGGGTAATCGACCAGTCCTACTGGAAGAAGCACCGCGAGAAGACGCCGCCCGCCAAGCCGACGGCCGCCGAGTACAAAAGCCTTCTCCTGACGCTCCTCGTGTACGCCGCGGGCGCAGGGCTTATCAACCTGGTGAGATTGATTTAGTAGTTCTTCTTTCAGCGGACGCCGTTCAACATTTTTTATTCTGTAAACGCCGAAACGGATGGGCATGTACCCATCCGTTTCTTTTATCTCTACCATCCTGCCTCAAATGTGATGAACACGACCGTTACGCAGATAACCGCGAACAGCGTTCCGAAAACAACGCCTTTCCAAACCTTCGGAATCTCTTTCAGTTTCTTCCGGTAGAGCCACTCCCAAACGCAGAAGAACAGAATCACGGGAATCCCGAGCGGGACCCCTTTCTCAAGGATTCTGAGCACCAGTCTCCGCCACCCGTAATTCCTCACTATATCTCTCATCTCATGATATTGATAGAACTGAATTACGGATAAGCCGCACATCAGAACAGCGCCGAACGCGACCGTCTGCAGGCATACGTGCATCGCCTCGCTCCGGTTCCTCCCGTCGGTGCGCTCCGCCGGCCGCTTTCGAAACAGAAACCACGAGACAAGGAGAAGCACCGCTCCGAAAACCGCCATGAAAAGGCCTGAATCCCATGCAATTCCGAGTTCCCACTCCGCCTCTTCAGTCCCGACTTTAATCTCATCGAAAAGAATTCGTTCTCCGATGATGCTCCCCGTTGTCGCCAGTTTCACGGGAAGCATCCGGGAGACGTCAAACTCGCGGTCGAAATATATGAATTGCGTAGCCTCATAGATCGCACTGAAGCCGTCCCTCACCATCCAGAGAATCACCGCCCAAAGCGCCGTCCTTCCGAAGAACCCGAGTGCGCTTGCCGACGTACTGAAACAGATAATCGTTATTCCGAGGAACAGGAGGTAGACCGAGAAGGAAAAACCGGTTACGCTCCAGTAGAAATACTTCCGGACACAGAATCCTTTCGTAATTCCGATTAAAAACAGCCGCAGTAGCATTTGCAGCAGAAGAAACAGTACCTCATACCCCGTTATCACACAAACTGCGCCCGAGAACATCTCCCGGCGCGCGGGCGGAAGGCTTTGATACAGGTCTCCCGCGCCGCGGTCGAAACATCCACCGAGAAGCATCCACATCATAATTGCGGGAAATGCCATGGCCATGAAAAGATTCCCGCCCATGAAGCAGAAGTAATTGATTACATATCTTTCCCCTTCGCCGGACTGAACCGTTCCCCTCGAAACGATGAAAAGCATCGCGTCCAGAAACAGGAGAAACGCTATGACCACAAGCGCCGCGGTATAAGTCCTCTGAAAGTAATCTTTGATTACGTTTTTCCGAAATAATCTTCCCCTCATTCTGTCACCTCCGGAATCGCTTCCTTAACCCGGTCGAAAATCCGTTCCACCCTGGCCTTCGGGAGCGCCAGGAGAATCGTCCTCATCTCCTGATCGTACCAGTCGACATCCCTTATGAAATAGCACATCACATAGCACTCCGCCAGGACGTATTCGCCGCCTTCAAAAGTTACCTCGCCCGAGAAGCTCAGAAGGTCCTCAATCTCTCCGTTCACTTCCTGGGGAAGTTTTACGTTACTCTTTAACTCATACCCCTGCATTAATCCGGAGCATACTGCACTCCTTCCGTTCACACATATGCTCTGAAGACTTCGCGAGCCCCGGAATCTCCAAAGAGGGTCCTCACTGTCTTCTTCCTTCGGCGAAAACGACAGCCGTATTTCTGTACGGTCGGCTTCCTTTATAAGCTCCGCTATGTCCTTCCATTTCTCCGCCTGAACCTCCTCCACATAGTAACGCATAACCTCCGTGTCCGCAGGGAAAAGGAACATTATATTTCCGTCGCAATGCCGGAACTGGTTTTCAAGATACATCCCGACCACATATCCGCTTCCTTCCGGGATGACGTCCGGATAAGTGATTACCGTCTCCTTACTAAGCGACAGCCCGCCGAAGAAATTCACCCGGTATACGGGGAGTTCTTTCTTATAGGCTTCGGGGATCCGCTCGAGAATGCTCTCATAGTCTTTCGTTTCCAAATCGCCGATCATGATCGGTTTGTATCCGTACTCAAGAACCGCCTTGTTCGGTTCATAAGGGAATTCAATCGCTGAGCTTTCATAATTCGGTCCCGATTCGAGGATAGTCTTGATGATCAGCCCGTTTTCCTTAGTGTCCGGAACCTCATAGGAAAGGCTTCCGTACTTCGTGAAAAGAATATACGAAATTGTCTTGCCCGCTCTTTCTCCGCCATCCGCGCGGCGGTTCTTCTCCGCGACAATCTCCTCATACGCTTTCGAAACCGCAGCACGGTCCGTGAAGATATACCCGTCCTGTTCCACTGCGACCACCCGGTCCTCTGCGGGAATCCTCCGCCCGAAGAGGGATGCGAGTCCCGATATGCCGGTTAAGACCGCGAAAGCTACTGCCGCAATCAGGAAGCATCTGCCGATACGCCGTATGCTTCTCTCCTTAAAAAGTCTGCAGAACAAATAGATGATCAAGGCGAAAAGCACTACGAAAAGCAGGCAGTATGCACTGAGTTCGCTGTCTTTGATGATCAGGGCAAGTATATGGAACGAAAACAGCAGGCTTATCGAGACGAATACAACGAAAAGCTTTTTGTTCCGGTTCTCCGCACCCACATACTCGGCGCGGGAGGTCTCCGCAATCTTCCTCCCGAGAAGCATTAAAAGCCCCGCAATGAGGACAGCCCCGAGAATCGCCAGCGTATCATATACGTGCGCGATATTGTCAAGCACCTCAATATCAAACTCCATAAAGGTCCTCTCGATTAGGCAGAACCGTGTCGTCCAATAAATCGGAAGGTCTCCGAAGCCATTCGTAAAGAGCGCCGCGATCTCCTCAATCATCTCCAGGGAAACATACAGCGTAAGGAGCGTCATGAAAAGCAGTCCGACAAATGCTACGGTGGAATGCGTCAGCTCCCGAACCACACTGAGGAGTGCCATGAACAGAAGTCCGGCCGCGAACGCGTAGACTGCCTGTCTTACGAAAGGCATTCCGATCTGCGAAAGCTTCAACCGCTTCATCATGATTATACAGGCGATGTATTCCTCTATGCTCATGACGACAATCAGAATCAGAAGATTGGTCGCTTCCACAGCCCTTGTCGTCCAGTACCATTCGCCCTTGTCGAAGGGAACCGTATAGAACCACTGCCATTTTTTCTTTCGATGATATGCATGGACGCGCAGTTCCTGAAAGAAGGCGAAGCTGACCGCCAGTAATACCATCAGCCAGATCGGAAGTCTGGCATGGTACGGCGGATAAATATCTCTTTCCGCGATGCTGTTCCCGAGACACGTAAGAGCTACGGAGAACAGGAAGAATCCGATCCGCAGGCTGCGTGTTCTTTCGAAAACGTCGCGGTATATGGATTTTTTAAACAGCATTTTCATGCTCATCCCCCTCACTTTCCGAATCAGCCGAACCGGACGCCTTCTCGATATTCTCCGAATCAATCGAATACCCGAGCGCCTCCATCTCATAGGTAAAGATTTCCTCAAGGTTCAGCGGAAGCACCTCAAGAAGAACCGGCTCCGCCGCGCGGATACGCTCCGCAAGGTCGTCCGCGCCCTCCTGTACGATGGCACGTATTACCTTTCCTTCTTCTTTAAAGGAGAGGCACTTCGCCCCGAAGCGGGCCTCAAACTCATCCTTCGTCATCGCTTCCTTAAAGGCCGCCTGAATCTTGCCGGCAGATGTCTTGATATCGTCCACGTCATGCGAGAAGATGATCCTTCCCTCATGAAGAAGGGCCAACTCGTCGCAGAAATTCTCGAGTTCCCGAAGGGAATGGCTCGTCAGGACCGCCGTCACGTTTCGCTCGCAGATATCCTCGTAAATCAGTTTCTTCACGGCGTCACGCATAATCTGGTCAAGCCCGTCGAAGGTCTCGTCGAAGAAATAGTATTTCGGCATGCACGAAACCGCAAGGATGGTCGCCGCCTGCCTGCGCATGCCTTTACTGAAGCCGGAAAGCGGCTTCTTCGGGTTCAGTTTAAATTCCTTCGAAAGCTTCTCGTAGCGCTCCATATTAAAGTTCGGATAATAGAGCTGATAGAACTTCGCCATCCGGTTCATGCTCGCGCCCGGAAGAAAGTACAAATCGTCCGATACATAGACGAACTGTTCCTTCACCTTCGGATTATCGAATACGGGCTCTCCGTCAAATGTGACCGTTCCCTTATCCGGCTCATAAATCCCCGCGATAATCCGGAGGAGCGTGCTCTTACCGGCTCCGTTGCTTCCGACAAGACCGTAAACGCGTCCGTCCGGAATCTCGCAGGAGAGCCCCTCAAGCGCCTTCGTGTCTTCAAATGTTTTCGAAATATCAGAAACCTTGATCATTGTTTTACTTCCTCCGTAATGTCGTTATTCTTCCCGTACAACTCCTGAACCCTGCGGATGACCTCCGAAAGCGGGACCTCCGCCCGCTTCATATATTCCACTCCCTTTCGGAGCAGTTCCTCCGCCTCCGAAAGGTCCTTTTTAAGAATCGCGGCTCCCTCCGCGGAAACAAACCTACCCACACCCGGTACGGAATAAGTGATGTTCCGTCGCTCCAGCTCCAGATAGGCCTTCTGCACCGTGTTCGGATTGATTCCGAGCTCCACGGACAGCGCCCGTACGGACGGAATGATGCTGTCCGGCTGCCTTATCCCGAGAATGATTTCTTTCTCAAAGGAATCGACAAGCTGCTCATACACCGGTGTCCGGCTTTGTTTGTCGATGCTGATCATCGAAGTATCTCCCCCTTTCGAGTGTACTATTCGTATTAGTACACTTAATGTATCATGTCTCTCAGGGTTTGTCAATACCCTTTTGTGCCCTTTTCCGGGCAATTTGCGGTCATTTTTCACGCAGAATCCATGAGACTTCCCGCTATTTTTGCGTTATCGATTTTTCGTAGGAAGCGAAGTGTTGGAAATTCATACGAAACAAGCAGTTCAACAAATTTCGTGGGTCAGCGATTCTACCAGTCCTCCTACGAAACCTTTCATTGATTAGATTTCGTATGAAAAAAGCAGACCCGCAATCATACTCTTTTTCAAATAATGATGAAACGGTAGGAGTCACCGCCCAAAAGGGGCCGTCGCGCCAAATGCGATGGCCAATGATTTACAGAAGAAGCTCGTCTGCGCAATTCGTTTGGGGATATATCCGCAGGCGCGTCATAAAAAAATGGGCCATCGCATTGCTGCGACGGCCCCTGCTGAATCCTTTATCTGTTTTACTGTCCGGTAATCTTCGCCTTACGGGCTTCGAACTCTTCCTTGGTGATGAGTCCTGCGGAAAGTGCCATCTGAAGGGTTTCAATCTTCTTCTTGGTCTCTTCCTCAGCGGTCTGACGGAGTTCTTCCTCGGCACGGCGGTAAGCCTCAACCTCACGGAGAGCCTCGGCTCTTGCTTCCTCATCCTGCTTACGAAGCGCTTCTTCCTGCTCCATAAGGGCTTTCTCTTCTTCGTAGATCTTCCGCTCTTCCGGAGTCATTGCTGCAAGAGCTTCTTCCTCGGCACGACGCTGCTCGGCTTCGATACGGCGCTGTGCTTCCTTCTCACGGCGGCGGGCTTCAAGCTCTGCCTTACGGCGCTCAAGCTCTTCGTTCTTCGCTTTCTCTTCTTCGTCTATGCGAACCTGCTCAGCCTTGGCAGCAGCCTCGGCAGCCTGACGCTTACGAATCTCTTCTTCCTTCTTGGCGGCCTCAGCCTTAGCGGCTTCTGCCTTACGAAGGGCGCTCTCACGAAGCTGCTCGGCTCTGCGGCGTGCTTCTTCCTGAGCTTCCTGAGCCTTACGGACTTCTTCCTCAGCCTTACGGCGTGCTTCCTCAGCAGCCTCGGCAGCTCTTCTGGCCTCTTCTTCTGCCCGCTTCTGAGCTTCTTCTGCAGCCTTCTGTGCCTCTTCGAGCTGACGCTTGATCTCTTCCTGCTTACGGATTTCTTCCTCAGCAGCTCTCTTAGCCTGCTCTTCGGCCTCTCTTGCTTCCTGCTCGGCCTTTTCCTTCGCCTTTATAACTTCGAGCTCGGCAGCACGCTTCTCGGCTGCGATACGCTCTGCTCTTTCCTCTTCCTGACGGCGGCGGGCAGCGGCTTCCTTCGCAACGAGCTCTTCCTCACGACGTCTGCGCTCTGCAGCCTTCTCGGCGGTTTCCTTGTTGTAACGCTCGGTAGCCTTCTGTGCCTCGGCAATCTTAATGGCCTGACGCTCTGCTACACGAACCTGAGCAACTTCGTTATCGGTGAAGGGCTCGGTAAGACGGTCGCAGAACCAAAGCATTGCTGCCGGAAGAATGAACACGATGATGTGCACGCCGGCACCGGTGAAGCGCTCAAGCTCCTTAATACGGAACAGGCTGTCTCCGCCTTCGCTGTACAAAACCATAAGCAGTCCTACAATAACGTTCAGACCGGCAAGCGCCGCCAGAACGATCTTGTCATACTGCATGTTGAAATACTTCTTCTTAATATCCAGTGCAAGGAATGCACCGTAGAACACACCGAGGATTCCTGCGAAGATGGAAGCGCCGACATAAAGCGCGTTCAGCATTCCGGGAACCTTCATGAACATCGAAATTCCGGCGATGATCTGTGTAGCAAAGAAAGCAGCAATACCGAAGCAGGTATACGTCAGATATTTCTGCAGCTGCTCACGGATACCGTAACGTCCGATGAAAATGTAGATGCAGCCTACAACAACAAGAACAAGATATCCGATTCCTCTCAGCTTCGGGAATCCGTATACGCCCTTGCCGCCGGAACCCATTGCACCGATCATGGCCGCAAATGCGAGTATCGCAAGCAGGATACCGCCCAATGCAACTAATTTACATGTCTGTTCTGTCTTTTTGTTCGGATACATACTCCTTGATATCCTCCTTTTGGTTATTCTCCCTGCTTTCGCCGGAAGGCTCCCCTGAGGAAGTCTCCTCCGGGTCATCTTTCTTCTTATTCCGCTCGCCGGACCGTTCACAGAGCGGTCCTTTCAGCTTCTTAACAAGCATCTGTAAGCCGTCAACGAGAAAATCCTTGGAAACGATTCCCCCGCTCCATCCGCCGTAATCCAGTCCGGAGATATAAAACCGGTCTCCCATATCGGTGGCATTTTCCAAAAGCGGAAGCGACGCTTTCGTAAAAGCGTCGATGAATTCGTCCTCTTCCATCGGAAGGGGCAGGTCTGACATAGCGCGTGACAAACGATTCCAAAACTGCCTTGTGGACTTGCTGCTCCCGATCTTCGGAAGCTCCGTGAACATCTCCCAAACATAATGCGTTCCGCGTTCCAAAGGAAGAAGGAACGGCCGTTCTTCATCAAGCTTATCCAGCTCTCCGGCCGCATCCGCAAGCACCGTATACGTATCGTAACAAGGCTCCGCCGGTTCATCAAGCGACCCGTAATGGAGCGCCTCGAACCGGTCAAAATCCCATGCGGGATTCTTCAATTTCTGAACCGCCGTCATTCTCTCGCAGGACTCTCTCTCCAGAATCAGGAGATCCATGTCCAGTTTTCTTCTCGGGTATGACATGCTGACAGTTCTCTCACTTTAATCTCTATACGAAAAATAATATCACGCGTTTGCGGTTTCGTCAACAAATAGGCAGAAAAGTATTGAACTTTTTTAGCGGAAAATGCTATTCTATAATAGCGTAATTCGAAAAATATGAAAGAAAATCCGTCGATTTTCCGCAAATGCTTTAAAAATCGGAACTTTCCGGCGGCTTGAGAACCCTATGAAAACCATCTTACGTTACATGAAACCGTACCGGCGGCGCGTCGCTTTCGGCGTGACTGTCAAATTTTTCGGTTCCATCGGAGAACTCTTCATTCCCTTCCTCCTCGAGTATATGGTGGACGACATCGTGCCGACGAAGGACCTGAGCCGGGTGCTCTGGTTCGGCGGCGTCATGGTGCTGTGCGCGATTCTTGTACGGGTGGCAAATGTGAAGGCCAACCAATACGCTTCGTCCATCGCCCGCGACTGCACAAGGGACCTTCGCCACGACCTCTTCTCGGTTACGGTCGGACTTACGGGCTCGCAGTTTGACAGCGTTACGCTGCCGTCGCTCATATCCCGGATGACAGCCGACAGCTACAACGTGCAGAATTTCATCGGCATGATCCAGCGAATGGGTATCCGCGCCCCGATCCTTTTGGTGGGCGGCGTTTTCATGGCGATGCTTCTCGACTGGGAACTCTCTTTAGTGTTCCTTTGCATGGTTCCGCTGATGGCGGGCGTCGTTCTGTTCGTCTCGCGGCACGGAATTCCTTTGTACAGTACGGTGCAGGACAATGTGGACCGTCTCACGAGGATCCTCCGGGAGAACATCACCGGCATCCGCGTCGTCAAGGCTTTGTCGCGCGAAGAGCATGAGAAGACCCGTTACAACAAAGCGAACGATGAGCTGTCCCGCTCCGATTTTCGTGCGGGCGCTACGATGGCTCTTCCGAATCCTCTGATGAACCTGTTCTTAAACATCGGCCTCGTGCTCGTCATCCTGTTCGGCTCCCAGCGTGTCAACAGCGGCGACATGAAGTCCGGCGTTATCATCACGTTTTTGATCTATTTCAATATCATTCTCGGCGCGGTGCTCGGTTTGAACCGTATCTTCATCATGTACACGAAGGCCGGCGCATCCGCAAACCGTATCGGCTCGGTGCTTGAGCTCGGCAATGTCCGCCCCGAGGTGGCGGCGCGCGGACCCCGTGAGGACGTTCCGTTCATCCGCTTCGAGCACGTGAGCTTTACCTATCCGCACCTTAACGAAACGGTGGAATCCGCCGACCGCGAATACGCCGTTTCCGATATCAGCTTTGACTTAAACCGCGGCGAATCTTTAGGAATCATCGGCGCGACGGGCTGCGGCAAGACGACACTTATAAACCTTCTGATGCGTTTCTACGACGTAACCGGCGGGCGCATCCTCGTGGACGGCTACGACGTCCGCTCCTACGAGCTTTCGGAGCTTCGCAGAAAGGTCGGCGTCGTCTTCCAGAACGATATGATCTTCGCCGATACTCTCCGCGAGAATGTTGCCTTCGGCCGGGATATCCCGGATGAGGAATTAAGAAGCGCCCTTACCGACGCGGGCATCATCACATTTGTCGACAGTCACGCGGAAGGACTTGACTATATGGCAACGAAAGCCGGCGCGAACTTAAGCGGCGGCGAAAAGCAGCGCGTCATCATCGCGCGGGCGCTGTCCGGCAGACCCGAGATCCTGATCCTCGACGATGCTTCGAGCGCGCTTGACTATAAGACCGACGCGGCGCTTCGGCGCTCTATCCGCGAGAATCATAAGGAGTCGACCTGCATTACGATTGCCCAGCGAATCAGCTCCGTCCGGCCATTAACCAAGATTCTCGTCATGGAAGCCGGCGAGACCGTCGGCTACGGCACGCACGAGGAGCTGATGGAGTCCTGCGAAATCTATCAGGACATCTACCGCTCGCAGATGGGAGGTGAAGAATATGCCTCCGCTTAGCAGCAAAACCGACAAACCGAAGGATACAAAGGGCACGCTGATCCGCCTTCTTGGGTATCTCGGACGCTACCGCCTCGGAATCTTCGCAGGCGTAATCCTTTCGCTGACCGCCAACATCTTCGCCCTGATCGGGCCGAAGCTTGCGGGCTCGGCAATCACGGCAATGGAGGGCGGCGCAGGAGCGGTCGACTTCAAGCTCGTATACCGCTATGCGAGTCTGATGCTCCTTCTTTACATCGTTTCGTCCGTCGTCAACTACATGCTGTCATTTTTGATGATGAATATAGGACGCTCCGTGGGACGCAAGCTCCGCGCCGATGTGATGGACAAGCTGATGAAGCTTCCGGTCGGCTATTTCGACACGCACCAGACCGGCGACATCATAAGCCGTGTTTCCTACGACATTGACGTCATCAGCAACTCGCTTTCGACCGACATCACGCAGATCCTGTCGTCGATCATCACCGTGACCGGCGCATTTGCCCTGATGCTTTCGATCTACGCGCCGCTCGTCATCGTCGTCGTGGTGATGATTCCCGTGTACATCTGGTACACGCGCTACATGATGCGTAAGACAAGGCCGCTGATGTCCAAGCGTTCCGCGATGTACGGCATGCTGAACGGCTTCTCCGAGGAGATGTTCTCCGGGCAGAAGACGATTCAGGCTTACGCTCACGAGGCGCAGTCCACGGACGCCTTCGATATTCACAATAATAACGCCTGCGACGCCTACTACAAGGCGGACTACCAGGCCGCCAAGATCGGACCGACGGTCGGCTTCTTCACAAACCTTTCGCTGGCGCTTTCCGCGACGGCGGGGTCGGTCTTTTACATGAAGGAGATGATTACCCTCGGCCAGGTTGCCTCGTTCCTTTTATACACCCGCAAATTCTCCGGGCCGATCAACGAGGTCGCCAACATTTCGAACGAGATTCTCTCGTCGCTTGCCGCTGCGGAGCGTGTGTTCCGGCTTCTTAATGAGCCCGAGGAAACCGCCGACGTACCCGATGCGAAGACACTCAGCGAAGTTGCAGGCAATGTGGAACTGAAGGGGATCCATTTTGCGTATGTTCCCGAGAAACCGATTCTTCAGAACGTCAATCTGAAGGCGGACGCCGGCAAGCTGATTGCGATCGTCGGACCGACCGGCGCCGGCAAGACAACGATCATCAACCTTCTGATGCGTTTCTATGACCCGCAGAGCGGCGAGATCCGCATCGACGGCACCGAGCACCGAAGCTACACGATGACCTCACTCCGCAAGGCCTACGCGATGGTTCTGCAGGACACCTGGGTGTTCCACGGAACGATTTACGACAACATCGCCTACGGCCGGAGCGACGCGACCCGCGAGGAGGTAATCGCTGCCGCCAAGGCCGCGCACATCCATAAGTACATCATGTGCCTGCCGAACGGCTACGAATCGGTCATCACCGAGGACGGCGGCAACATTTCGAAGGGTCAGAAACAGCTGCTCACGATTGCCCGCGCCATGCTCTATGACGCAAAGATGCTGATCCTCGACGAAGCCACCTCCAATGTCGATACCCGCACGGAGCGGCAGATTCAGTCCGCCATGCGAACCCTCATGAAGGATAAGACCTGCTTCGTCATCGCGCACCGTCTCTCAACCATCCGAAACGCTGACCGCATCCTTGTAATCGGCGGCGGAAGCGTCGACGAGCAGGGCACCCACGAGGAACTGATGGCCAAGAAGGGAGCTTATTACAAGTTATATATGAGTCAGTGGGAATAAGCCTCTCGGAGAGCCCGGCTACCCCTCATTACATTGTTATTTTGGAACCGGAAGTTACATCGTTATTTTGGAACCGGAAGACGAATTGCTCGCCTCCGGTTCCATCTTTTCGGACAGCTTTTGGAACCAGAAGCCGAGGGGTCTTCTCTTGGTTCCAGGTTTCCGACGATTCTCTGGAACCAGAAGCAAAATTCGCGTCTTCCGGTTCCAATTTCTTGGTAACTCTTTGGAACTAAACGGGGGGTTTTCTTCTTTCGGTTCCAGTTTCCCGTCAACTATTTGGAACCAAAATCAGAATTTCCGCCTTCCGGTTCCAGATTAACGGTTATTCCCTGGAACTGAACGCAAAGCTACCGTCTTTCAGTTCCAATTACCCATCTGAAGAGTCTTCTCCGGCAATCAAAGGGAGCTGTCGCACGAAGCGACAGCCCCTCTCTTTTCTGAAAAATTAAGCCTGCGGATGTGTAATTAAAAAGGGGCGTCGCTTCGTGCGACAGCCCCTGCTATGTTCTTACTGTGCCGGCGTTACGAGTCCGTCCTCGGCGATTACGATCTTGTTGCCGGAAATCTTCAGCATATTGTTGACTTCCCGCTCGCGGTCTGCGCCGAGAGCGATTGTTGTGGTGACGTTCTTCTGTCTCGCGGGGATGTAATAAAGGTCCACATGCTGCTCACCGGTCGCGTCATCTCCGTGAATCCTGAGTTCGATCAGCATCGAGCCCAGGTCCTTTTCGTTAAACCAGAAATTGCTGTAGCCGTAGACAATCGGCTTGCCGTTATAGAAATCAATGGGATCCGGCTTATGCGAATGTCCGCCGATAATCGCGTCGGCGCCCGCATCGAGATAAATCTTCGCGGTATCAATCTGCACCTGCTCGATCTTCTCCTGATAATCCGCGCCCCAGTGCACGATGGCGATAACGAAATCCGCGTTGCGCTTTGCTTCACGGATTGCCTCCACGAAGACGGCTTCCTCATCGCTCTTGATCTTCGGATCGTCTCCGATCCGGTAGCACCGAAGGATTCCCGGTTTCGTATCGGTCGCCATGGGCGTAAGGATATTCTTCTCCGCCCGGCTCGCCGCGACAAATGCAATCGTCTTGCCCTGAACCGTCCGGTATACCGGCGCCTTCGCCTCGTCGAGATTGTATCCCGCTCCGACGTAGGCGATTCCTGCGTTCTTCAGCGTATCCATGGTATCGGTGAGGGAAACCTCGCCGTAATCGTAGGCGTGGTTGTTCGCCAAGATTGCGATATCGACGCCCATCTCGTGAAGCAGACTCACGCGGGAAGGATCAGCACGGAACGTCCAGGCCTTACCGGCCGTCGCCGTGCCGCGGGTCGTATAAGTAAACTCGTTATTGATGATCGTCAGGTCCGCGTCATTCATGATCTTCAGGAGCTCCGGAGAGATGCATTTTTTAAGGTCTCCGCCCTCCTGCTCGAGCTTCGTCATCGGAATTCCGCCGTCCTGGAAATTGATGTCTCCGGCGAAGCAAAGCATGATATCATAACTGAGATCCGGCACCTCGGTGGGCGTGGGCGTATCACTCGGCTCATCAACGGGCTTCGTGGCTCCGGTCGGATCATTCTTTACATAGGTTGTCGGGGTTGCTTTCTCCCCGCTCTTCGGTTCCTTGTCCCCGCGGATTATATTAACGATGCAGATAATCGAAATGATGCCGCATATCACTGCGACCGCAAGCAGGATTCTCGGATCCGGCCCCGTTCTTCTGCGTTTTTTCATTGTCTCTCTCCCTGTTGCATTTTCGCATCCGGTATGCGCTCCGGCGCTCTTTGCTCTTACTCGTTTACGCGTTCCAGAGCTCCTTCTGCTCCGTGGCCTGCTCGTTCAAAAAGTCCGCAATCTTCGTCAGACCCTCTTCCGTAAACGGAAAATGATACGTCTGCTTCAGGGAATCCTCCGTCTTCTCGAAGCACCACCGGTCCGGATACAGGACGACCTCAAACTGCTTCTCTTCGGTCTCCTCATTCTTTAAAAGCCGGATGCGGTACCGCATTCCCTCAAGACTCCCGGTTAACGGCTCTTTCTCATAAAACTTGAGCGCCATTAAATCAATTCTTCTGACCATAAACCCTCCGTCAATCCTCTTCTATGACATGGATTTCCAGAAAATCAAACGGAATCGTCTCCGCGAAACAGTCCTGATTGAACCGCGTCCGCGAATGTGTCTGAAAATCCCGAATATTTGCCTGAAGCCAGATCGGCTTCGCCAGATCCCACTCACGGCACACCTCATCGATGCCGTCGAAGATCTTCCGCGTCCGATTGACGGGCTCCGCATTGCAGACCGTCTTATCCTTAATGAGCCGGCCGGACTTCCACATCTTGCACCACATCCGAAACATACGCATCCTCCGAATCCGCGCTATGCACGGCTTTGATAACGGCTCCGCCGGTTTTTGCGAAACAGCCAGAAGAAAAACGCAAAGAGCGTTCCCGCGGCAAATCCGCCGATATGCGCCGCATTATCGATGTTGCTTCCGGAATCCTCAATGACACGGAAGACCATATACGCACCGAAGATGATAAGCCGTATCATCGTCGAATTGTCCCGCTTGTCCCGGTTCACAAACATAAGAAACGCAAGCGCGCCGAGCACGCCGTAAACAGCGCCGGACGCTCCGATGCTGTACGCGTTCTCCCCGATCTTCATGTGATAGAAACACGAAGAAAGCGAAGCAATCAGCCCGCTCAGCATATACGTTATCGTGTACCGGATATGTCCCATGCGCTCCTCAAGAGCGCTTCCGACGAACAGAAGCGTCATCATGTTTCCGATGATGTGCTCGTTATCGCTGTGCAGAAACATACAGGTAATCAGCCGGTATATCTGCCTGTCTTCCGTCACGCGGGTCCAGCTGTTGGCTCCGCCGCTGATCATCGGCTCATAAAACTTCTGTTCAAAAAAGAAAACGATTACATTGATCGCAACGAGGGCAAATGTGATGAAGTTCACCCATCTCGTAATTCCCGTCGGCAGTGTCCCCGTGCCGTTATAGCCGGTTGAGTATCTTGCTTTCTTGATCGGATGAACGGTCTGCTCTGCGTAAACGCCTGATTTCTGCGCTCCGTTCTCGTTTCGGATATCCGCGCCGAAATGCAGATTCTGCTCGATCATGCTCTTAAGCCCGGCAAATTCCTCCGGCTGATTCTCGTATATCACCAGCCGGCCGTAGGCTTCGTCCACAATCCAGAAGGGCGTTCCATCTCCGACGACCCGCGCCTTTTTGATATCCGAGGAAAGAAACAGCGTCAGCGTATGAATCGTCTGCATGCCGTTTTCGAGGAACATGGACCGGATGGTCTCTCCCTGCGCCCGGTACTGCCCCGCGTCCAAAAGCGTAAGCGCCTGATCCCCGATGATCCATACAAGCGTCGCTATCCCTTCATCCGTACGGTAATAAAGCGACATTCCCTCCGCATGAAGATTCACCGGAAGAAACCCGCGTCCCGGAAGGAACCGCTGCAGTCTGTCTGCCATCGTATCCTTTCGCAATGTTTCCTCCATGCCTCTTTCTCCTCACGCGCTTAAGTAATCTGTGCACATCCTGCACGAGACCTTATTGTATCATATTTCGTGTAGAGAATCAACGCATTACGTAGAAAAGGATTGCCCCGACCGACGCGAGGAAGAGCATGCTTCCGCCGAGAAGCGCGCCCTTTCTTCGTTTCGGTTTCGTCACGCGGTACGCGGGTTCGTCGGGTTCTTCCGCCCAGGTGCTCACCTCCGGCAAGGCCGGCGTTTCCTTCATCACCTGCGCAATGGACTGGAAGGTACAGTTGTCCCCGTGGGTGAGAACGTGGAAGGCGTACCCGTTGTAGACCGCCTTCTCATCGGCGGTATTTAAAAAATTGATGAGCCACCCGGAAAGTTCCCGCATCTGCTCGATCAGCGGACAGTGGAATTCCGGATAATAAATAAGTTCTACGTTTCCCGTCTGCTCATCAAGAAAAATCGTCTCCGGAAGAATCAGAAATCCGTCTTCCCGCAGCATAAACTGCTTTGCGTGACGGATGATTCCGAAGATTTCGGTGAAAAGCCGCTCGAATTCCGCGCCGGACAGCTTCCGACCGGGCAGCGCCTTGCGAAGGCTTCGCCGGTTTGTGATCCGGTAGCGGTGGTATTTGCCGCCGGAAAGCATCCCCGTCTCCATGGGAAGGAGCCCGGGGATTCGGTTGTATAACAGCATCTCCTCCTCGAAGGTTTCCTCATTCGGAACCTCCGAAAGAACCAGGTATCGGTCCTCCATGGATTCGATTTCTTTCACTTGCGCCTGCATCTTTCTTTCCTTTCGTTCTGTCTCGTGACGCATGCCCGTGACGCGGTTATTTAATCGGCTTTCGGGCAGACTCCGTTATCCGATGATTTTCCCGAGAAGATTCTGCAGTTTCCCGAGGATTTCCGAAAGCCCGCTGATCCGCGTACTTGTATCCCACGCCGCCGTTATCATCCGGTTATCCATCGCGATATCCTGCCCCTGCACGGTAACGCTTGCCTTCCGATGGAAAAGAGGGGCGTTCCCGTACCGGAACAGGTATTTGACGGCGTCGGCCGCATCGATGGTTATCGTCACGGTAACATCATTCCCCTGCATCTCTGCGGAAACCCCCGTCCCGTATGCAAACCACAGCTTTCCGCGAAGAAGCTCCGCGGCATATTCCTCTATGGCTTCCTCGTCCTTTATCCGAAGCGCGGTCCCGTAATTCTGAAGAATTCCTTCACTGAAAAAGCGTCCGTAATCCAGTTTCGCTTCGCCGAGAGCGGACGACGTGAGACGGTATTGCACGCCCTCCTGTGCGGCGGTCATGGCAATCCGTTCCGCCGTTACAACGTCCCGGTAGAAAAGCGTCTGTCCGATCAGCAGAAGGATAATCATCGTGCAGAGCGGTACGATGAAAGCCGCTTCCACCGTATAGGATGCCGCAACCGTATATGCCCCCTCCGCTGTATCGGATGGCGCCTTATATTTTCTCTTCGTCATCTGCATAACAGTATCCCCGCAAGCACATATTCTCCGGCGGCCAAGAAAGGAAAGAACGGAATCCGGTCCTTCCTTCCGAGCCGCTTAATTACAAGAAGTCCGAGCGATATTACGGAAAGCAGAAAGAAGCTGATGCACAGAATTACGCTGATTGCGGAAAATCCGAGCGCCGCCCCGCTGATTCCGATCATAATCGCGTCCCCTTTTCCGACGGCCTCCTTCGAAAGAACGCTGACAAGAAGAAACAGCGCTCCGACAAAGAAGCCCAAAACCCTTGCCATAAGCGGAATGTTCCGCTCAAAAAGGGCAATCGGAATCACGCCGGCAGCCATTCCGAAAAGAAACCATACCGGAACGCTTTTCTTCCGGATATCCGTTATGCTGCCGGCAGTTGTGACCGCTGCAATATACCAATACATAAACCCCAGCTTCATTCTTCTTTTCCTCCGCATTTGCTGCAAGGGCGGTATCCCTTTTCCACCGCCTCTTCTTCGGAAAGCTCCGATACCTTTCGGAGGAGTTCCTGACAGGAAATCGTTGTATGAAAACGCTCCCCGTAGGGCGTAATATAGTATATCGCTCCGTTCCCTTTATTTCGACAATATTCGCATTCGTAGTATTTGTGACCGGAAGAGTTTCGGGCGTTCGGAAGCTCCTCGGGCGTAACCTGGCGGATGTCGGGTTTCAGATACGTGCAGTCCCGGAGGCGATGGAACACCGTTCCGTTCTCCGTAACATACACCGTAGTCTTCTCTTCATCTTCCTCTTCGTCGCTTCCGCTCTCGCTTTTCGTTCTTCCCGACCCGGAAAATCCCCTTGCAACAACCTGCTGCTTAACGGGAATCGATCCGATGCCGAACAGCGCATTGTCAAAGACATACGAATAACTGACCAGAATCCGGATATCCATATTGCCGTTATAAAGGGAGGAACCCGAGAAGGAAAACCCCGCGGATCCGTTCCGTATGTGCCTAAGCCAGCTTTCGCCGCCGACCTTTTCCGTCATCTTGGCGGAAAGATATGCTTCCGCGCCGAGCTGCCGGATCAGGGTTCCGATTCCCAAAGAACCGGTTTCTTCCGAATCCGGATCGGAGACCTCCGTCTTCGCCTTGTCAAAAAGCGTCCCGAGCGCCATGACTTCCCCGCCGATGGACGACAGTTCCTTCTGCACCCGCATCTGCACCTGGAGGAACAGAAACAGATTCAGAAAAACAACCACCGCAAAGAAGGACAAGGGGACGACAAATGCCGCTTCGACCGTCATGGATCCTTTTCTCCGCATGGTTATCACCTCCGGTAACCGTTCCCGCCTCGCCCGGAGAGAGAAGGTGAGTGCACAAGGCGGAAGCGGTTGCCGGAGAAGACTCCCTGTTCCCGCCGCCCCGCTCCGGTCCGCGTTTGCGGACCGGAACCGGCCTGGCAGGATGATATAATTGGGGAGAACATTAATATCGGCAGGTTCCGGAGGCTTCTATCCTGCGGCTGCCGCCGCCCTCCGAAACCGAAACAGCACTGTATCTTCCGGGAAGCGTTGCCTGAACGGAAACCGCTACCCCGCACAGGCAATCCGAAAGCCGGAAATCCGGATCATATCCCTCCCGGATTTCCTCCTGAATAAGGTCCATAGACCGATAGACAAGGGAATCTTCCCCGTGAATCATCAGAAAGAGAAGAAGATAAGTCCCGTACGACGGAGCAACTCCCGTCGCGTCCTCGTACGCTTCCGCTCGCTTCAGGCGCGTTTCTTTGTCCATCGTGGCGATTTCCCCATAGGTGATCTGAAACGAAGCCTTTGTCACAAGAAACGGCACCTTCTTCCCCTTCAGGATCTCGGCCGTTTCCAGCTTGGCGTTCTGCAGCGCCCAGGCAATCAGGATTACATATTGGCAGGCCTTCGTCAGAAACGGTATCGCAATACCGAAGATTTCCGTCGCCGCGGCAAGCGCCTGTGCCCTTTTCTCCGAATTGGTGAATGTATGAACAATGTTCATCAAAAGCCGGACGCCCAAAATGCAAAGCGCGGCGCGCCGCAGATTATCCGGGTCGTTCTTCTTTCCGAACAGCAGGTATTCGAGCTGATAGTTAAGCACGCCTTCTCCGTCCGTATCGGAATAATCCGAAAAATGCGTCTTCGCATAAGAAACCACAAGTGTTTTCTCAACCAGATCCTCCATGGCTCCTTCGAGAAACTCCGTAAACTCCGACAGCTTCCAGCCGCGAATTACGGAGAAGAGCGTTCCCCCGCCGATATCGGACGCGTTCTCCGGCAGATTGATATCAAACACATCGAACACGCCGGCTCCGACCGAGTTCGACGGCAGTTTTGAAGATTTCAGCTGCTTCACGGACAGATTGTCCGCATCCAGCACTCCCGCCGTGAGTCCGTCGGTAAGGAGATTCTTCAGTTTCTGAAAGAAGCTGTCCTTGACGGTTGTTCCGCGCTTCATTCCCTGATAACGGATTTCCAGTCCGTCAAGGGAATACCCGGCAAGCTCCGCCTCTGCCGCCGAAAGCTGCTCCTCCCAGTTTTCTCCGGAGTTCTCCAGATAATCACCGAGAATCTCCCGGGTTTTCTCCAGTATCCCGAGGTTCTCCGAGAGGCGGTCATGCATTGCCGAGAAATCATAATACGTCTCGGTGTTTCCGATATACTGCTTCATTGCCAAGAGACTTTCCGACAGCGCCTCCATCCATCCTTCGCTGAGTATCCCCCCATACTCATTAAGCTTGTTCTCATAGTTTGTAAGAAGCGGTTTCACCTCTTCCTGGAGTGTACGCAGTTTTCTTACGGCGGAAACGGCCGACTGTATCTTGGGTATCGTCCAATCCAGGTGGAACAGCATCAGCTCAGCCGTTTCGCCGTCCCATTTTTCGGGGCCGTCTTCGGTGCGGTTTTGCTCAAAGTCCGCCCGTTCTGTCCGCTCTTTTTCAAGCAGCTCGCTGAGATTGACGTAATAAGGCTCCAGATAAAGATATAACGAAAAGGTGTCGAGATGAACCGCTTCTCTTGTCGGTTCGGTGGTTGTCAGGCATTTGGCGAAGAAATGGGAAGGATGGATCTTCCCCTCCTCATCGCAGAGAATTCCCGAGGCGTTCGTCGGAATGCCGTCTAAAAGAGGGATCAGCTCTAACAGAAGCGTGTCCATGGCCGTAAGCTTTTCCTCCGCTTTCGCGCGCTCCTCAAGCATGCGAAGTCCCGGCTCCTGCTCCTTCAGCATGCCGATGGCTTCAAGAAGTTCTTCGACCAAAACCTCCGCGCCGCTTACGGCACCGGCGGAAACCATCTGCCGCCGCATGAACTCGCCGCCGGCGTCGGTCAGGGAATACTTCTTCTCAATGTTAACCGTCAGGTCCTTACACGCGAAGCTGAACCCGGACTCAGTGCTTCCGGAATAACCGTCCGGAAGGTCCGAAAGCGGGTCAAGGCTTCCGGTCAGATATCCGCGGAGCGATTCCGCCGGATCCGCCTGATACAGTCCGTAGATATCATACTCATCGAATAACGGCGCGTAATACTCCCCCTGAAGCGATTTCAGCGAAAGCGCAAGGTTGGTCTGCAGCATGGAGACTGCGGCCTCTTGTCTTGCAGACTCCACACTGACCAGTACCAACGATATCAGAAGGAACAGAATAAAGGAAAACAGCACCGTAATCGATCCGGCGGCCCGTTGCCGCCTCATCGTAATATCGCGCCCGAATCGGATTTGATGGAATCGAACGCACTGTTGATAATGGATGTAATCTCGTTTTTGAAAATCAGCACCAGCCCGATGACGATCACGAGAATCAGAATAATTTCCACCACTCCGATTCCGCTCTGGTCCTTGGCAAGGCCTTTCAATGTGTCGATTATTCGACGAAACAGTTTTTTCATAACAGTCCCTTTCTCCGGCGGTTAAAAGCTTAAAAACGCCGGTATCATAATGATTGCGAGAATCAGGACGAGAATTCCGGCCATCGGAATCAGAAGCCGTGTCCCCGCCTCTTCTCCTTTCTGCTTCACCCGTTCTTTCCTTTCGGCAAATGCCTCTGCCGCCTCTTTTCGGAGCAGCGGAACAAGGCCGCCGGTTCCCTTCTTCAGGTTCTGCACGAGAACGGAAGAAAGTCTGAGGTAACGGATGTTCCCGCAGTTTCTGCCGAATTCCTCATAAGCCGCAGCTTCGGGAATTCCGGCACTCAGTTTATTTCGCACATTTCGCATTTCTTCGTATACATATCGTGTTTTCTTCTTATCGCGTGCGGACAGATAATCCTCGGTGATCCTGTCCCAGGCGGATCTTAGCGTAAGACCCGCCTGCATCAGTAGCGTAATCTTGCTGACCAGGTCGGGATAATCCTTCAAAAGCTGGTCCTCCCGTTCCTGTCTCATGCGTTTCTCTTCGGACCCCCACATACAAAACAGTCCTCCGAGCAACAGAAGGAACAAAACCGCAAACAACCATGGCGTCCTGCTCTTTTTTCTGTAAAATGTTACCGGGGCATCGCCCACATCGGTCGGCAATTCCATGATCGGGTCATAAACCTGGTCTGCGTCTCTTCTCTCGAGTTCTTCATATAACCGTTCCCCTGCGCTTTTCTCCTCGGGATTCCCCCGAAGCACGCGTACCGGAATGTCCAGAAACTCCGTCAACGTTCCGTATTTCAGCTGTACCGTGATCGTAACGATGCTTCCGTCCGGCGCGGCATTAGCGGTATTCACCTTTCCTTCGTAATCCACAATCCTGTAATTCGAAGACATCCACACCAGCTCCACATTCGTTCCCGCAAGCTTCTTCGGAAGATACAGATCCCCCGTGATTTCATCTGCGCAAAGATTCTTCGCGAGTATCTGTTCCGGCAGTTCCTGCTTCGCTTTCTCCCAAGCGGCCTTCACTTCCTCCTCCGAGAAAGTCCGCTCCCGGACCGTGTATTCCATGTCATAACTCTTCCGGTCCATCATAACCCGAAGCTGCACGGTCTCCGTACCGGAAGCCGGCCTCTGAAAGGCATTGATCTTCGTATCGGAGAACGCTCCTCCTTCGGACAGAACAGCCATAACCGCGGCAAATGCCACGCTGCATCCGAATACGATCAGACCCTGCCGGCATTCCCGCATGAGTCGGGAAAGCAACGGATCTTCATTCACGTAAATCGCGCGGTAGTACTGCTCCTCGCGCTTTGATAACTGAAGCTTCCGTAGCATTTTCCGCTTCCAAAGGCTATACAGATAACCTCCGCACAGGAGTCCCTGCTTCGCCTTCTTAAGCATTCTTCCGTCCGGATTTCCGTGTAGGAACGCAAAGACATATCCGAGTATTATGCAGACGATTCCGAGTACCGCCCACAGGGCTGCTGCCAGGATAACGGCCATAAACTCACCCACTCCCTCCTCTCATTCAGATATTGATATCGGCTATTGTTTCCGCGTATCTTTGGCAGAACAGATAGCCTATATAGATAACCAGCATGATCGCATGCCCGGTTATTCCCTCATAAAGCGGCGTCAGAAAAGACGGTGCAAACAGCCCGAAGTACGCAAGGATAGCAAACGGCATCCATTTCATGATGGTTACCTCCAGCTGTTTTGCAAGAAGCACCGTCCGGATCTCCCGCATTACCTCCTGCTTCTGGTACAGGGTGTCGTTTACGGAGCGGATCACGTGGACAATGTCTCCGCCGGAACGGTTTGCAATGGTAAATACCACCGAAAAATTCCTTATGTCCTCCACATTGCTCTGCTCCCCGAAATCCCGGATTACGGTTTCCGTATCTTCCCCGTTTCGGAAACGGTGGCTCATTCGACGGAAGGCCGCCACGATGGGTGCCTTCTCGTCGAACATGACGCGCAGATCCGCTACTGCTGCCTCTACGCTGTTTTCGATGCTGTAGCCTGCCTCCAGAGAGGACAGCAGGCATTGCATTCCGTCGCGAAACTGCGCCGCCAGAAGTCTCCTTCTTTTCTCCTCCGCATCTTTCCGGTCCCGGTGCAGGCGGTATATCAGATAAGGTCCCAGCCACAGAACACACCAGGGCGTTCGAAAGAACAGAAAACCGGAAAGAACAATAAACAATAGATTTCGCGTAATCACTCCGAGATATGCGGAATACATTCTTCCTCCCCCGCCGCCAGCAGTTTGCCGCGGCTCTGTAACGGATTATTGAGATAACGAAGTCTTCCGAGAATCCGGCCGTTTTCGTCCTCGCCTTCCTCTTCGAAACGGAACAGCGGATTCAAAGGAATCTCCCCGTCCGTGCAGGAAAGCACCTCGACGATCTCCGTCACGCGGCGCGTCTTATCACGTAGCCGCGCCAGGTGAATGATGATATCGATTGCCGACGCGATCTGCTTCCGTATCGCAAGAAGCGGAATCTCCTCCCCGAGAAGAACCATCGTCTCAAGTCTTGACAGCATGTCCGCAGGCGAGTTTGCGTGCCCGGTTGACATCCCGCAATGGCCGGTATTTAACGACTGCACCATATCAATGGATGCCGCGTCCCGGACCTCTCCGACAATGATCCGGTTCGGCCGCATTCTTAGAGATGTTTTTATAAGATCGCGGATGGTAACCGCGTGATTGCCCTCCATGTTCGCATTCCGCACTTCAAGCCGCACCAGGTTCGGAATGTTCTTGATCTGCAGCTCCGCTGAGTCTTCGATCGTAATGATTCGTTCATTCGGCGGAATATAATCCGAAAGCACATTCAGGAAAGTGGTCTTCCCGACGCCGGTTCCGCCGCTTACGAAGATGTTGTAGCCGGCGCGCACCAGAACCTTCAGATACTCCGCCGCTTCCTGCGTTATGGACCCCATGGCGATCAGCTGCTGCATGGTAATCCTTTCCTCGGGAAACTTCCGAATGGTAAGCACGGCGTCCGAAAGGCTTACCGGCGGAAGCACGGCGTTCACGCGTGACCCGTCAGGTAATCTCGCATCGACGATCGGGTTGGCCTCGTTAATTACCCGGTTCACGCCGGATGCAATCTTCTGGATGACGTCTTCAAGCCTCTTCCGGTCGTAAAACCGGCGCTCACTCTGATAAAGCTGCCCTTCCCGCTCGTAAAAGATATGGTCGGGCCCGTTCACCATGATTTCCGTTATACTTCCGTCCTCCATCAAATCCTGCAAAACATCAAGCCGTCTTAACGAATCGAAAACATCCTTCTTGGTCTCCCGCCGCTCCCCGATGGTAAGGCTTTCCTTCCGGCAGTGCGCTCTTATGACGTTCTCAATCAGAAGGCGAAGTCCGTTATCATCAAGCTCCGTGGATCCGTCGATCCGTTGAAGAACCAGCGCGCGAAATCGATTCCGCCGCTGTTCCCGGTCCAATATCATCTGTCTACCCCCGTTTATCCGCAACTTGTGCAAATTTTGCACAAGTTCGCTTGCGGTCAAGTTCACCTGCTGCCCACCGCTTACCTGCCCGCCCGGGCTGTTTCCGCGGCCGCCGGACGCAAGCGGTCCGCAAAGCCCCCATGTGCCGCCTGCGCCTCAAGCGCCTTTCTCTTCTCACTGTTTCTGCCCCCGCAGACATAGACGGTATCGCATTGTAAAAGCAGCTCCTCCGTCCCGTTTGTCCCGAAATCGATGACCAGATTCCGGCAGTTCAGGTCGCGGAGCCCGCTGAGAAAGCATTCCGATTCGTTTTCGCGAAACTCCGTCGCGTCTCCGATCCGCGCGACGCCTGCGAAAACCGAGACCCCTGCAATCTGCTTTTCGCAGTAATCCGTATGCTTCACCCACTCCGCGCCGTACTCCTTCAGAAGATACATCAGCTCGCTGACGCCGTCCTCGGCCGCCAGCAGTTCCTTCAATCCCGGCGAATTATCAAGGCAGAGAAACGCGGTTTTTCCTTCCGCCGCAAGCCGCACGGCTTTCCTGTATGCCTCCGTCGTGCACCCGCTGTTTCCTTCCGCGCCGATATATCCGATGACCTGGAAGCCGCCTCCGTTTCCGGACGGCTCGGTCCTCGGTTCCGGTCCCGCAGCCGCCGCAAGAACCCGCTCGGCGATCTCCGAAACCGAACGGAACATGAATACCTCATCCGCACCCTGCGCCTCCGAATCGGTAAGCCATAAAGCCGCATTGAACCGCTTCCGGTTCTTACTTACGAATGCTTCTCTTTCGGCAAATGCCACGTCAGCTAAAAGTACCTTTGCTATCCCTTCCTCCTTCAGGAAGCTTTCCTTTGTTTCAAATCCCGATACGGTCCACTCTCTCGGAAGATATCCGGGAATGGATTCTAAAAGCTGCCTGAGGTACGAAGTTTTCTGACAAATCACGGCGAGTGTTTTCATGTCGGTCGGTGCTCCTTCGTTTTTTGTGCGGCAATCATACGCTCGCCGTGGCGCAAAAGTCAACGAAAAAAAGCCCCCTCCGGGCATTTTCGTCACCCACTGCTGTAGTCTGACGAAAAACCCGTCAGGTTGTCTTAGACGAATTGCACAAAGAAATTTTGCGCTCAAAAAAAGGTGCACGAAAACCGCATCCGATTTTTGTGCACCGTGAACAACTCCGCCCCGTTTTTGAACATTCAGATTATTCTGACAATTTTGAGCAAAGAATAACCATTGTTTCGTTTGTTTTCTCTATGATATAATAGGCATACGATAATACCCGACCGAACAGGAGGTTTATATGATACAGAAATTAAGAGCCCGCATCAATTCGATTTTCGTCGGCAAGGAGGATGTTGTTGACAACGTTTTGGTCTGCCTGCTTGCAGGCGGCCATGTGCTTTTACAGGATGTTCCCGGCGTCGGCAAGACGACGCTTGCGAGAACGCTTGCGGACAGCATCCGCTGCAGCTTCGGACGGATTCAGTTCACGCCCGATACCCTTCCTTCCGATGTTGTCGGAACGACGGTTTACAATATGAAAACCCAGACATTCGACTACCATGAGGGCGTCGTCATGCACCAGATCCTGCTTGCCGACGAGATCAACCGTACCTCGCCGAAGACGCAGTCCAGCCTTCTTGAGGCTATGGCGGAGGGCCAGGTCACCGTGGACGGCACCCGCTATCCGCTTCCGGAGCCCTTCATGGTAATCGCGACGCAGAACCCCATCGAATTTGTCGGAACCTATCCGCTTCCCGAGGCACAGCTGGACCGTTTCATGATGTGCCTTTCCGTAGGCTACCCCGCGAAAGAGCAGGAGCTTGTGATGGCCCGTAACTTCCTCGCAGGAGCCGACGCGGAAGCCGCCGAGAGCGTCTGCAAGGCGGAGGACATTCTCCATATGCGTAAGAAGGTCAGTGAAGTGCATATCAGCGAAGGCATACTTTCCTATATGCAGAACCTCGTTGACCTGACGCGTCAGGATTCGAAGCTGCAGCTCGGCGGAAGCCCCCGCGCGCTTCTTGCCCTGGTGCGCGCTTCCCAGGCCAAGGCTTACCTCTCCGGTCGGAACTTCGTGAAGCCCGATGACGTCCGTGATGTCTTCCTTCCCGTTCTGCACCACCGCGTTCTTCTGACCGCGGAAGCAAGAATCGGCGGAGAGACCGGAGACAGCGTTCTTACGGCACTGATGCGCACCGCCAAGATTCCGAAGGAGTGATCCCCGCGGATTCCTCCGGATTCCGAAAGAATGCCCCCGCGTTCTTTCCCTTGATTTCCCTTGAAAGCAGGTATTCTCTTGATACGTAACCGCATTCTCTTTATTTCTCTCTGGATTCTCTCCTTAGTCGGGATTTCCTTCTACGGAGGGCCGATTACGTATGGCTTTTTTATCATGATGACCATGATTCCCGTGCTGTCCTTCGGCTATCTGCTTGCGGTCCGTATGCGATTTTCCATCTATCAGCGGCTGGAAGGCAAGACCTTCGTAAGCAACAATGCGATACCGTATTATTTTACGCTGCAGAACGAGGACCGGTTCGCCTTCGCGTCCGTCCGCGTCTTTTTCTATGCGGACTTTTCGACGGTTCTCGACCTACGAGACGGCGAGGAGTATGAGCTTCTGCCGGGCGACGAGATCACAAGGGATACCACGCTGATCTGCCGATACCGCGGCACCTACAAGGTCGGCATCAAGTCCGTTATGCTTACGGATTTCCTGCGCCTGTTCCGGATCCGCTACAATAACCCCGAGCCGCTCGAGGTTACCATCAACCCGCAGGTGTATCATTTTACGGAGCTGAAAAGCTTCAATCTCTCGAGGATTCTGTCCCGCGAATACCCTGCCGGCCGCACCGTTCTGGACCCGACCGTCCGCGACTATGCCCCGGGCGATGACAGGCGCCGCATCCACTGGAAGGCGACGGCCCGCACCGGTAAGCTTATGTCCCGCCTTGAAACCGGTGAAGAGCAGCAGAACATCAGCATTATCCTGAGCACCTGCCGCTATAACAGGAAGCCGGCCGACTACCTGCCGGTTGAGAACCGCATGCTCGAGATTGCCCTCGCGCTGTCCCGTTTTTTCGTATCCGAGAGCATTCCGGTCCGCGCCTATCACCGCGAGGAGGCGCTTGCGGAGACCTCCGTTGGTAGCAATGCTTCCTTTGCGGAATACTATGAAATCCTTTCGAAGACCTTTTTCTTCCCGAACCAGACGGATTCCCGCCTTTTCGAGTCGCTTCGCGGCGCGGAGGCCGTTTTGACCGGGCGGGCGGCCTTCTTGATCCTCGGCAAATGGAACGCCTCCGCGGAAGACTTCGTCCGTCTTCTGAACGCGAACGGCGTCTCGGTTGTCGTGTATATCGTGTCCCTGACCGCCTCGGACTTCCCCGAGGGACTTTCCTTCCCGCGCACGGAGCTGATTCCGATCGCGCCGGATGCTAAGCTCGAGGAGGTGCTGTGATGATGAATAAGATTGGCCGGTACCTCTATGAATGTGTTCTCGCTGCCCCCCTTAGCGTCGCTGTCCTTCTGTTCTGCTACGGAGACATCGGCCTTAAGGAGCCGACGGTCGGCGTCTGTCTGTACGCGGTATTCTATTGCGCTGCGTGCGCGTTCTTACTTTACCTGAAGGGCAAAGACCGCCTGATTGCCGCGGGAGCTGTCGTCGTCCTTCTCGGGCTTCCCGCCGCCTACGGGCTTTTAACCGGAAGCAGCGCATTCTTCGAAACCCACCTCCACATATGGCTCATTCCCGCGATTTCTGCCCTCTGCTTTTTGCTTGGCCTCCTCTGTAAAGAGCTCCGCGCGGTCCGTTATATCGGGGCAGTAGGAATTCTCGGGTTCCTTGTATTCTGCCTGTTCTTCGATTATTATTGCTCGAAGCTCTGCGTCATGCTTCTGCTTACGGTGCTGATCCTTCTGATTGCCGACGAAACGCAGGTGCTGTGGCGGAAAAGCGGACGCACCGACCACGATCTGCACCTCACATACGTCGCACCCTTCGTATACGTATGGCTTCTGTTCTGCATGCTGTTCCCGATCAGCGAAAAGCCTTACACCTGGAATCTCGCCCGGGCAATCTGGAACAAATTAAGCGACATCGGGATCTCGCTTTCACAGTGGGCGGACAGGAAGAACGATGATTTCGACTCCTACCTTCCCGGCTTTTCGGAAAGTTCCCGCGTGCACGGCGGAAACCTGCGGGACGATTCGAAGGTTCTTCTGGTTGTTGAGCCGGTGATGGGAACTCCGATCTCCGTGCGGCTTGCCGGCGAGGTATGCGACACGTTCGACGATATGGAATGGGTGAACACCGCGGAGGAGAACTCCTACGAGCTCGAGTTCGACGTTCTCGAGACCAACCTCGCCATGAGGCAGGTTCCGCGCTACCCCGACTATATGCAGTCGGTGGAGATTCGAGTAACCTACCGGGAATTCACCTCGAAGCACATGTTCCTCCCGGATAAGGCCTTTATCCCGAGCGAGAAGCTCGCGGACCTCGAGATTTCCGCGAAGGGCCGGACGGTCCTTTTTGAGAAGAAGAAAGGGCTGAACGATTCGTATGAGGTGGAAGGCTACCGGCTGAACCTTTTACATAACGCTTTCTCCGAGTTCGTGAATAACGCCAAGGAAGTCACCGCGGAAGACTGGGCGTCGATTGCGCGCCGCTACGATGTTCCCGAATACGTGAAGTCTTACAATAACTTTTTAAATTACCGCGCGAACCTTCGGGCGCGTTACCTGAAGTCCTTCACCCTTTCGGATACCGCTGCCGCCTTCGTACAGGAGGCTGTCGGCGATGCCGTAACGCCGTATGACCGGATGATGCGCATCGGAAAAGCACTGAATTCCTTCGCCTACACGACTTCCCCCGGCAAGTTCCCGAAGACCGTAACGGATGCTTCCGGCTTCCTTGATTATTTCCTCACCGAGCAGCGCGGCTACTGTACGCATTTCGCGACGGCCATGGTACTGCTTGCGTGGTCGGAAGGGCTGCCCGCACGTTACGTGCACGGCTTCAGCGTAAACTTAAGCGGCCGCGATCCCGTGGACGTTACCGCCGATCAGGCCCACGCCTGGTGCGAGATTTACTTCGAAAACGTCGGCTGGCTTCCCTTTGACGTGACGCCCGGCTTCAATTACGACTGCTACTGGGCAATGAGCGATGAAAAAGATGACCACGGTGTGGACGCGCCGGTAAAGTTGACACCCGCCCCGACCTGCGTCCCCGCCCCGCCGGAGGAAAAAACGCCGGTTCCGGTACTTAAGATTCTGCTCCTTGTTCTGCTTGCAATAGCGGCGCTTATTACATTTACCGCAATTGTCCTGCTTTCGGACCGCGCCGTTACGCTCCGCCGCTTCGCGCGGCTTTCCGACAGGGACAAGGCTCCGGCTCTGTACCGTAGGAACCAGAGGATTCTTTCGTACCTGAATCTCGGAATCCGGAAAGAGGAAACGCTTACGGAATACCGGAAGCGGATTTCCGAATCCGTTCCGTACCTGGCAACCGCCTGGATTCCTTTCTACGAGGAATTCCTGTACGGAACACCTTCCGATATGGCGTTTCTTATTAAAACCCTCGAGACCGCCAACAAGACGCTTCTTAAGGAATTCAAGGAGAAGAACCCGAAGCGCTACCGCCTGTGCGCTCTCGGCAACCGGCTGATCCGGTAACCTTTCCGGGAACTCAGCAAAATCCTATACCCCGCCACAAAAACAATACCCTCTCTGCTGCCCGACAGAGAGGGTAATTTGCTTTGCCGCCGAAGCGGCAGAAGAAGGAAAACATGAAAAATTATGTTGTTTTTTTCTTTTTGGAACGTCTGCCGAGGACCACGCTTTGAAGCAGAATGAAGAAACAAAGCATGCCGCCGGTTGTGATACTCTGCCACCATGGGTCGTTCAGTCCGCTCGAGACAACGATTTTCTTGATGGTCGTAAGGCTCAGGGTGCCGAAGAAGGTACCGATGACGTTACCGACACCGCCGGTAAGAAGGGTACCGCCGATGATGGAGGATGCGATTGCATTCATTTCCATGCCGGCTGCGTTCGTGGCATTTCCCGCCGCCGTATGAAGCAAGAACACGTACCCGGAAATTCCGCTCAGAAGCCCGCAGATGACATAACTCAGAAAACGGGTGCGCTTTACGTTGATTCCGAGCATCAGCGCGCTCTGCTGGTTGCCGCCCATCGCGTAGAAGTTCCGTCCGAGGCGGCCGTACTTCAGAAGAAGGAATACGAGGATGACGACGGCAAGCGCAACAATCACGCCGATTTCCATTTCCGCCGGAATGATGTTGCCGTTCGGAACGCGGTGTCCGAGCCAGCGGATCTTAATCTCCTTGTTGCTGTGCAGTTTGAGGAACCCTTTGTGGGTAACTTTCTGCGGATCTACCGAAAGAATCGTCGTCATTCCTCTTGCAAAGAACATTCCCGCAAGCGTTACGATGAACGGCTGAATCTCGAGGTAACTGATCAGAAAGCCCTGTACGAGTCCGAACGCAAGGCCGATGCCGACCGCAAGCAGAACGGAAAGGAAAATGTTACCGCCCTTATTCAGGTAAATCGCGCAGCTCATGACAACTAACGATGTCACGGCGCCGACGCTGATATCGATTCCGCCGCCGATCATGACGATGGTCAGGCCGCAGGACACGATAATCAGACTCGCGTTATCATTTAACATATCGAAAATCTGCTGCGCGCGGAGAAATCCTCCGCCGAGCAGGAGCATCGCCAGCAGATACATGAGGAAAAATATCACGATGGTGATGGTCATCAGAAGCTGGGTATCGGTCAGCGGTTCTTTTCTCTTAAATATCTTTTTCATCATTCTTCCGCTCCTTTCGCCAATCCTTTTCTGCGGTTTTCCGAAAGTCGCGTTATAAAACTGCTGAAGCGTTTCTTCACCACCGGGGAGCCCATGACGACGAGAAGCACGATAACGACGGCCTTATAAGCCTTAACATTTGTCGAAGAAACCTTCATCGCGTAAAGCGTGATCGTAAGCGTCTGAATGACGTAGGCGCCGAGAATGCTTCCGCCGATTTTAAACCGGCCGCCGCCGAGGCTGTTTCCGCCGATTGCGACCGCGAGAATGGTATCCATCTCGATATCGAGGAGCAGCGTTTCATGGTTGATGAGGCCGAGCCGCGATACGCCGATACATCCGGAAACCGATACGCACACGCCGAGAAGCACAAAACTTAAAAGCTTAATCAATGTCGGATTAATGCCGTTCAGCCGCGCCGCCGCGCCGTTGATTCCGACGGACTGCGTGAACAGTTCAAGCGACGTAAAATGGAACAGCAGCTTAAAGAGAATCGCCATCGCCACGACAATGATTACCGGTGTCGGCAGCGGAATTCCCGGTATGAATCCGCCGATTGCGGAAAGGATGGGGCTTGCAATCGTCGGTGTCGCACCGCCGTTAATCCAGTAGGCGATGGAACGTCCGCACGTATACAGAATCAGCGTCGCGATCATCGGCTGAATCCGGAACACTGCGACCAAAATACCGTTGAAAGCGCCGAACAGCATCGCTACGACGCAGGCGAACACAAATGCGAAAAGCACCGTTCCTCCGTTGACCGTGGGCACAGATTTCAGCACCTTTACGAACACGCTGCCCGCGATGGCGGCAGCCGCGCCGACGCTGATATCCTGTCCGCCGCAGGCCGCCGTTACAAGCGTCATGCCGATGGCCAGAATCGCGAGTTCGCTCGCGCCGTTAATGATGCTGATGATATTGCCGGACAATACGGCGTTTCCGTCGCTGTTATGGGCGATTCCGATTTCGAAAAAGCCCGGGTCGCGAATCAGATTGAATACCGCGAGAATCGCAATCGCGATAATCGGGATGGTCAGCTGTCCGAGCCCGCCGCGAAAGCGTTTTCTGCCGATTTTCTTCATCCCTCTTCACCTCCCGCGATGGTCTTCATTNNTGACCAGCGTCATGCCCATGGCGATGATCACCAGCTCACTGGCGCTGCCGATGATGCTGATGATGTTGCCGTCCAGCGTGCCGTTGTTGGGATTGATCGTGATGGAGTAGAAGCCCGGATCGCGGATGAGGTTGAACAGCAGCAGCAGCGTCAGGGCGACCAGCGGGATCGCCAGCTGTGCGGCAATGGATTTGGTCTTGCGGACGAGATTCATTACGCTTCACCTCCCGCGATGGTCTTCATTACCTGCGTCTGGTTCAGGTCATTTCCGGTAAGCTCGCCCACAATGTGGCGGTCCCGCATAACAATGAGCCGGCTGCAGGTTCTGAGCATCTCCTCAACCTCGGAGGAGATAAATGTGACGCTCATCCCTTCTTCGGAGAGCTTTCTTACAAGCTTCTGAATCTCCAGTTTGGTTCCCACATCGATGCCTCTTGTAGGCTCGTCGAGAATCAGATACTCGGGGTGCGTCAGAAGCCATCTCGCAAGAATAACCTTCTGCTGGTTTCCGCCCGAGAGGGACCCGACCGGCGTCTCTCTGCTCGCGGTTTTTATGTTAAGGGCCTTTATGTATTCGTCCGCAAAGGCCTCGGATTCACTTCGTCGAATCGGCTTAAAGATTCCGTCCATTACCTGAAGGGCGAGAATAATGTTCTCACGGACGCTTAAGTCTGCGATAATGCCGTCCCGCTTGCGATCCTCGGCAAGATAGCCGATGCCGTGCTTCATCGCGTCGACCGGACGGGAAATCTTAACCGGTTTTCCTTTGATGGTAACGGTGCCGCCGTTTACTTTGTCGGCGCCGAAGATCGCGCGTACGCTCTCGCTCCGTCCGGAACCGAGAAGCCCCGTAAAGCCGTTGACTTCGCCTTTTCGGATAGTGAAGTCAAACGGCATCGCCTCGGTACTCGACAGTCCCTTCGCCTCATAGAACACTTCCTGTTCCATGATTTTTCCGTCTTCACTGTCCCCTAAGCTGCTGAGTTCTTCGAGTTCTTTGCCGATCATCTTCGAAACGAGCTGCACCTGCGGCAGCTCCTCCGTCAGGTATTCACCGACGAGTTCGCCGTTTCGAAGAACCGTGATCCGGTCACTGACCTCATAAACCTGCTCTAAGAAGTGGGTGACAAATATGATACCTACGCCCTGTCCCCGAAGGTCGCGCATCAGTTTAAAAAGCATCTGCACTTCGTTATCATCCAGGGACGAAGTCGGCTCATCGAGAATCAAAACCTTACACTGCATGTCCACCGCGCGGGCAATGGCAACCATCTGCTGAACCGCAAGGGAACAGTTCCCGAGAAGCTGCGTACTTCTTGCCGGAATCCCGAGCCTTCTGAGAATCTCATCCGCGCGCCTTTCGCGGTCCTTATGCCGAATCAGAAGGCCGCTCTTTCTGCCGATGAACATGTTCTCGGAAACGGTAAGATTCGGGCACAGGGTAATCTCCTGATACACCGTGCTGATTCCGTTGTTCTGGGCATCCTCAGGGGAGCGGATCACGATTTTCTCCCCACCGAGGCGGATTTCCCCGCCGTCCATCTGATATACGCCCGTCAGCACCTTTATAAGGGTTGACTTTCCGGCGCCGTTTTCTCCCATAAGCGCGTGAATTTCTCCGCTGCGAAGCGTAAAATCCACACCGTTTAAGGCAAGAACGCCGGGAAATCTTTTATCAATGCCGCGCATTGTCAGCAAGCATTCTTCCTGCATACCTGTCCTCCGTTTCCATCCATACGGTTTAGAAAAGCGCAGCCGAAGCTGATTTTCTCAGCCCAGCTGCGCCAATTCATCGGATTATGGATTATTCACCCAAACCGTAAGTGTTGATATCATTTTCCGTAAGGGTCGTCGCATCAAAGCCTTTCTCTTCGTTGATAATCAACTTCTGGGAAGGAGCCTTTCCGCTCTTAATCAAATCGCTGATAATCTTTGCCTGGAACGGGCTGCACTGTCCGTCGTAGTTCCATTTGCCCGCAAGGAGCTCACGAAGCGCCCACTTGTTGCAGTCAAATCCCATAACAATTACTTTACCGCCTACACCGTGGGTGATACCGGCTTCGTCAAGCGCCGCAACGGCACCCTTTGCCATACCGTCGTTCTCGGCGTAGATAACGTTGAAGTCTTCACCGCTGTTGATAACGGTTTCAACGATCTTCTTCGCTTCTGCTTCGTCCCATGCGGCCGTCTGCTGAACAATCTTCTTCATCTTACCGGATGCGAACTGTGCGTCGAGAGCACCGGTACGTCCGATCTGTGCATCAGAGCCCATAGCGCCCTGAATGTGGATTACGTTGTATTCCGGAAGATTCTGCGCAAGAAGCCAGTTCACTGCGGTCTCGCCTTCCTTCGCCATATCGGAAACAACGGCTGCCTCGTAAAGGCTTGCGTCTACATTGATCATACGGTCAAAGAGATAAACCTTAACGCCGGAATCCTTAGCCTTCTTTAAAACGTCATCCCAACCGGTTGTCTCGGCTGCGGAAATCAGAAGGTAATCAACGCCTTCGGTAATGAAGCCCTTCGCCGCCTGAAGCTGCTCGTCATTGCTCTTGCTGTAGAATGTCTTGAGCTCGTAGCCGTTCGCTGCGGAGAAAACGTTCTCCATGTCCTTTACATTTGCTTCGCGGTAGCCGGACTCGGACGGCGGGTTGTTTACAACGCCGATCTTAATCTTTCCGTCTTTCTTGTCTTCCTTGCCGCAAGCAGTTGCCATGCAGCAGACAACAAGGACTGCCACCAGTAACAAAGCTTTTATCTTTCTCATTTTTTGCTATCCTCCTTTTTTGTTGAGGCCTTTACTGACCTTCCGAGATAAAGGATAGCGCATTGCTCTTTCGCAGTAAATCAACGTTCCTTTTGACTTGGTTCAAAATAATACCGCGTTTGGACGGGGTTTCCAAACGCGGTTAAGAATTCTTTTACTCCGGTTGATTTTGATACTGCGCCCGGTATTCGGACGGGGTAATTCCGATGTTTTTCTTGAAAATGTAACTGAAATAGTGCGAATCGTTGTAGCCGACCTCCCTCGCGATCTGCGAACTCCGCTCGTTCGTGGTCCGGAGCAGTTCCTTCGCCTTGCTTAAGCGAAGATACATCAGGTACTCCGTAAAGGTCTGTCCGGTCTGCTGCGAGAACACCGTCGAGAAGCGGCTTCCGCTCATGCTCACCGCCTTCGCGACATCCTGAAGCATCAGATTCGGATTCGTAAAATGTAACGACATATAGAGCTTCGCTTCGCTGATTACGGCCGGCGTTTTTTCGTCGGCGGGCTCTCCCATTTCACGAACGCCTAAAATGATGGAAGTCTCGTCCGTCCGTTCCACCAGAAGGTGTCTTATATGGCGCGCGGTTTTAAAGCTTCGGAAGATTTCTTCGGGCTTTCCGACAATCTCGCCGATTCCCGCACGGATTTCCGTTGCCCCGGTATGCTCGAGTTCCCGAACCAGGGTGGTGGCAAATGAATATGCCCGCTCCTCCACATCTTCGGCGGTTTCTCCGGAAATCAGGAACCGCGTTCCGACGCGCCCCGGAGACGGAAGCACGGTCCCGCCGGTCCCTTCCGAAAGCTCCGACGCCACGGCCTGCCCCTCACTGATCGGCGTAAAAGCCGCATCGATAACGGTATAGAACGGCGCGGGAACCGCGCCTCCCATGGCGGACAGTTGCCGGAGCACCTCCGGCGCATCCTCCTCGGCTGCTTCGTTGTTGAACAAGGAGCCGACCAGTTTCTCCTTTACGAGCTTGCCGCCGCTCTCCATCCGGGCGCGAAGGCTTGCGGCGTGTTCGAACGTATTCCGCTCCGCTTCAAGCTGAGAACTGACTTTGTCGAGCGCCCCCTTCAGCGCCTCGGAGTTAATCGGCTTTAACAGGTATTCCCGAACGCCTAACTGGATACACTGGCGGGCATACTCAAACTCATCGTATCCGCTTAATACAACCACGCCGATCCATGGCATTTGCGCACGCATAATCCGGCACAATTCAATGCCGTCCATGAAGGGCATGCGGATATCGGTGATTACGATATCCGGGTTGGTGTCACGAATCATCGGCAGTGCCATTTCCCCATCGGGTGCCTCGCCGACAAGCACATACGGCGTTTCCTCCCATGGGAAGGACTCTCTTATCCCTTCGCGGACCACAATTTCATCATCAACCAGAAACACTTTCATTCTCGTAAATTTCCTCCCTGGTTCTGCACGGAACTTTGAAACTTACCGTCGTTCCGTCCGCACCGCTTTCTATCGTAAGGTCATCCGTCAGGTTATAGTAGAGACGGATTCGCATATTCACATTCACAAGGCCGAAACCGCCGCTCCCCTCGCTGACCGTCGGCTGTCCCTTCTTCATCCGGTCCCTGAGCTCCTGCAGCTGTTCCGCACTCATCCCAAGACCGGTATCCGTTACCGAAAAGAAGAGGAATCCGTCTTGAAGCCTTCCCAAAACCCGAATGGTTCCTCCGCCCCGCTTAATCTTGATTCCGTGATACAGCGCATTTTCCACAAGGGGCTGCAGAAGGAGCTTCAGAATGTAATACTTCCCGATTTCATCCGGAATATCGATTTCGTAATTCATGATATCGCGGTATCTGGTCTGCTGAATCTTCAGATACCCTTCAATATGCTTTTTCTCCTGGCTGATCGGAATCCAGTCGGCGCCGGAGGACAGGCTGATTCGGAAGAAATCGCTTAACGCGCTTGTCAGCTGAATGACTTCGTCCTTCTCGCCGGCTTCCGCCTTCCAGACGATGGCATCAAGCGTATTATACAGAAAATGCGGATTGATCTGCGCCTGCAACGTCCGAAGTTCCGCTTTCCGGAGATTTCTCGCGTCCTGGTTGCTTTTCGTCATCATGTCCTGAAGACGGTCCGCCATGGTATTGATCTGAAATGTGAGATTCCGTAATTCGGTTACGTCCGTATCCGCGATTTTTTCATCCAAAGAACCGTCGGCAATTCTTGCCGCCGCCTGCTCCAAACGCTCAATCGGAAGCCTTACGGACGAAGCCGTAGCCTTTACCGTCCGGTTTCTTACCCACAGCGCGAAGATGACAATCAGCCCTTCGGCAACCGCCGAAAGCAAAACGCCGATGCGAAGGCTTAAACTCAGCTTCGCCGTAGAGTTGATTTCCATCGAAATGTACTCATCCAACATGCTGCCGACCAGCGATGCCACACCGCGTACCTCTTCGATAATCGCTTCGTTCTCGACGACCGGCACCTTTGCCTCCACATTGTCCCGGATGCGGTCCACGTAGTTTCCGAGCGTCTGCATGGTCCGTCTTGCAACAATCAGCGACAGGCTGTTTTCCTCGCTCGCCGAAGCCGATATGGAGTCGATGGTATCATTGACATTTCGAATCTTTGCGTAGATGCCGCTTTCCGGAATTGTCTGCCGGCCGCTCACGATGCTCCATGCGCTCTCCGGAATCTCTTCCTTTACAACGGTCTGCAGCTTGGCAGCCGTTTCCATCCGGTCGATGGCATTATGGTACCTGCTTGCATAGTAAAGCATCAGGACCAGGCTGATGATAATCGGGGCCACAAGCAAAAGCACCAGACGGTGGCTCAGATTGCTGATTTGCCCCAATATGCTTTTTTCTTTTCCGACCTTGCTCATTCTTCTGCCTCTGCTCCGGTCTAATAGCCTCGCGGTCCGATTTGGGACACGTCGATTTCGTCACTGAACACCTGCTCCTTCGGATGGATTACCGTCTCCACCTGCTCGCCGTTTTTCAGTTTCAGCGCGGTTTCCATCAGTTCCCTTCCGAGCTTCGGCGTGCACTCCACAACGCAGTTAATCTTGCCTTCCTTTAAGACATTAATGGCCTCCTGACCGCCGTCGATCGAGATAATGATGATATCCTTTCCGGGCGCCAGTCCCGCATTCTCAATCTCCGGAAGCGCGCCGATGGTCATTTCGTCATTATGGGAGAAAACGACGTCAATCGTGTCCCCGTACTTTTCAAGATAGTACCGCATGCATTCCTCGCCGCGGCTTTTAAGGAAATCCCCGTCAATGCTCTCGAGCACGCACATCCGGCTGTCCGCTGCAATCGTATCCATAAATCCGGCCTGGCGCTGCCGCATCGGGGTGGAATTTTCCGTTCCGGTGATTTCCACGATGTTGACCTGCTCAAGCCCTAAACGGTCGGCTTTCCGGATCAGGTATTCCGCCGCCATCACGCCTTCCTTATAAAAATCCGCGCCGATCAGGCAGGTGGTAAGTCCCTCCTGCTCGGTATTGATATCGCGGTCCACGAGAATGACGGGAATCCCCGCGTCCTTCGCCTCTTTGAGCACGTTATCCCAGCCTTCCTCGACAACCGGGGAAAATGCGATGACATCCACCTGATAGGCAATGAACCGCCGGATTGCGGCAATCTGGTTTTCCTGCTTCTGGTTGGCATTCTCAAGCATCAGGCCGATGCCGTATGCTTCCGCCTGCTCCTCGATGTCCTTCGTGTTGCCGATGCGCCACGCGCTCTCGCTTCCGATCTGGCTGAATCCGAGCACCAGCTTCGCATCGCCCGGCTCCTCTTTGCTCTTTCCGCACCCCGTAAGCAGAAGTGCCGCGAAAAGAACACATAATACTATCCGTTTACGCATAATAATCCCCAATCCTTCTATCCTCTTTTCCGCTATTGTATCATAAGAGCCGATACTTTGAAAAGCATCGGCTCTTACGTTTCTTTAAATTTTTATTTCTTAATCCAATTCGGTCGCGCCGGTATACAGCTCGTAATAGCGTCCCTTCTGCTTAAGCAGATCGTCGTGGTCGCCGCGCTCGATGATTTCGCCGTGCTCAAGAACCATAATCGCGTTGGCATTCCGTACCGTCGACAGACGGTGCGCGATGACGAACGTGGTGCGGTCCTTCATCAGGCGGTCCATACCGTGCTCGATGTGACGTTCGGTACGGGTATCGACGGAACTCGTTGCCTCGTCGAGGACGAGAATCGGTGCCTTCGAAAGCGCCGCTCTTGCAATATTCAAAAGCTGTCTCTGGCCCTGCGACAGGTTCGCGCCGTCGCCTTCGAGCTTCGTCTCGTAGCCGTCCGAAAGACGCATGATAAAGCTGTGGGCGCTGGCGGTCTTCGCGGCCGCAATAACCTCCTCATCGGTCGCGTCGAGACGGCCGTAGCGGATGTTCTCCATAACGGTGCCGGAGAACAGATGCGTATCCTGAAGCACCATCGCGATGTTCTTACGAAGCTCTTCTCTTGCGATATCCTTTACGTTCACGCCGTCGATCGTGATCGTGCCTTCGTCGATGTCATAGAACCGGTTCAGAAGGTTCGTGATCGTCGTCTTACCGGC
>DBWJ01000033.1:6979-7215 GCA_002308955.1 Lachnoclostridium sp. UBA1241 | reverse complement strand
ACAAATGCGATCTTCTGGCCGGGCTTAGCGTAAAGATTGATGTCCTTAAGAACGATCTTATCCGGATTGTAGCCGAAGGTTACATGCTCCATAACGACATGGCCCTTCATGTTGACCATCAGGTCCGCATCCTTTACATCGGGAGCTTCCGGAACCTCGTCCATTACCTCGAAGACACGCTCGGCTCCGGCAAGCGCGGAGAAGAACGTTGCCATTTGCTGCGAAAGCATGTTGAT
>DBWJ01000033.1:0-6850 GCA_002308955.1 Lachnoclostridium sp. UBA1241 | reverse complement strand
TTGAACTGCTTGTCGCGCATATCGTCATTCAGCGCGGAGAACTCTTCCACACAGCACTCTTCGTGGTTGAATACCTTTACGACCTTCTGGCCGGTAACCGTCTCCTCGATGTAACCGTTCACGGCGCCGAGCGCGCTCTGCTGCGCGGCGTAATACTTACGGCTCAGCTTTCCGATGGTCAGTCCGCCGAACAGGAGCACGGGGATAAATGCCACCGTCACAAGCGTCAGGATCCAGCTCGTCGTGATCATGAAGACGAACGTTCCGATCAACGTAACGAAGCCGGAAACCAGCTGCGTAAAGGAGTTGTTGATCATGACATCGATGTTATCGATATCGTTCGTGAAACGGGACATGATCTCACCGGTCTGCCGCGAATCGAAGAACCGTACGGGCAGACGCTGGAGCTTCGCGAACAGATCGTTACGGATCCGCTCGATCATGCCCTGTGAGATGGAAAGCATCAGGCGGGCCTGCGTGTAGGTCGTGATGACACCGACGCAGTAGATCAGTCCTAGCATGATCAGTGCCACCAAAACGTAGGTCATAACCTTCGCGTCGCCCGGGAAGAACGTCTCCGTGAGGCGGGTTACCCAGTTGTCCGTAACGCCCTCAAAGAACGATCCGTTGCGGGCAAAGTTCGGGTTGACCGCGGCGGTCAGTTTATTGATGATCGGAGCCATAAAGTAACTGCCGACAAGGCTTGTCACGGTTGTTAAAAGCATGCATACAAGAACAAGCGCGAAACGGAGCCGGAAGCCGCGCATATAGGTAAGAAGCCTGGCAATCGTCTTCTTGGCGCTCTTCGGCTTGCCGCCCATCATTCCACGGCCTCTGGGACCGCCCTGCGGGCGCTGCTTGAAGGCGTTCTTCTTGGCAATGCTGTTATACTGCTGCTGCAGCTGTTCAAGTGATCTTGCCATAACTCACGCCCCCTTTCCCGTCTGCGACTCGTAGATCTCACGGTACTCCGTATTGTCCCGGAGCAACTGGTCATGCGTACCCATACCCGTGATCACGCCGTCGTCCATAACGATGATCGTATCCGCATCCTGCACGGAGCTGATTCGCTGCGCGATGATCAGCTTGGTTGCCCTTCTGAGGTTCTCCGTATACGGATCGGACTCGCCGATAATCGGCACTTCCTTCTCGGAAAATGCTTTCCGGATCTGCGCCTCGGTCGCCGTATCAACGGCGCTCGTCGAATCGTCGAGAATCAGGATCTTCGGCTTCTTAAGAAGCGCTCTTGCAATACAGAGACGCTGCTTCTGGCCGCCGGACACATTCGCTCCGCCCTGCTCGATTAAGGTGTCGTAACCGTCCTTGAAGGAGGAAACGAATTTGTCGGCCTGCGCATACTCGGCCATGCGCTTAATCTCTTCAGGGGAAGCATTCTCATCGCCCCACTGCAGGTTCTCGGTAACGGTACCGGAGAAGAGGGTGTTCTTCTGCAGAACCATCGAAACGCCCTCGCGCAGGTTGTATAACGAATAATCCTTAACATTTACGCCGTCGACGAGCACTTCACCCTCGTCGCAGTCGTACAGTCTCGGAATCATCGAAACGAGTGTCGTCTTGCCGCAGCCCGTGGAGCCGATGATGCCGACCGTCGAACCGGCGGGGATATTCAGATTGATATTGTTTAATACTTTCTCTTCGCTGTTCTTATAATAACGGAAGGAAACATTCTTAAAGGTAATCTCGCCGTTCTGAACGGTGAGGTCTTTATGTTTCGCATTTTCATCCGTCAGGTCAAGCTTCTCATCCATGACCTCGCGGATACGCTTTGCGGATGCAAGCGCACGGGAGCTGAACATCAGAAGGAACGTAACCATAACGAGCGAGGAAAGAATCTGCGTTACGTATGTAAGGAACGCGGAAAGGTCACCGATTTCCATTCTTCCGTCAAGCACCATCGGTCCGCCGATCAGGATAACGGCAATAATCGTTCCGTTCATGAAAAGCGTCATGACCGGAGACATGAAAATCATAACCTTTGCGGCGGAGATTCCGGCCTTCTTCAAATTTCCGTTCGCTTCGCGGAATTTCTTAATCTCAAAATCCTCACGGACGAAGCTCTTGACAACGCGGACGTTCGTCACATTTTCCTGAACCGTGGAGTTCAAATCGTCCACCTTCTTCTGAACGCGTCCGAAACGCGGGAAGCCGGTGAAGATAATGCCGCCGACTGCTGCCAGCATGGTCGGGATGGATACGGCAAATACGACGGAAAGCGGCGGATTCAGTAGAATTGCCATCACCAGAGCCGCTATCATCATACCCGGCGCGCGGAGCGCCATACGAAGCACCATCGCGATGAAGTTCTGCACCTGCGTAACGTCGTTGGTAAGACGCGTTACCAGGGAACCGGTAGAGAACTTATCGATGTTCGCGAACGAATACTGCTGGATTCTGCGGTACAGATCCTCACGAAGATCCGCTGCGAAGCTGACCGAGGCCTTCGATGCGTAATACGCGCCGCCGATGCCTCCTGCCATCATAACGAGTGCCGTCAGAATCATAAGTCCCATGATTCCGAGGCTTGTCCCGGTCGTCAATTCACCCCGGTTCGCGTTGTTGATCACGACTGCGAGAAGCTTCGGCATGATGACTTCGCCGATTACTTCCACAATCATGCAAAGCGGTCCTAAGATGAAGAAAGCCAGATAAGGCTTAATGTACTTCGACCATTTCATAATTGTGTATTCCTTTCTTTCCGGGAGAACCCGGTAAACTGCTTTTTATTCCGCTGTGATCAGCGCCCGCAGGTTGCCCTGCATCCGAAGAAGAACCGCCATAAAGGACTCCAGCTCCTCATCGGAAATTCCCGCGCACATCGCCTCATCCAGATCGCCGAAGATTTTCTTCGTACGCTCAACGATTGCGCGGCCGGTTTCGGAAACCGCGATTTCCTTCTCGCGGCCGTTCTTCATGGTTCGCTCTATAAAACCGGCTTTCTCAAGCTTCTGAATCGTCCCCGTGACTGCCGCGGGACTGATCCCGAACGCCTTGGCCATCTCCGCCTGCGACGGCGTGCTCTCGCAGTGATACAGATACATCAGCATCATATGCTGGCTCCGGTGGATGCCAAGCGTACTGAGCTGGCTTTCCACGGCGGCACGGTGCGCCCGGTCGGTAGCGCAGAAGGTCTGCACAATCTCCGTTGACGGTATTCGTTTCGTCATGTCTTCTCCTTTCCCAAGCTTATGCGCAAAAAAGAATTAACGCGTTAACAATTAACGCGTTAATTCTATCACAATTCTCTCAAATGTCAATAAGAAATATCACATTTTCCGATGGAATATCTTATCCTTAAGCTTTACTGTCCGGCGGCCGATGCCATCGATGCGGTAAAGACAGACCCGGTAATTTCTCCGTTATAAGCCTTACGAATCAGCTTCGTATATTCCATGAGCGTATTTATATCCATCGTGTTGTCGCCGAAGGGAACGAAGGCATTTGCGTGCTGCGTCATTTCCGCAACCTGGGCGGAAAGCGCGTCAACGCCGGTCGTGTCGTAATTCACCTTCCAGGCCGGAAGTCCGCCTTCGTCAAGGAATACGTATTTCGAAACAAGCTGAGCAAGTTCCATCGCGTACTGCGCCGCAAGCTCCTTATCGGAAGAACCGTTATAAACCGAGAACGCTCCGACCGGTCCCGTGAGGTACTGGCTTGAACCTGCGTCTCTCGAGTTAATCACGGGGAATTCCATCACGACAATGTCGCTTTCACAGGCGGAAAGCTCCGGACAGCTCCAGCTGCCGCTTACATAGAAGGCGTAGCGGCCGGCTTCGAAATCTTCCTTAACCGTGTCGTCGTCCGGACCGCCATCGCGGGAAATGTTATAGATATATCCTTCCCGTACGAATTCCTCAAACAGCTCAACGGCTTCCGCAATTCCCGCGGTCTGCCAGGATGCTTCGCCGCGGAATACCGCTTCAAGCGTCTGTGCTCCGACATTCTTAAGCATCAGCTGTTCGAGCAGCTGACCCATAACCCATTCCTGTCCGCGGCCGGTCGCGCAGGCAACCGGGGTAATGCCGCGCATGGAAAGTGCCTCAAAGCACTCGATCATATCATCATAGGTTCCCGGAACCGTATTGATACCGACCGACCGAAGCACATCCATGTTAACGAATATGGCATTTGCCGTAAATGTATACGGAGCACCGTACTTTCTTCCGTTATAGGTGGTGCTTCCGCATGCCGCCTCGGGAAGAACGTCAGCATAGTTCGCGTAAACGTTATCTAAGCAGTATACCTGACCGAGCTCAACCAGATCCTTAAAGGATTCGCCGTCCCAGGCATAAAAGATATCGGGCGCCGTGTGCTCCTGAATCGCAGCCTTCAATGCCGTTTTGTACTCATTCTCAACATCTGCGTAGGTAACAACGTTGACGGTAACATCCGGATACCGGGTACGCATATCGGCAAGCGCCAGCTCGAAGCCGTCCTTCATATAGGAGCCTTCCACGGCGTCACACCAGATCGTCAGCGTTCTGCCTTCCGCCTGCGGCGTTCCCGTAACGCCTTCGGTCGGGTTGTTCGACACCTGCTGCGTCGGGTTTTCCCCGCTCTCGCCCGAGCCGACACGGCCTTCCTTTGTATTCTTACCCTTCGATCCGAGAACGACGGCAGCAATAATTCCGCCGATCATCGCAATGCATACCAATGCGGCCACCGCACGCATCGCCCACACAAACGCTTTCGAGGGCTCTCTTCGTCCCTCTTTCTCATCCGTTGCGCCCCCACCCGGCGCACTCTTCATAAATCGAAACATGCTTTTCTCCTTTTTCTGTTGTTCGTACTGTTCCTTTGCTTCCATCACTCTACGGAACACTTCGTCATGATCTCTCATATTTTTCCTCCGACTTCTCAAGGTATCGGTCTTTCCGAACCCTCTCATCTATCTTCAAGCTTCATACGAAGCGATTTCTTGGCGCGCTCAAAAAGATGATAGATTCCGGCCGAAGACTTTCCCATGACTCTTGCTATCTCACTGAGTTCCATTCCTTCGTAAAACTTAAGCGTCAGAACCTGCCGGTAGTCCGGGTTCAGATCGTCCATCGCCCTCGCTAACCGCTTCCGCTCCTCCCGCTCAAGTAGAATCGCTTCGGCGTTCCCCTCACCGTATTCCCGACTTACGAGCTCCTCCGAAAGAGGCTCTGTCTCCGGCGGTCTGCGCCGGATACGGTCAATCGCCAGATTCCGTCCGATCGTATACAGCCATGTCTTAAAGGACGAACGTCCCGCGAAACGCGGTTTCTTCGTCGCCAGAACAATCATGGCTTCCTCGGCACAGTCCTCGGCGTCCGTAAGATTATTCAGATAGGCGTTCAGATAAAGCGCCAGTCCGTCATAATACAGATCGATAATCTCGCGGAGTCCTTCGTCGTCACCGGCCAGGAAACGGCGGTAGCTACTTGCACCGTTGTCCATTGAGGCTCCCTCCTTTGCTCTTCTGTCCTTTAGACGAAAAATGCTACGATTTTTCGCCACCTGTTTCAAAAAAATGTTATAATGATGCTGCAGACAGTCCCTCTTCGAAAGGAGCCCCTATGCATCTGTTTATTCTGCTTCTTCTTTTGTTTATTATGGTATGCATCCTCACGGGGCATGTCTGGATCCTGCTCTACGCAGGGTCAAGATTTCTGCTGCTTATTTCCGCCCTGCTGGTATTGTTCTTCTTCATCTGCCTGGTCCGGCTTCTCTTTATGAAGCGGAAACCGGCGCATTTTACGCGGATTGATTTTAAAAACGAGTTCTCCAACTATCAGGTTGCCTTCTATCAGGTCGGGGATAAGGAATATCCCTGCATATTCCCCGAAGAGGGGATCTTCCGCTCTGTCTTCTATAATCCCGACCGAAAATGTCACGTATATATAAATGAGCGAAAAGGGATTCTGTTCGATCCCGTTTCGCTCATTACAATCGTTGCAGGTTTCTTCGCGGGAATCGGTTTCACCGCGCTTATTTCTCTGTTGTTTTTTATATGAAGCTTCTTTTTCTACTGCGGATTCGTTCTTGAGAACATCTCGCAAACCCAGCGGTAATATTTCTTATCCACCTGGTTCATCTCGCCCGGACGAAGTCTCCACTGCCAGTTCGTTCCGATGGTTGCCGGATGGTTGATGCGGCAATAGTTATCGAGGTGCAGGTAATCCTGCATCTGAATGATAACCACATTGGCGATGCTCTCATAGAGCTTTCTTATCATCTGGTCATGCAGCTCTTCCTTCTTTAAAATTCCGAAATAGCCCATCATCCAGTTGATTTCCCACTCCTCACGCCCCGCAAGGAATCCAGCGAGGGTTTCGTTGTCGTGGGTTCCGACATACGCGATGCAGTTCGGGCTCTTGTAGTTATGCATCAGGTAGCCGTTCGAGGAATCGCCGGCTACGCCGAACTCCAGAACCTTCATGCCGGGATAGCCGCATTTCTCAATCAGATCCTTAACCGGCTGCGTCAATACGCCGAGGTCCTCGGCGATAATCTTCGCGCCCTTCACGGACTCGTCAATCACGCGGGTCAGCTTCTCCCCGGGGCCCTTCTTCCATTTTCCGCCCTTTGCGGTCTTGCATTTCACGGGAATCGACCAGTAATTTACGATTCCGATGAAATGATCGATGCGGATGACGTCGTAAAGCACCGACGTCGCCTTCATGCGCTCGCGCCACCATTTGAAATCCTTCTGCTCCATGACGTCCCAGCGGTATAACGGGTTGCCCCAGCGCTGTCCGTCCGCGGAAAAGGCATCCGGCGGAACGCCCGCAATGTTCTCGGCGTTATGGTCAATATCGAGGTCGAACAGCTCGCTGTGCGCCCACGTATCCGCGCTGTCCATCGAAAC
>DBWJ01000009.1:4681-5276 GCA_002308955.1 Lachnoclostridium sp. UBA1241 | reverse complement strand
TCGTTGCATTTGCCGGTGACATGCACGCTTGTTCCGGTGTCGAAATGCCCGATGACCTTGCCGGTCGCTGTGCTCGGCTGGTCACGCACATTGACCGTGCTGACGACCGTCATCATTTTGTCCATATCGGTAAATGTGAAGCCCGCGCCGGCGGTGGGTGTCGGGGTGTTCTGTACAACTACGGTCGGAGTAGGCGAAGCGGTAGCGGTCGGGGTAGGTGTGGCGGTTGCCGTCGGCGCCGGGGTGTTCGTCGGGGTCGGCGTAAATGTCGGGGTGGCCGTCGGTTTCGGCGTCGGCTTGACGTCGGTAAGATAATTGTTCGCACTGTAGCCGACCTTGCCCTCGTACTCGACACGGTACCATTTGGTTTCGTTACACTGGCCGGTGACATGCACTTCCGCTCCGGTCGGGAAGAAACCGATGATTTCGCCGGTGATGGCCGGAAGACTCCGCACGTTCACACGATCGATCACATACATCGTTTTATCGAGATCCGTGTAGGTGTATGTCGGCTTCGGCGTAGGTGTAGCCGTAGCCTTCGGAGTGGGCGTGGCTGTCGCTTTCGGAGTGGGCGTAGCGGTTGCTTTCGGCGACG
>DBWJ01000009.1:668-4671 GCA_002308955.1 Lachnoclostridium sp. UBA1241 | reverse complement strand
CGGCGTAGGGGTCTCGGTCGGTTCCTCGCTCGGTGTCACTTCTTCCGTAGGCTCTTCGCTCGGTGTGACGGTTTCCGTAGGCTCTCCGCTTGGCGTAGGCGATTCGTCCGGCCCGGGCGTCGTCATCTCCGTCGGTGTCACATTTGCCGAAGGAGACAGTGCCGGGGTCGGCGTAACAACAGAAGGAGCCGGGGTCGCATCTGCAACTCCGGCTCTTTGATTACTCTTTGAAGAATCGGAAATGCAATACCACAGCGCGACGGCTAACGCCGCGAAAATCAACAGCAGTATGGGAATTTCCAATTTTCGTTTCATATATGATCCTTTTATTACTCTTCCTTAGGAAGTTCGGATGTGCAGTGCGGGCAACGGGTTGCCTCGATACTGATCTCGGACTTACAGAAAGGACATACTTTCGTGGTGGGAGCTGCAGGAGCTTCTTCCTTCTTCGTGAGGCTCTGTGCCTTGTTGAATGCCTTTACTACGAAGAACAGGCAGATGGCAACAAGCAGGAAGCTGATGAGCGCGGTGATGAATGCGCCGTAACCGAGGACGATAAAACCGGCTGCCTGGGCTTCATCGAGCGTAGCCGGAACGGCCGGTACAACGCCGTCTACAGCGGGTGCGTCCTTCAATACGATGAATGCGTCGGTGAAGTTCGCTTTGCCGCCGGTCAGATAACCGATGACGGGCATCAGGATGTTGTTCACGAGGGACGTAATGATTGCACTGAACGAAGCACCGATGATCATACCTACGGCAAGATCAATCATGTTGCCGCGCATAATGAATTTCTTGAATTCCTTGAACATAAAATACTTCTCCTTTCAATCTTGCTTTACTGTGCGGAACGGGACAGTCCGGTAAGACCGGTGCGCACCAGTTCCAATATTTTGAAATCCGAGAAGCCGTCTATGAAGGCATCCACCTTGGCAGGTTCGCCGGTAAGCCTGAGCATCATCGTTTCCGGGGAAACGTCAACGACCTTGGCGTCGGTCTGCTCCGCAATGGCAAGCGCTTCCTTCCGCTTCTCAGCGTCCGCAGTCGCAACCTTCAGGAGAAGCAATTCACAGCAGACGGAACGGTCGGGAACCAGTTCCTCCACGGAGATTACGTCTTCCAACTTCAAAAGCTGCTTGACGATCTGGCTCAGGGTCTCCTCCTCGCCGCTCGCAACAACCGTCATGCGGCTGATGCTCGGGTCCTCCGTCTCACCGACGGAAAGACTGGCGATATTGTACCCCCGACGCGAGAACAGCCCGGACGTACGGGCAAGTACACCGGCCGTATTCGCTACCTGAATCGACAGAACAAGTTTCCTCATCAGAACCTCCAAAAAGTGTAACCACATCCACATTCAACTGTATCACAGGCACCCCGGTATGTCAAGATTTCGGGCCTTTGAAATCTCTGTGAACGCCCTGTTAATCAACGAAAAATGCAACAGAAAAGGACGCGTGTCAGACCACGCGTCCTAACTGAAAAATCATTCTATCTCTTACAGGTCGATCTTGCCGGTAATGTCGCCGTTTACTACATAGTAAGCAGCATTGTCTTCAGGCTTAACATATACGGTGATGTTCTTAACCGCAGCCTTGTTGCTCTCTGCATAAGCCTTCTTGGCAGCCTTAACGATATCGTCAGCGTTGATTTCCTTGCCTGCGAACTGAAGAACAACAGCGGCCTTAGCAGCTTCCTTCTTCTCGGCAACCTTAGCAACCGTCTTCTTGGTCTCGTCAGCAGCCTTCTTTGCAACGGTCTTAGCCTTGTCAGCAGCCTTCTTGGCAGGAGCAGCAGCCTTCTTAACAACCTTCTTAACAGGCTCAACAATCTTCTCCTCTGCCTTCTTTACGGGCTCGGACTTCTTAACTTCAGCAACCTTTGCTGCAACTTCTGCAGCCTTTTCAGTAACCTTCTTTGTAGTAGCCATAATTGATTTTTCCTCCAATTTGATGAATCAGCGTCACGCGCCGGATACTAATCTCAACACTAAAATCATACCAAAAAATACTGCAAATACAATATGTAGTGGTCATTTTCTACCTTTTGCCGAAGGAAATGTGCCTTACCTTTTCATTCTCGGAAAACTTATCCAAAAAGGATGCGTAAAATCTCACGTTTTTTGTCTAATTATCCATAACGCGGGAATTGTCCGACGATTTTTCCTTTGCTTTTTTGCATCGCATGATCAGACTGCACAGAAGAAGTCCGCAGAAAGCGCCGATGCTGTCGATAATGACATCGTATACACGTCCCGCTCTTCCGTCCACGAAAGTCTGGTGAATTTCATCCGTTGCGGCAAATGCCACGGAAAAGGCCAAAGCCGTAATCACCGCTTTCCTTCCCCTGAGTTTCGTCCACGAAACGACAACCCATAATATCAACAGCGCAAGGATTGCGTACTCCGTCATATGGGCGCATTTACGGACGAAAAATGTGAGGGTATCTTTCACTTGCTCCGATACAGGCTCCTTTGTGAACACGGAAAGAAGCCCATTCACGATCCGTGCGGAAAGGCCCTCCGATTCTTCCTTATTCTGTCCGGAAAATCCGAAGATTACCGTCATCCATCCGATTGTCAAAACCGCCGAAGCGATCCGGCTGATCCATTTCTTCATAACGATTGGTTCCCGCCTTTAATCCGGTATGTAAAGATCCCGGAAGGACCATATCATGGACCAGAAGAGGTCCTCTTCTCCGGCATCCTCCTGGCCTGCAGGTCGTTTCATGATAAAGAACCAGTATTCCTTCTCTTTCGAGTAGCTGTAGGCGACGTAGCACATGAAATCATAGGAGATACCGTCTATAGCGCCGTTCATTTCCCAGTAATAGTTTCCGAGATCCGCCTGCGCCTCGCCGACAGTCAGGTAGGGGCCGTATGCGTCACGCGAGAGTTCATAGATTTCGTAAGTCGAGTCATAATGTTCCTCTTCCGTATTCGGAACATGCTGGATCAGAATCTGCACATCCTTCGTTCCGTAGGGCTTAAGAGTGAGACCGCCGCCGGGCTGCTGCTCGATTTCCTTGATCGCGCCGTCCTCATATAAAAACGTTGCAACCGAACCGTCGTCCAGGTGCTCCGACTCGTAACGAAGACTGATCTCAAGCGGCGAATGGTACTGGACTAAACTTTCCGCGCAGGACTTCCAGTAGGCGTCCCCCTCCCAGTCCTGTTCGGTCATTTCGTAATAGCTCTTATCCGTAAAGGCGTACCAGACAATGATAATTCCGAATTCTTCCTCGCAGTCGTAAGCGATGAAACGGGAATAAAGTTCCGCCGTTCCGGAACCGTCATAGACCGTAACCTGCGAGGCCGGACCGACAAGGCAGGAAACGCCGTTAATCGCCCTACGCTCAACCTGTCCGAACATCTCATAGTAACCTACGTCAAGCGCGTCAATCAGCGTGTTCTCCCCGGGAAGCATTGTTTCAAAATCATCAATGTCGTAAATCGCCCCGGTGAAGCCGTCACCGAGATAAAAAGCCCTCAGATAACAGGTGTCCGTCTTCATTTCAATGATTCCGTCTCTCGCGTCAACCGTAGCATTTGACGGAAGCATAACGGAGAAAGCTCCGGTTCTGTCCTTCACTTCCACAAGCTCCGCTTTCGGCTCCGTCGTAAGAACCGGAGTCACATCGGGAGTGCCCGTCACGTCGGGTGTGGGCTCCCCGGTAGGCGTTACAACGGACGTCGGCGTGAAACCGTCCGAGTTCCGTTTCTTTCCTTTCTTGACATCCTTCTCTGTCTCTCCGCAGGCGGAAAGCAGGCCGGCGCAGAGAATGAATGTTATCAGTAAAGCAGCAATGCGGCATAGTTTCCTATTCATGGCTTTCTCCTTTCGGTCGATAACATAATTATAATACGGTTTTATGATGCGGGCAAGCAAATCCGACATTATCCGAAAAAAAGTTCTTGACACAGCGGAAAGTATGGGATATATTTTTCTCAAATGCAACGACCGGGAACCAGTACGAAACAAGTTTTCCCTCACAGCGAGCCGGG
>DBWJ01000009.1:191-621 GCA_002308955.1 Lachnoclostridium sp. UBA1241 | reverse complement strand
CAGCTTCGCTAAGTAGGCATCGCCGGGTGCGTCCGTTATCGCGATAGGGTATATTTTCCGTACCCGAATGAGGGTGTGCTTTCGGGCATGCTGAATTGAGGTGGTACCACGGGTCAATCGCTCGTCCTCTATGAAGAGGATGGGCTATTTTTTTACTCGTCCTCAGGGAAAAAACAAATTTATTTACCCGGGAGGTTCTTATGAAACAAGAGAAGATCCACAAAATCTGGAGCCCCGCTATCGAATGCATGGAGCGTAATAAGCTTCGGGAACTCCAAAACGAACGACTTCGCGCAACCGTAAAGCTTGAGTACGAGAACGTACCGCTCTATCGTGCGCGTATGGATGCAATGGGTGTAAAGCCCGAAGACATTAGGACCGTTGACGATCTTAGAAAGCTTCCTTTCACCGAGAAGACCGACCTGCGTGA
>DBWJ01000009.1:0-135 GCA_002308955.1 Lachnoclostridium sp. UBA1241 | reverse complement strand
ACGACCGGCAAGCCGATTGTTACCGGATATACGCAAAATGACATTGATGTATGGACCGAAATGGTTGCCCGTTCCCTTACGGCTGCAGGCGGTGACGCGGACGATGTCATTCAGGTCTGCTACGGCTACGGCCTC
>DBWJ01000082.1:4518-4655 GCA_002308955.1 Lachnoclostridium sp. UBA1241 | reverse complement strand
CAGTTATAAAGGCTGTTCCGAAAGCGGACCGGAACCCCGATCACGGCCGTCACGGCCCTGCCGCGGGTCTCCGAGGCAATCGTAAGAAGCGCTTCCTTCGCCTTATCTAACAGGAGTTCGCTTTGAAACAGGTCCGC
>DBWJ01000082.1:0-4460 GCA_002308955.1 Lachnoclostridium sp. UBA1241 | reverse complement strand
AAGCACCGTAAGCACCTGCTCCGTGTTATATTGAATGTCGCCGACCCGAAGGGAAATCCCCGCGGCCGCGACCTTGATCATCTGGTTTTTCATAGTTTTATTCCTCTCAGCAGGTAATCAAAAGATGCTCCTCGGACAGGTCGTTATAGACTTCACATTTGCCGCCCGAGACATCGTAAACATGCACGATTCCCGCAACCTCCGGGGCCGGCTCGAACTGCGAAACGATATCCGGGAACGTCGCGAGCTTCTCCGGCCGGTAGGTAAGCGTTTTCTCACTGCGGAACACGGCCGTATATAGGATTTCAGCCTCTACAAGGTCTTGGAAGATGTGGCTTCCGTAGGAAAGCTCCGGGTTGTAGCCGGCCGTCGACTCTTCCACCTCGCATACGATCTTAAAGGCGCTGATATCGGCAAATGCCGTGGGAACGCCCAGTTCCGGCGATGTCGTTCCGACCCGTCCCGGGACGATCAGCATCATATTCTTCTCGGAATCCCGGTAGTGCCAGTTGATCTTTCCGATCAGCCGTGCCACAGCGATCTTATCCTTATAAGGCATGTTGTAGTACTGTACCGGGTCCACGAGCACGATCAGCTCTAACGAGGCCGCCTTCGAAATGCCCATGGACGCGCCGCGGCTTTCGAGGAATATCCTATCCGAGGGGATGTCGGAAGGGACCGCCGTTCCGGTCTTGCCCTTCTGAACCTGCAGCGGACGGCACTGCAAAAGATCAATCGAATACTCGCCGTTTTCGGACAGATTGATCGTGAATTCCGTGTCCACCGGGTACTCGTACTCATCTTCGATACAGCGGAGCATCCGTTTCATCTGATCCATCAGTAACTCATTCTTCACGAGTCCGCGGCACGAGATGAACTTCACCTCCCGCTCACGTCCCATCTCGCGGAGACGGTACTCCGCGTCGAAATCGTGCTCCAGTAAAATCTTCTCAAGATACTTCGGAATGTCCTTCTCCATCGCCTCATAAGGAAGCTTCTTCAGTTCGTGGTCGCTCATGTCGATGACTTCGGCCTTTCCCTGCGAGAATTTATGCTTGTCCGCTGAGGAGGAATAAAGCGTACGCTCGGGCATATCGAGATTCACGATGCGGGGGTACGACCCCTCGGTCCGGTCGACGGCCGACGTTCCGAGCCCCATTACAAGCCTGAGCATACCCGCCGTCGGGTCGCTCTCCTTCATGATCCGGTACGGGCTGTAGGAATAGCCGACGCCCGCCGCGCACGGCATATAGTTCCGGCCGTAATACGAGCCGGACACACGCTGGATGAGAAGCGCCATCTGCTCGTCTCGTTTGTCAAGCCCGCGGCGCTTACGGTAATCAAGCGCGGACAGGCTCATGGTGCTCGCGTAGACCGTCTTCACGGCGTTATCGAATTCGGCAAGACGCTCCTCGAGGGTTCCGCGGTTGATGCAGAAGACGGATTCGTATTTGCCGGCAAATGCGTTGCCGAACCCGTCCTCAAGAATGCTGCTCGAGCGGATGATGTACGGATCCTGCCCGTAATATTCAATGATCCGGGTGAACTGCTCCTTCATCGCGTCCGAAAAACTTCCGCTCTTCAGTTTCTCCGCGAATTCCGCAGCAAGCGTGAAGTACCCTTCGTCCGTGCGCTGCCGTACGCGCATGTCCCAAAGGTTATTGTCGACAATATAGGTATAATAAAGGTCCGACCCGACGTAGAAAGAGTCGTGGGGTTCCAGAACATCGCTGATATCGCTCTCGCGGTTTCGGATGATGGCTCTTGCGAGCAGCATGCCGCAGGCTTTGCCGCCGATCATGCCGGTGCCGATCATATGGTCGCGGACCGCGAAATAGTCCTCGGGCGTGAAGTTCCGCTTAACCATCTCACGCATCTTCTCATCCCGGGTCATCATGATATTGCACATCCTGGAGCACGCTTCCGTTACGTCGATCCCGGCCTCGTGCTGCAGCTTCGCGCGGTTGAAGAACCGGTCCCAGGAGTCGGAATACTGCTCCTCGGCGGAACGCTGCGCGCGACCTAAGGTCTGGTAAAACCGGCTCGAGATGACGCCGTCGAGGATCGGCCGGAACGCCCCGGTTGCCGGGTCGTAGGTGTGGGGAAGAAACATCGTGTCGGAGTTACGGTTCCACACCTTCTCGGGCCGCACATACACGGCCTTCGCGTCCGAATACACATCGAAGAAAAGCTGCGTCGTATTTAAAATCTTGTTGATGGCCTGCACGGAATGCTTGCCCCTTATAATCGGGAAAAATGCGACGGTGTCGAGAATAAACAAGAACGGACAGATTACCCGAAAGAAGTTGCCCATCATCAGGTCGGTTGCCCACGCCGTCTGCAGTTCCGACAGGCAGTCAAACACGTAGAAAGCGTCCTTTCCTTCCTTCTCGATCAGGTTATGAATGTCCATCGTGAAGTTTTCAAACCGGTGATTCAGCGGTACCTCGATGGTCTTCACCTCCGGGCACGGCTCCACAAGCGGTTCGTGGCTTGCGAACCGGAAATAGATGATGTTTCGCTTATCTTCCTTCGCCTGGCGGATGTAGGGCTCCATAAAGAGCCGGAACTCGGACAGATCCGACACCCTCCACACAACATTGTCCCCGAGCCGTATATAATCAAGCGCTTCGTCCATCTCCGGAATTCCGCTTTTTACCTTGTCAAATGCCGCCATCCCGTGCTCCTTTCCGAATAAAAAAGACGCTTCGCCCTTACGGGTGAAACGTCTTTGCTTCACATATCGTTATAGTTATCTTATCACTCAGCTCTTTCAAAATCAAGAAGGAATTCGAGCGCCATCTTATAGCCCGCAAATCCGAACCCGGCATAGGTCTTCTTGCAGGCCATGCCGGCATAGGAAATCTGTCGGAAAGCTTCGCGCTCGGAAACCTTAGAGATATGCACCTCGACCGCCGGAAGGGAAACCGCCTTCAGCGCGTCGAGAATCGCAACGCTCGTATGCGTATAGGCCGCCGGATTGATCACAATCCCGTCGTACACGCCGTACGCCGCCTGAATCTGATCGACCAGGTCGCCCTCATGGTTACTCTGATAGCACGTTACGTCCGCACCGAGTTCGGCTGCGGACGTTTTTATGTATTCAAGAAGGTCCTGATAAGTCTCTCTTCCGTAAATCTCCGGCTCCCGGATCCCGAGCATGTTGAGGTTCGGGCCGTTTATGACAAGAATTTTCATTGTGGTTCTCCAATTCTTTAATAAGTCTTCATCGAAGTTCTTCGGTCTTTCCGAGAATTCAATCCTTATCAAAGCTCTTCAATCTTTTTAAGAATCTCCGCCGCCGCGCTTTCGCTGCTTTCTGCGGTTAGGTCGGCCCAGGCGCGGTATAACGGCTCCCGCTTTTCGAAAAGCTTTGTAAGCGAGCCCGCGGAAAGCGGGCGATGCGCCGTATCGAGCTCCGAAAGGTCTCTCGTAATCCAGATAATCACGCCGTTTTGGTGTAAAAGCGGATAATTCTCCTCCCTGGTGACCGCTCCGCCGCCGGTTGCGATAACCGCTCCCGACTTCTTTCCGAGCTCCCGAAGGACTTCGGTTTCCATACCGCGGAACGCATCCTCGCCGTCCCCGGTAATCACCTGCTCGGGCGTCCGCCCGTAGGTTTTCGTAAACTCCTCGTCCGCATCGAACACCGTACGTCCGGTAAGAGAACCGATTCGTTTCGCAACCGTTGTCTTCCCCGAGCCCGGCATTCCGATCAGGATGATGTTAGAAAGTTCTGCCGAGAGCTCCCGGTATATCCGCTCGATCTCCGAATCGTCAATGGCCTCACCCGTAAACAGCTCCGCGCTCCGTTTTGCCTGCGCGACAAGCATATAAAGCCCGTTTTCGTAAGGGATCCCGCGCTTTTCCGCTTCAAGAAGAAGCGCCGTCCGGGCAGGATTGTAAATCAGATCAAGTACTCCCTTACACGCCGGCAAATGTGAAAGCCCAAGCGCCGCTTCTCCGTTCTTCGGGTACATCCCGAGCGGCGTCGTATTGACAACAACCTCCGCGTCGGCATGCTTTTCAAGGTTTTCGTAGTTGTCGGGGCCGCTTCTGCTTATGACTACCGGATTCGCACCGAGCTCCTTAAGCACATATAACACCGAAACCGAAGCTCCGCCGCTTCCGAGCACTAAAACTTTGCGCCCCGAAACCGGAATTCCCGACCGGATGAGCATGCTTTTAAAGCCGTACACGTCGGTATTGTCGCCGTAAAGCGTACCGTCAGGCCGTCTCACGATCGTGTTGATACTCTCTATGGCAGGNNCTGCCGTATCGCTGACCTCGTCCATATACGGAAAGACGGTCTTTTTGTAGGGAATCGTCACATTTAGCCCCGTGAAATCGCCCGTTTCAAGAAACGCCTCCAGCTCGGAAGGCGTTTTTTCATAAAGCCCGTATTCATACGGGCCGAGTCGCTTGTGAATTGCGGGGGAATAGCTGTGGCCGAGCTTTTC
>DBWJ01000016.1:339-17632 GCA_002308955.1 Lachnoclostridium sp. UBA1241 | reverse complement strand
TTTTCGGTTGCTTGCTTCCTTACCGTACATGAGCATTCCTGCCCGGTTACAAACAGAAGGAAATCCGGGTTGATGCTTACCTCTACCGCAAAATCATAATGCTCGGGTGCATCATGCTTCAAAGCATCGTCGATCGGGTCGGCAGGCGCCGGGGTTCCGGTATCCGCAGGCGGCTGATTGCCGGGATCCTGCTGCTGGTTCCCAGGCTGTGCAGTCTCCGTCGGGGTTTCGGTAGCGGGGGTAGATTTCTTTCCGCACGCAACGCAGAACATCAGCATTGCTACGCAGAGAAGATATGTAATAAAACGTTTCTTTCTCATAAAAGTCTCCTCCTTTGCCGTTCTCTTAAGGTCAAACTACCATAAACGGCAGGCATTGCGCAAGTGCCATCACGGCGGGCAGGAGATCAGAAGAGGGGATTATGATAATAAATGATGGAAAATGACAAAGGGCAAGTCATTTGACACATTTGCAGTATAAGAATAGAGGGGATAACAGGAAAATGCCACAGCCAGCAGACTGTGGCATTTTCTATGTTTTCTTCAGCCATTCATAACAATATTTTTCTTGTATCGAAATGGTAGATATGCTACTATAATTTGTAAAGTATTTTTGTTTTCGTCCCGTGCATATAAAGGAGACACACAATGAAACGGACACAATTCTTTCTGGTTATTCTGATGGTTCTTCTCGTGACAGCTGTTACTATGGCTATGGCAGCAACGAATCCGGATGATTCGGCTCAGAGTTCTACGGAGTATACCGTCAAATGGAGATGGTACAATGGATTTCGCTTCGGAGAAACTTCTTCCGCTGACCCGATATTGGTAAAGGTCGGTTCAGGAGAGTTTGTTTCGGTTGCCGTCGGAGATACCTTCACATATGCGGAAGGTGATGCGATAGAAATAAAAGTGAAGCATGCGGATTGTTTTAGTGATATTCGTTGTGATATTGCTACTGAGAGCGGCGCATCGGCAGCAATGGTTGAGTATGTGGATGAGAATGCAATCTGCACAATTACAGGTCGTTCCGGAAATCTGGAACTGTTTTTGGACTATGGAATAGAGGAAGGGTATTTCCCGGTCAAGTATCGAAGCGGAAACTCTTTAGTCAGCGAATACTACAAACGTGAAGGAATTTCGGAGATTACTTTAGCTTCTCCTGCGGAACTCGGATTTACTTATGAAGGATTGACATTTATCGGATGGAAAGACTGCTATGCGAATGAAGAAGATGGTTTGTGCGGAGCAAGCACCGCATATGCTTTGCCAGATTATGATTTCAGTGAAATCGTATTTGATGCAATCTGGTCATGTGGGGTGATGGATTGCGAGGACACAGATGAATATCCGCTTTGGATTAACGGCGTAAAAGTAACGGAATCGAACCACACGGATATCTTCGGAGACGGAACTGTAAGTTATGATGCGGGAGAGAAAACACTCACGTTCAATAATGCCGATTTTTTCCAGACAAAAAGTTTTCTGGTTCCAAAAGAAGGATGGGTTGCATCCAAGGGAATTGATCTTACGGTTAAGGGAAATGTAAGGGCTGGATATAATGCCTCGATTTGTGTATATGAAGGAGTTTTGATATGTGACGGAATTACAATTGCGGATGATGCTGCGACTTTGCTATTTGGCAGTGAAGGACTTCTGCTGAAAGGAATTAACGAGAATCCCAGTCTTCAAGGGGGCTTTTCTATCGAGTTTTACCTTTCATCAGGAAAGGATATCACATTTTCCGAAACACAGACTACTGTTTACTCAGTGGACGATATCCCGGGTGATTTGAGCATAATTAACTCTGAAGTCGTTTTTGACGGTTTGATTCGTCAACCCGACGAAACAAATGATAAGCAAAATGTCACAATTACGAACAGCAATGTGACTTTTGAGGGTACAAATCTGGGAAATGTTGTCATCCGGGATAGCAACATTGCTGTTAGAGGGAATTACTCGTCCTTTGTTGCTTACAACCTTCAGCTTATTGGCGGAAAACTCTCGGTTGGCGGAAACACCGGTGGCAGTGTTGCTGTAAGGAAAACGTTTATAGTGAAGGAAAGCGAAAACGAAGTGGCTTTCTCCGTAAAAGGTGAAAAGGGCGCGTTCGCACTTTTGTGCTCTGAACTCGTGCTTGGAGATGGGGTATCGGTTCGGACTCCGCTTGGCGGAAAACTGTATATGTCGGAGTGGGATGATATCGGGCAATTTCAGGAAGCTGACGGACAACCTGCAACGAGTATTATGATTGTGTCTGATTCTGCTTACCAGGTTGTTCTGGATTATTCTATGATTGATGCACTGGATACCCGGTTATGGGATTACGAGTATTCGGTTCCGACCTTAAAAACGGAGTTGTTTGTTACGGGAGGGTCGAAACTTCCCGTGATTGACTGGAAAGATTATATTGACCATCCTGCCGAAATGTCGATGGAAGGGTGGATGGCTTGGTTAGAGAGCAATCTGATATTTGAAGGTTGGTACAAGGACCGCCAGAGAACGGAACTGTTTGATTTCGATACTCCTATTACGGAGAATACTATCCTTTACGGAAAATGGAGTGACGGAACCGTATTAACGGAGGAAGACTATCTGGATATTGAATCAGCCTTCCCGGATGAGGTACTCCGAACTTATGTAAATGACATAATTGATGTTGACGCAGATGGAAAGCTTACCCCCGGAGAGAGAAGTGGTATTTTTACTCTCAGGCTGAGTGGGATGGGAATAGAGGATTTGACAGGCGTTAGTCATTTTACAAATCTGAGACAACTGTACTGCGAACATAATAAGCTTACCGAACTGAACATCGGGGTGCTTCCGAACCTAGAAATGCTGGATTGCTCCGATAATCTTTTGGCAAAGATAGATTTAAGCCAGCAGCCGTTGTTGTATTATCTGGTTTGTGCACGAAATCAAATAACGGAGATAAGCGTAAATACTACACTGTTTTCTATAGATTGCTCGGAAAACAAACTTGAATCTATTGGTTTCCTGAGTGGGCTTTCCTGGTTCGGAGCATTGAACTGCGGTAATAATTTGCTTACGGAATTTGATCTTTCCGGGATGGATATAACCGGATGGGTTCTTGAAGTGTTGAATTGTGAAGGAAATATGATTACCTCACTGGATTTGAGCATGTTTCCGGATTTGACGAGTATAGATTGTTCAGACAATCAAATTACGGAACTGATCCTCGGTGAGAAGAATAATCTGTCCCAGTTTGAATGTTGTAATAATAGACTTACGGAAATTGATCTTTCCGGCTTTAGCGGGTGGTGGGATGCATTTGATTGCCAAAACAATCTATTGGAAACACTGGCAATTCCGGACAGTCTTTATATCAATTATTTACGATGCGATTACAACAAACTGACATCCATCACGGTGGGGACTTCCGTATCAACATTAAACTGCACCAATAATCTTCTTACATCTATTCATTCGATTATTGGCGTTGAGAATCTGTATGGGTTAGATGTTTCTGATAATCCGATTACCGAAGTGGATTTGGCCGGGTTAAGCAATCTGACATCATTTATCTGCTGTCAAAATGACCTTTCTTCGATTAGTGTGGAAGGAAGTCCGAATTTGCTTTATCTGTGGGTAGGTAATTGTGGGCTCACCAGTCTGGATGTCAGCATGCTTACGGAATTACAAAACCTTAGTGTTTGTGGAAATAAGCTGACATCTTTGAACCTTGAAAACTGTGTAAATTTGGATTCTTTGTTCGTATCGGATAACCCGCTTACAGAGCTGATACTTCCAAAGAATTTGAGTAAGTTATACTGGTTGGATATCAGTTTTACAGACCTTGAATCAATCGATATCTCTGCATGTGCAAATCTTACGAATATGGCATGTATCGGGACAAAACTGACAACACTGGATATCAGTCAGAATACTGGATTAAAATACTTTTACGCAGACTCTGCGTTATTGTCCAAAATTGATTTCAGCGGGAATCAGAATATCCGTTGGGTAAGTGCCTGCGATGAAGATGAGGAGGAAGGCTGCGTTCTCCATATTCAGGACATTCAGAGTGAAGAAGACAACAGTTATGACAATTTGAAGTATGTGAAAATGGGTGACGAGGTACTGGAGCGAGACAAAGATTATTGGTCCAGACGTGGTAGCACAATTATTGTCTTCAGTGATGAAATCAATGAAAAACTGAAAGCACAGTCATATGAAATACGAGTGGTCTTTACTGAGAATGATCAGGAAGTAGTAGTATCGACCAATGTGAAAGCGCGTGAAGTAGAAACGACTCAGCAGGGGACGGGAACTGAAGTAACACCCGCAGTAGATCCGGGAACACCTTCTTCCGGTGAAACCGAAAATCCCGGAACTACAGGAGAATCGGGAACACAAGAACCTGCAACTCCCGAGAATCAAGGAACACAGGAGCCTACTTCTTCTGAGAATCAGGGAACGCAGGAACCTGCAACTTCCGAGAATCAGGGAACACAGGAGCCCGCATCTTCTGAGAACCAGGGAACGCAGGAGCCCGCAACTTCTGAGAACCAGGGAACACAGGAACCTACGTCTTCCGAGAATCAGGGAACGCAAGAGCCTGCATCTTCTGAAAATCAGGGTACACAGGAACAGGGCTCTTCCGAGAACCAGGGGACAAATACACCTACTCCGGAGCCAAACGGTACACAGGGTGATACGTCCGGCGATAAACAGACCAATACACCAACACCCACCCCTGTTCCTCCGACGCCGACTCCTGTACCGAGACAGGATTCTGAAAAGCCTACGGAGACGCCAACCCCTACGCCTACTGAAGCACCGGTAACTCCGATGCCTACTGAGGTAACGAACACGCCGACACCGACAGTTGTGGAAGAGGTTGCTCCGACCGAAGTGCCGAAAGCACCCTCATCGGATGGTGAGAGTGTGCCGGATAAATCGCAGAGTACGGGCGATAATGCTTCAAAGGAGAAGGATAACAAAGACAGTAACGGAATGCTGTGGATCGTTCTAGCAATTATTCTCGGAGCGGGATTAGTGACTACTGTAGTTGTTGTGAAAAAGAGTGGCAGACGTTAACAGACATTAGACTATGAAAAATGCCGGAGAAGGCTTCACAGCTTTCTCCGGCTTTCTTTTCTCTTACGGAATACAGAGTATTCCTTGAATCCGAGATCTTTCAAAATTGCGGGGATTACTTCGAACTTGCCGCCGACGCGTTCCGGCTTGTGCGCATCCGAGCCGATCGTGATGGCCGTACCGCCGAGCTCGCGGTAGCGGGCGAGGAGCGTTGTGCTCGGGTTTAAGGCGCCGCCCCGGGCGAAGCGGGAGGTGTTAACCTCGAGGCATTTGCCGCGTTTGATCAGCTCCGTAAGGATTGCGTCGGTAAGGTATTCGTACTTGGTCATGTCAATCGTCACGCCCTCGGGGACGTAGCGCAGGATGTAATCGAGATGCCCGTACGTATCGAAGCAGTCATAGTGCGTGACGCTGTAGAGTACGGATTCGAAGTAAATCCGGACGATGTCATCGGCGCTCCGCCCGCCCCAGCGCTCGCGGTAATACGGATCGAAGTGGTCGATTACGTGCGTGGAACCGATTACAAAATCGAACGGATAGGAATTAACAAGCGCATCGCAAAGCTTTTTGTTATCGTCCCGGACATCCGGCTCGTCCCGAAGACCGAGTTCGATGCCGATGCGAAGATCAAGCTTTCCGCGGTACTTCTTCCGAAGAGCGGTCAGCGTTTCAAAGTATTGATCCGGATCGAAGACGAATTCCGTGAAGCCCTTGTCATTGTGCTCCGGGAAGAAATAATCCATGTGGTCGGTGATGCAGTAGGTCTTAAGCCCGAGCGCAATTGCCCGTTCAATCATTCTTTCCGGCGAAGATTTGCTGTCAGTCGAAAAGGAAGTGTGCGTGTGAAAATCAGCTGTAATCATCGGAATCCTCCTAAACATCCCAAAACAGAGAGGTCTCGTTATTCATTCACTTCCCTGAGGGAAGGATCAATCCCCGGCGTTGCTACGAGGGAATAGTTGGTGTAATATACGACAAATCCGGGCTTGGCCCCGTTCGGCTTCTTCACGTTCTTTCGCTGCAGGTAGTCGATTTCAATCTTCCCGCCGGCGTTCCGTCCGGAAGAGTAGTACGCCGCAAGGCTTCCCGCAACCGCGAAAAGGCTGTCCGGCACCTCTCGTCCGCCGGTCCGGAGCACAACGTGCGAGCCGGGGATTCCTTTCGCGTGGAACCACCAGTCGCCGCCGTTCGCAAGCTGGAACGTGAGCTCGTCGTTCTGATAATTGTTCTTGCCGACGTAGAGGTCGAAGCCGTCCGCGGTAACATAGTGGAACGGCCGGCTCTTCGCTTGTTTCGGCTTCTTGCCCCCGCTTTCCTTATGGAACTTGAGGTAGCCGCATTCCGTCAGCTCCGCCCTGATCTGGTTCAGGTCGGCTTCATTCTCGGCAAATGCCAGAGATTCCTTTACCGTTTCCAGATGATTGAGTTCCGCTTCGCTTGCAGCAAGGTGCTCGACAAGCGCCTGCGAGGTGCGGCGGAGTTTGGCGTAGCGGTCGAAATAGCGCTTTGCGTTCTCCAGCACGGTAAGCGTCGGGTCAAGGGGAATCTTAATCTCGTTCCCGTCATAGTAATTCGTGCAGGTGAAGGACTTGGCGCCGGGCTCTGCCGAGTAGCCGTAGGTCGTCAGCAGCTCGCCGTAGATCCGGTAGGTGTCTTTCTTCTCGGTATCGGAAAGCTGCTTTCGCTGCAGGTCAAGTTTCTTAGCAGTCCGCTCAATCGCGCTCTGCACGGTTTTACGAAGCTCCGCAGAGCGGGAGCGCATGCGGGTTTGCGTGTCCTTCTCACGATAGAAGGAAAGCACGACTTCACTCATGGAAGCATATGTCTCCCCCGTGTATTCCGGATAATCCGAGAAGGTCCGAAGCGGCAGAGGAGAGAACTCCACAGGCATGCCGTCCTTCCGGTACACGGTCGGCGTAAAATCACGGTTCTGCACCTTCGCCCGAAGCCACATTAACATCTCATTTAACGTCCGAAGCCCGTCTTCACTGAGTTCGGATGCAGGAACGCCGGAATCTATGCCTGCGCGGCAGCAGAGCTCGTTGGCGATGACCGGGGAAAGGCCGGTAAAGCTTTGGTAGAGTGCAGTGGCAACCGGCGCCGGATGGGCTGAAAGAACCGCCCCGAGATCGTCAAATGTACCGTTAAGCACGGACCGTTTGCCGTCGGTCTTCGGAATGAACCAGTTCCGCCCGGGGAGAACCTCGCGCACGGAACTCATAAACGAAGACACGCGCTTGATGCTGTCCAAAATCGTATAATCTTCATCACAGAAGATAATATTCGAATGCTTACCCATGAGCTCGACAATCAGATACTTCACACAGGTGTCTCCGAGCTCGTTCAGGTGCTGGAGCTTAAACTTCACAACACGCTCCAGGTCCGGCTGTTCAATATCAAGAATTCTTGCGCTGCCGAGATGCTTCCTGAGCAGCATGCAGAAAGCGGGCGCCGTCAGAGGCGCCTGTTTGGTGTCCGGCCGAAGACACGCAAGCGGGAGCGAAGCGTTCGAAGACAGCTGCAAAATATGGGTTTCGTCGCATTTTACGGTAAGGATAAGCTCGTCCGGCTCGGGCTGACTGATTTTCGTAATCCGCCCCCCGACAAGCCGGTCTTTCCATTCCGAAACAAGACACGAAAGGGTAATGCCGTCAAATGCCATACCTGTGTTCCTCCCTCCCTGAAACTGCAAACAGTATATCACATTATGTTTGACATTGCTACGGAAAATCCTTATAATATAATAGAATATCTATGGAGAAATGAACCACATATGATTTATCGTTTGGAAAAGAAATTCGGTAAGTATGCCATCCCCAATCTGATGCGCTACATTACCGCTATGTATATTATCGGCTGGGTAATTTCGCTCGTCAGCCCGGGCTTCTATACCGAATGGCTGATGCTTGATATCGATAAGGTTTTGAAGGGACAGGTGTGGAGATTTTTCACATTCCTGATTCAGCCGGTCGAGGCAAGCACGGGCAGTCCGTTCGACATTGTTTTCATGCTGATTTCCCTTTATTTGTATTATTTCATCGGTACGATGCTTGAGAGGCTGTGGGGCAGCTTCCGGTTCAATCTGTTCTATTTTTCGGGAATCCTGTTCAACATCCTTGCCGTGGTCATCATCTATGTCGGCTGCCTGCTGTATTACGGAAGCGGTTATTCCTACGGGATTTCGCTTGACTACATCAACCTGTCGATGTTTTTAGCATTTGCCGTCGAATTCGGTGAGATCAGTCTGCTTCTGTTCTTTATTCTTCCGATTAAAGTTAAGTATATCGGAATTATTTATGCGGCGATTACGGTTATTCAGATTGCGGAGCTTCTGCTCAGCGGATCGGTGATCGGCGTCTACATGGCCGTGGCATTTGCCGTCGCAATGCTTAACTTCATAATCTTCTTCATCAACTCAAGGACATACCGGAAGCCGATCATGCGCATGAACCTGAAGCAGCGCTTCGCCTACGCGGCCGCGGTGAAGAAGGGCGAGAAGGAGGCGCAGGTTGTCAGCACCGGACAGTCCGGAAAGACCGTTATCACACGCCACCGCTGCGTGGTCTGCGGGCGGACCGAGCTTGATGACCCGGAACTGGAATTCCGTTTCTGCTCCAAATGTGAGGGAAACTATGAATATTGCATGGACCATCTGTACACGCATGTGCATGTGGTACGTGAAGCGAAAGACGTTAAGGACGAGGAGAAGCAATAGTACGTTATGAAATCTGAGAAAAATGCGATAGCCCCCCTTTGTAAAGCCTATGATTCCCTTGCGTGGATGAACCTGACCGCGCATCTTTACAACCTGACCGAGGGAATCCGCGACGGGCAGTTCGGGATGGAGAAAGGTGGGCTTTCCAAAGAACTTGACGGGATTTACGGACGCCTGATTACCGAAATCCGGGATTATCTGGAGCGCGGGGACGCGGCGCGGGAGAGTGTTCTTTCGGCGGTTGCGAAGCTTCGTGCCGAGGTTGTGAACCGTTCCGAGCAGGTACAGGTGTTTACGGATTCCCTGCAGATTTATGAGTATATTCTGAACCGGCTTGAGTATTCGTTCCGACAGGAAGACAAGCCTTTTGATGACGAAGAGGAAGCAAGAGACCTGCTTCGCACGATCTTCGCCTCGAAGGATCCGACCGAGGTAAACCTCCGAATTCAGATGATGGTTTCCCAGCTGCCGGTACGTCTTACGAAGAAGCGCTTTTTTGATTTGCTGAAGGACAGTTTTTCCATATACGGCAACTCCGATGTGGATGCGCTGCTTGGATTCCGCTACCGGATTCTGTCGGCGGCCGCCATGCAGGAAGAGCCCACCGACAGCGTTTTTGCGGATTACCGGAAGATTCTCTCGGCACTTACCGTGGCCGACGCGGCAGGCATGGATGCAGACTCTTGCAAAGAGTGGCAGGAGCATATTGCGGACAGTGCCGACGCGCTTAACTCGGATGCGGATTATCTTCTTGCCGTACAGGAGTGCATCAACGCATTTTACACCGTGGCGCTTCTTGATTCGGACAGCGCGGACGAGGAGACGAAGGGACTTATGCTTCCGGCAGTCGGAGCAATTGCCGAGTTCGGGCTTTCCCTTCTTGCGGGACGGCAGGAGGAGCTTCGTGAGAGTGCTTTAGCGCCGGCATTTGCCTATATGGAAGGCAGACTGGAGCCGCTTTCCGAGCGCGTTTTGAAGGACGAGGCGAAGATCGACGCTTACTGCGAGCGGGAGGAAGGCTTCCGCGAGAGCGAAGAGGGACAGAGAGTGCTTCTTGCGAAGAAGCTCATGTCGACGTCCTCATTTGCCCGGCTTACGGAAGAAAGCGTCGTGATGGTTGACCGCGAGCGGCTTGAGGAAGTCACCAAAGAGGTTATGGGTATCTTAGAGCGCGGCATGGAAGGCCGTTCCAAGGCGTACAACCGCTCGATTATGGCATCGGTTTTGAAGGAACTTCCGGTTTTCTTCAATTCCCATACCGAGGTTATGAATTATGTCCTGCAGTCGTTACATAACTGCAGCAACGAAGGCGAGAAGAGAGGCGCGGTCGCGATGCTTAAGAACCTGCTTCGCGGCGAGTAAAGATATGATTACTATCAGCAAACAACTGATTCTCCCTGCCGACCAGGAAGACAGGAGAAAGAAACTCACGGCCCAGCTTAAGAAACACCGGCCGTCGCTTCGGACGGTTTACTGTGTCATTCTTCCGACCACCGACGGCGGAATCCTTGAGGTAATTCCCCTGTACGCGCTCCGCCTTGAGGCGCGCGACCACGATGTCACGGTGCTCGGGGTGAGCGAGGGCAAGAATCCCGCGCTTGAGCTGGTGGAATCCATGATCGGAGAAGTCTACCGGGAGACCGGCGGGTTCGACATGAGGTCGTATTTTCTGAAATAAAACGCCGGATGACCTGTTTCGGCAGTGTGACAGGCGAAAATGATATAACAGGCGACGGAAACGGAGCGGAAAGGAGGAGGCGTGCACATATTTCTGTTGATACTGAAAATTATCGGCATTGTGCTGCTGTGCGTCATCGGCCTTGTCCTCCTGATTCTTGCGGCGCTTCTGTTCGCGCCGTTCCGCTATGAGGTATCGGGCGAAGGAGACAAGAACGGGCCCACGGCCCACGCCGACGTGAAAGTCCGCTGGCTCTTGCGGATCGTAAGCTTCCGCCTCCTGTATGACCTGCCCGGCACATCCAAATATGTCGTAAGGGTATTCGGAATTCCCGTAAAGAAATCGGACGGGAAGAAGGAAGAGGAAGATAAGAAGGACGAAGAAAGCGAGGATAAGCCGGAAGAAAGCGCCGAAGACAAGAAGGAAGAGGCCAAGCCTGAATCCGAAAGTACTGAGGCGTCCGAAAGCGCTAAGCCTGAAACTGTGAGCGCCGACCCTTCCGTAACGGTGGAAGCGGAGAAACCGGAGACGGCAGAGGAGTCCAAAGAAGATTCCAAGGAAGAATCGAAGGAAGACGCCAAGGAAGACTCGAAAGAAGACTCCGACAGCGGGCACGCCGAAGAAACTGTTGACGGTGAGCACTCCGACGAACTTCCGCAGGAACTTGCCGAAGCGCTTGAAGGCAAAAAGAAGAGTAAGATCCGGGAGAAGATAGATAAACTGAAAGAGAAGGCCGAATCCCTATTAGATTCCCTCGAAGCGATGTTTGCTTTGTTCATGAAGAAGAAAGGCCTTCTTGAGAAATACGTCAACAAGAAGTCGACGAAGAAAGCCATCAAGATGGTCTTTGTCAATGGTCTTTGGGTTCTTAGGCATATCTGCCCGAAGAAATATCACGGCAACGTCGAATTCGGCATGGATGACCCGGCGATGACCGGCGAGATATGCGCGGCGATTTCTCCCTGGTATCCGATAATTTCGGATTACCTTAAAATCACGCCGGATTTTGAACCAGGGCTTGGCGTGAGCGGTAATGTCTTCCTCAAGGGCAGGATACGGTTATGGGGGATCCTGATCCGGGCATTGAAGGTCTACCGCAACAAGAATGTTCGAAAAGTGCTCCGCGAGGCGGAGAAGGTCAAAGAAACGATTACAAAAACACCCGACGAAGTCAAAGAAATCTTCGAGAAGGCCGCATAAGCGGGGAAAGGATATCATCATGGCAAATCTTAACGAAACCGTACAGGGACTGCTGAAAGGAATGGAGGGCTTTGTCTCGACCAAAAGCGTAGTCGGTCAGGCCATTACGATGGAGGACGGAACCGTGCTTCTGCCTCTCGTGGATGTCACATTTGGCGTCGGTGCAGGCGCATTTAACAAGGATGCGGCCAAGGACGGCGACACCAAGAAGAAAACGCTCAATGACCGTGTAGCCGGCGGACTCGGCGGCAAGATGTCTCCCTCCGCGATTCTCGTGATCAAGGACGGCAACACCCGCCTGATTACCGTGAAGGACAACGACACGCTGACGCGTATCTTCGATATGGCACCCGAGGTGATCAACCGCGTGCGCGCCATGTTCAAGAAGAAGGACGAAGAACTGAACATTGACGATTCCAAGGTTGACGAGGCCGCCAAGGAACTGCTGGAGAAGTAAGAAGCTGAAGAAGAATAAGACACAGGGCTGTCGCACTAAGATTTTAGCGCGCAGCCCGTATTTTTTTAACTCTTTCTTATAACGCAAAGCGCCAGGGCTTGTCTGCAGAACTGTAGCTTTTGTCCTCCTACGGCTAGTCGGCCCACCTACGGGCCGTTTAGGCTTCCGGGTGGGCCGCGTTGCTCTCGCGGCAACTTCAATTTTGTTGAAAACGGCCCACCTACGGGCCGTTTAGGCTTCCGAGTGGGCCGCGATGTTCTCATGGCAACTTCAATTTCGATGAAAACGGCCCACCTGAGGGCAGTTGGGGCTCTCAGGTGGGCCGATGTTGCTTAATAGAAGGTAGTGGCTCCGCGAAGTTCGGCGTGCCTATAGGCAGATTCCCGTCCCAGGTGGGCCGAGCCGCTCCTCTGCCGGACAGTCTCCGTCATTTTTCCATTTATTTCCCCTGATACGCTTCCCAGTTCTCGTGCGGAAGCATGTGGCGCAGGTTGTTCATGGTGCGCGCCTGCGATTTGTAGATGTAGGAGAGTTCCTCTTTCTTGGCAGCAGCCTCATCGGAAACGCTTGCGAGTCCCGCCGGCAGGTCTTCCGGCTCGTAGTAGGTGCCGAAGTACCAAAGTTTCTCCGTAAGGTCCTTATCCTCGCAAACCTCCGTTGTCAGGTTGTGTGTGTAGATGTGGTGCTGGTGCCCGTACTCGCCGGCGGCGTTGTGGGTAACAATCTGTTCCCAGTTTTTATAGGTGAGAATCAGCTGCAGATCCGAGCGGATTCCCTTTTCCCAGTACTTCCAGTTGCTGCGGCGCTTTCCGATTTTGTCCGGATAGGAGAGAATCAGCCCGACATCGCCCGTCGCGGCCATCATCGTCTCAAATTCCGGGTGGCGCGTCTTGTTGTCGCCGTTCGTAATCACGACAACCAGCCAGTCGTCCGCAAGCAGGTGTGCCCCGCCCCAGATGAACTCGTCATCGGGATGGGCAACAATCATCAGCCTGTTGACATTATCAAGCGGCAGTGCGTCAAGCTGCTCCTTCGTCACATTCGGAACCGAAAGATAGTGCGCGTTCTTCACGGCAAATGGCACAAACCACACCAGAAAGCACACAAGAGCTACGGCAAGAACCGCCAGAACGGCACGCTTAATATACTTGCGTTTGGAATTATTTGTTTTCTCTTTTTCAGACAAGGTAATCACCCCCGAACAGAGTATATCACATTTTTCGAAAAAGAAAACCTGAAAAAACGTGCTTCTTTGTGGATTCTGCCGATTGCCCAAGGAAAGAGATTGTGCTATAGTATGTAAAGATGATTTACGGCGGAATACCGCGCGGGGGAGAATAATACTATGCGTGAGACAATTCGGGGCATGAGAAAGAGGGACTTCGCGGTCCTTTTGGGGATCACCGGCGTACTGCTTGCGGTGATTTTTTCCATGACCGGTACAACCAATCTGTTCGGGTCCATGACGGACTGGGTCAGCCAGCACAGCGTGCTGCCCGAGTACTACCGCCAGACCTTTTATGAGACCGGCGAGTTTCTGCCGGAGTTCGCGTTCCAACTCGGGGGAGGGCAGAACGCCTATTATTTCGGTTATTACGGATTTTTGAATCCGATCATTCTCGTGAGCTATCTGCTCCCGGGCGTTTCGATGGTGACTTACCTGCAGTTTGCTTCCGTGACGATGCTGATCGCGTCGGTATGGATGTTCTTCCTGTGGCTCCGTCACATCCGCATTGCCTTCGGGGAAGCCGCCTCGTTCGGTGACGGGGCAATCTACACGGCGACCGCGCTGTTCGCGCTTGCTTCGCCGCTTCTGTTTCATTCCCACAGACAGGTCATGTTCGTCGATTACATGCCGTTCCTTCTGCTTGCGCTGATCGCGGTGGACCGTTTCTTCGCAAGACGCAGGGGAGCGCTTCTTTCGATTGCCGTAGCTTTGTTGTTCTTCACGAGCTATTTCTACGCGGTGCCGGGCGTTCTGGTTATCACGCTGTACGGCCTCTACCGTTATTTCTCCACCGCGGAAAATGTAACATTTAAATCTTTTGCTAAGAAGGGCGGCAGCTTCGCCCTCTGCATGGTGACCGGCGTGTTCCTTGCGGCGATTCTTACGGTGCCTTCGCTGATGACGATCTTCTCCGGCCGCGAGGACGGTACGAAGGCAAGGTTTGAGCTTCGTTTCCGCCTGATCGGTGACATGAATTTCGCGGGTTCGGTCTGCTACAGCGAGTATTCGATGGGAATGACCGCACTTGCATACCTGTCGCTCTGCGTCATCGCCGCTACCGCGTTTGTTAAGAAGAAAAGAGAGAAGCGCCCGGACGACGCGTTCCTGGCGATTGCGATTCTTGCATGCGCATGGCTTCCCTGGATTCGGTTTGCTTTGAACGGCTTCCTTTATACAAGAGAGAAGATTCTGATTCCTTTCGTTCCCGTGACCGCGTTGATGATCGCGAGACTGATTCATAAGATTCAGAAGGAGGAAATCAGCATCCGGTTCTTTACGACGGTTTCCTTAGGAGCCGCCGTGCTCGGCGCGGTGGGTTATCTGTTCCGCGGAAGCTATCCGATGATAGCGCTGTTACTTCTGGATTCCTTCGGCACCGTGCTTCTGGTGCGCGCGGCGGTCCGAAACCGAAGCATTCTTCCCCTTGCCGGTCCGGTGGTCGGACTTGCGCTTGTTGTTGTGATTTCGTGCACGCTCCGTGAGGAGCCGGTCAGCCGTTCCTATGCGGGGCTTTTACATGATGACGCCCGCGACCGGCAGCTGCAGCAGGTTCTCTCCGGTGATGCCGGCGTATACCGAAGCGCCGAGTTCGTCGAAGCGGAGTACGGCGTGAACCGCCTGCATGGCAGCCATTACCTTTCTACGGGTTACTATTCGTCCCTCGGAAATTCCGAGTATCTTCGTTTGTTATACCGGGATCTGCATGTTGCGAATCCTTCGGTAAATGATATATCATACACGCCGCAGCCCGACATTCTTCTTCAGACGCTCCTCGGCGTCCGCTACATCTCAGCGAACGAAACGGTTCCCGCCGGATGGCATCCGGTGGAGGAATCCTTCGGCGGTCAGGGCGGCGTTTACGAGAATAACGGAGCGTACACTCTGGCATTTGTCGCGGACCGACGCATGAGCCTTCGCGAGTACGAATCGCTGTCGCCTGCCGACCGCGAGATCGCGCTGATGTCTTATGCGGTAACGGAAGAGGACGGGCCGGACGTTTACACGTCGCCGCTTACGGACACGGGAATCACCCCCGATTTCGGTGTGCCGTGCGACGCGGACGGAAACCTGCACCTCGGCAACTGTCAGGAGAAGGAGTTCACCGTACCGGTTCCGGATTCACTGAGCGATTATGTTTACATCGTGACCATGCGCATCGCCCAGAGAAGAAAGCAATACACGTCGGTTACGGTAAATGGCATAACAAACGTTCTCTCGGGAAGCGTTAACGCCCGTCCGAACGACAATTTCGATATTAAGTTCGTGGTATCTTCGGCGGAGCCCTGCAACGAGCTGACGTTCCGTTTCACCGGCGAGGACGTGATCGTTTCGGTGCCCAGGATTCAGCGTATGCCGTTTACGGAGGTGCGCGCGGCGGGCGAGCATATGACGATGGCAACCGAGCTGTCCATTCCGAAGAACAACCGCGTTGTAGGAAAGATCGCTCCGAAGGAGGAAGGGATTCTTCTTATGACCGTTCCGTATGATCCGAACTGGACCGTCCGCTTAAACGGCGAGGAGGTTCCGGCGTTCCGGGCAGACAACGGTTTCCTCGGGTGCCGCACGGAAGCGGGAGAGCAGACCTTCGAGATGATTTACCACGCACCCGGAAGAAGCATCGGAATGGGCCTTACCGTTACCGGAATTCTTATGCTTCTCGGGCTGATGACGGCACCGTTTTTAATGGAAAAAAGACGCCTCGCAGAAGTTTAAAAAAGTTCTTGCATTTGAAAGACGTTTCTGTTATTATGACAATGTTCGGGTTATCGCAACCAATTCACAAGTGAAGGAGGTGCTTGTATTCATGGCAAAATGTGATATTTGTGATAAGGGCGCGCTTTTCGGCAGACAGATCAGCATTACGCGTAGCCAGGTTTCCGGAAGAGCGAATAAGATGTGGAAATCAAACGTTAAGACGGTACGCGTTAAGGTGAACGGCGGAACACAGAAGATGCATGTATGTACTTCCTGCCTCCGTTCCGGCAAAGTGGAAAGAGCATAATCATTCATGGGGGTATTGCCGAAAGGGAATACCCTTTTTTCTTTTTTGCCTTTTTGAAATTTGATGTTTCTTTTTTTTTGTTTTGATGGTAAAATGTTACTATCTATGAGTAGATTACTTCAAAAGAGCACAGATTTACAGGAGGGAACTTATGGACGGAACTATCGCAACCGTAAACGGTGATGTTTATATCGATTTAGACGTAATCGCAAAGTACGCAGGCTCTGCCGCAACCGAGTGTTTCGGTGTTGTGGGGATGGCAGCGGTCAGCATGAAGGACGGGCTCTCGAAGCTCCTTCGAAAGGATTCTTTAAAGCACGGCGTTAAGGTTAAGCTGAATGAGAATCGCATTACCATTGATTTGCATATTATTGTTTCCTACGGCATCAGCATCCGGGCAGTATGCACGAATCTGTATGAGAATGTCAAGTACCGTGTTGAAGACTTCTCCGGGCTGCACGTAGAAAGACTGAATATTCATGTGGACGGCGTCCGCGTTATTGATTAATAATGATAAGCGCCGGCCCGACCGGGTTTGTGGCTAGAAGGAGGATGTAAGAAAGTGGCACTTAATTCGGTAGATGCTTCACTCCTTAAAAAGATGTTTCTTACCGGAGCGAAGAATCTGGAAGCACAGAAGGAAACCATAAACGAACTGAACGTATTCCCGGTTCCGGACGGAGATACCGGAACCAATATGACACTGACCATTCTTTCCGCGGTGAAGGAGATCGGACAGATTTCGGATTTTTCGATGCAGTCGCTTGCGAAAGCGATTTCTTCGGGTTCCCTGAAAGGCGCGCGCGGTAATTCCGGCGTTATCCTTTCCCAGCTGTTCCGCGGATTCTGTAAGGGAATCAAAGAATACGATACGCTGACGATTCCGCTTGTTACGGAAGCATTTGACAAGGCTGTCGATACGGCTTACAAGGCTGTTATGAAGCCGAAGGAAGG
>DBWJ01000016.1:0-313 GCA_002308955.1 Lachnoclostridium sp. UBA1241 | reverse complement strand
AAGCCGCTGCCGAGATCTGCGATTATACCGACGATGTGGAAGAGTTCCTTGATAAAGTGATTGAGAGAATGCAACAGGCTCTTGAGAATACGCCCGAGCTTCTTCCGGTACTGAAGGAAGCAGGCGTTGTGGACTCCGGCGGAACCGGTCTCCTTGCCGTTATGACCGGCGCAAGAATGGGTCTTCACGGCGAAGAGGTGGATGTTTCCTCGCTGATGTCCGGAAGCGCGCCCGCGCAGACGGAACAGAAGAAGGGCGGCGCAGGCTCCGATAACATTTCAACGGCCGACATCAAGTTCGGTTACTGCACCGA
>DBWJ01000034.1:9624-20384 GCA_002308955.1 Lachnoclostridium sp. UBA1241 | reverse complement strand
TCGATACGGTCCTCACCGCGCTCGATTGCGTCTACCTGAACACCGATGACCTTTACGTTGTATTTGTCGAGAACGCCTGCCTTATAGAGCTCGCTCGAAAGGTTCAGGCCGGACTGTCCGCCGAGGTTCGGAAGTAAAGCGTCCGGACGCTCCTTAGCGATGATCTGCTCGAGGCGCTCTACGTTAAGCGGCTCAATATAGGTAACATCGGCCGTCTCGGGGTCGGTCATGATCGTTGCGGGGTTCGAGTTCACGAGAACGATCTCGTAACCGAGCTTCTTCAGGGCTTTGCAGGCCTGCGTTCCGGAATAGTCGAACTCGCATGCCTGACCGATGATGATCGGGCCGGAGCCGATGATCAGTACTTTGTGAATGTCTTCTCTCTTAGGCATTTCTTCATCCTCCTGTGTGTGTTTAGTGTGTGTGAATCGGGTCTATTTATAGAAAAAGACGGAATAGAAAACTATTCCGCCAAATAGAAAACAATATCCTTATGAAGCTTATTCGTGTCCATATGCAATTTTCCGAAAATCATGTAATGCATGGTTATATCCTCCGAAATTGCACGGCCATTTTTTGGCCTGATTTAATATATCACAGGACCATGGGAAAATGCAAGCGAAAAATGATCTGATTTTTTCATTTTTTTCGAAGGCTTCTCAGTTGGTTTTTCTGCGCCTTTCCTCCGCCATTTTCTTCTTATGCTCCTTGTAAGCCTTTCTGCCCTGTCCGACTCCGGTGGGAATCGGATTGTGGAGTACTTCGATATACTTGCCGTGATGCATCTGCTGACTTACAAGCGGGTCCAGTTCGAAATACCGGTCAATCTCTTCATCGGTGATATCCGGCTGGAACTTCCGGCGGCGGAGGCCACCGAATCTCCGGCGGTTATACTCTTTCCAAAAGATCAGAAGAAGGATCTCGATCAAAACGGCAATGAACAGCACAAAGAAGAAGTGTTCCGTCTGCCGCACCGTATCCGTATTATAGATGAAGAACGAACGGACCGGTTTGCCGAGCAAATCCCGTATGATTCCCACCGCCATGAAAGCGAAGAACAGAATCATATAGGTCCACATCAATAAGGTAAACAGCGAACCGAGAATCCGCTTCCACAGTTTCTGCTTGTTTTCGTATTCGATATGGGGATCATTCTCTGACGAGCCTGCGGGTTCCGCGTTCGAAACATTATGCGGTCCTTCCGCGGTATGGTTTTTGATCAGGAAATCCATGTGACCCACGCGGTGCACATTTTCCTCCGCCCGGTTCTCTCCGCTCTCCTGCTCCTTCTGCTCCCGCTCTGTCTGGGTCAGTCCCCTGTCCGGGCTCTTCCAGGTCGCAAGCTTCTTATTCGGAAGGATTGCTTTTAAAAGGGAACCGAGTGTGATAAACACGTTGATGTACCAATACAGGATCGGGTACCAGATGACACTCCACGTATTCTTGATCAGGTTTCGGTCATAATGGGACTCTAACCAGACCGCAACGGCGAACTGTAACAGGCACACAAAGGAAAGGAACTGGCTCTTCCACAGATATTCCGTAAAGACATGCTTCCCGCGGATTTCTGCTACGATCAGAATGGTGGTCAGCACAAGCCAGCACACCGACCACACAAAAGAGGCAACCTGTTCCAGATAGATCGGCGTCATACGCCTTCTCCGCCAGCTATTAAAGATATCCCAGTGGCGGAATACCACTTCGAGCCCGCCCTCCGACCAGCGCTTTCTCTGCCGCCAGAGGCCTTTCACGGTTTCCGGAACAAGCATCCAGCACAGAGCCCTCGGCTCATACCGGACATCCCAGAAATTCTTCTCCAGTTTCCAGGTTACCGCGATATCTTCCGTCATCATATCCCGGTCCCAGAAACCGCAGTCCATGAGTGCCCGCTTCCGGTAAGCGACACACACGCCGGATACGGTCATAACCTTGCCGAGTACCCGTTGCGTCCGCTTGATCAGGCTGATAATGCTCGCATACTCGCACAGCTGAATCTTCCCGAGTAGCGAACCGCGGTTACGGACACGGGGATTGCCGGTTACCGCTCCCACTCGTTCGCCGTTATGACGGTTTACGAAATGAGACACCATGTACCGAAGGGCTTTCTTATCAAGATAAGAATCCGCGTCAACGCCGACCAGGATCTCTCCTTTGGAAGCAATCAGACCGAGATACAGCGCATTGGCCTTGCCGCAGTTTTTATCGAGATCGACGACACGGACACGGTCGTATTTCTCGGACAGTTCTTTCATTACCTCCGATGAATTGTCCGTACTGCCGTCATTGATCAGGATTACCTCATAATCCGGATAATCCAGATTGACCATCTGCTCCACAACCTGCTTAAGAATCGAGCTTTCGTTGTGGGCCGGCATAAGAATCGAAACAAACGGCAGATTTTCCGGAATGATTCCATCCTTGTTCCGCTCGTTCGACCAGTAAAACACCAGCGCTCCCAGTACCCACATCATGGCCATGACTGCCGGGTACCAGAAGACAAACTCCTCTACGATTTTCCACATGATTTTTTCAATATTCCTCTTGCTTTTACGTGACCCATGCGTCACATTACGCGCTACAAATGCTATAATATAGGTGATATTATCATCAAATGTCAAGAGGTTTATTTCGAGAATCAAAAACTGTTAAAGATATGACAAAAAAGGCAGACACGGACAAATCGTGCCTGCCTTCCTTTCGTCTGTTTCGTTCTATTCTTTCGGGATCCATACCCGCATCTCGTTAAGCCCGCGGTTACCCCATGTGTAATAAGGGATCAGCCTGATGACTACCGGCTCCTTTTCGGGCGGGGCAAATGAGTACAGCTCGTCGCTCGTCTCGATACGGCTTCCGGCTACCGTCAGCATCGGCATGCCGTCGGGCGCCTCGCCGGGAAGTTCACGGATCGGTGCGGTTCTCGAAACGCGCAGTCCGAGTATGTCGCCGTCATTGTCCGTTCCTTCCGCGCAGTATACGAGCGGTCCTCTGAGAAACGCGATCTTCGCGGTATCGGCCGCGATGTGACGGTTCGGGTATACCCTCCGCGCGCTCATGTCGATGTTTACGATCAGGCTGTCGCCCGCACGGAACACTCCCTGAATGTAGGCGTATCCGTCGTCGATGTCCGGCACGAATACCGTACCATTCCGAAGGATCTGCACCTTCTTCGCGTAGTAGGGAATCCTTACGGCAAGCTTCACATCCATCGGCTCCGCTCCTGCAGGGACAAATGTGAACATTACATGCCCGTTCTTCGGATACTCACTCTCCACGACGATCTTTCCGCCGAACTCCTTCTGCATGTCTATTGTTCCGCCGAGATACAGGTGCGCATAAAGCGCGCCGTCCTCGATGCTGTAGGCATACTCGGCTACGGAGCCGAGAAGTCTTGCCACATTAGGCGGGCAGCAGGCGCAGGCAAACCAGCCGGGGCGCTCCGGAAGCGCATGCCTCATTGATGCGGCAACCCCGCTTGTTCCCGGAACCGCCTCCAGAGGATTTACATAAAAGAAACGCTTTCCGTCAAGCTGCATGCCGCCGAGCACGCCGTTATACAGCGCGCGTTCCATAATGTCGGCATACTCGCCCTTCTTCTCGATACGTAACATCTGCCGAAGGAAAAAGCATAAGCCGACGGCCGCGCAGGTCTCCGCATAGGCGGTGTCGTTCGGCAGATGGTAATCGGTCGTGAACGCCTCTCCCTCATAGGCGGAACCGATTCCGCCGGTCAGGTACATGCGGCGCTTTGTGATGCTTTCATAAAGATTCCGGCAGGCCTGCTTCAGCTCCTCGTCGCCGGTTTCCGTCGCGAGGTCGGCCATTCCGGTATACAGGTAGACGGCGCGGACCGCGTGTCCCACCGCATCCTTCTGCTCTCTTACGGGCAGGTGCGTCTGGTTGTATTCGGGCGCCGCCGGATGCTTGCCCCACAGGAACCATCCGCGCTCCTCGCTTTCCTTCTTAAAGAACGCGCCCCCGTCCCCGCGCGCGTTAATGAAATGCGCCGCGAGCTCCTTATACTTCTCCTCTCCCGTCTTCCGGTACAGACGAAGAAGCGCCAGCTCAATCTCCTCGTGCCCCGGGAATCCCGGATTGCCTTCCTCTATAAAATGACGATAGATATGATCGGCAAATTTACACATCACATCGAGAAGCTTTGTCTTCCCGGTGGCGTCTGCGTAGGCAACCGCTGCCTCGATCATATGACCGGCGCAGTAAAGCTCGTGGCACTCACTGAGGTCCGTCCAGCGTCTGCCCGGCTCCTTCACCGTAAAGTAGGTATTGAGATAGCCGTCCTCCTGCTGCGCTGCACTGACAATGTCGATCATCTCGTCGCAATGCGCCTCCAGCTCCTGATCGGGGGTATTCTGCAAAGAATATGCCGCGGCCTCAAGCCATTTGGCGACGTCGCTGTCCTGAAAGACCATTCCGTAGAACTCTTCCGTGCACTTTCCCGTACGAAGCATCTCTGCAGCCGCCTTAAAATTCGCGACGGCGTGGCTCTTCTCCACTCCCGGAACTTCATCCTTCAATACCTTTTCCTGATAAGGAAGCACCACCGTGCGCACCTTCTCCTCGAGGGGGGAGAAAAACCCGTCATTTATCTGAAAACGCGAAAGAATCGATTCCATTTTGCGCTCCTCCTGACTCTTTTTTCTATATTGTAGCGAATTTGAATCCTACCCGCAATGTCATATTTTAAAATCAGATGGATTTTTTAATCAAACGTTAATCTTTCCTCAAATACCCTTTAAGAACTCTCCGTTATACTTGCGACTGTAAACGAAAACGAAAACAAAGTATCCGGAAAATGATACGAAAAGAAAGAAGGTTGAAGAAGTGAAGATTTTGTTTCGGTACATCCGAAAAAACATGATGGAAAAGAAGGGCAGACTCCTTCTCGTCATTCTCTCCGTCGCGATCAGCGCGGGACTGCTGGTTGCCTGCGTCGGAATGATGGATACCATCAAGGACAGCTTCTCGGAGCCCACAAGACGGGCGACGGAAGGACGCGAAGTGGCCCTCAGCTCGGTTGAGGGCGCCTGGTTCACGGAAAACGATTTCGATGCAGAGGGCCTTACGGATCTGCAGGGCGAAATCACCGGAACCGGGGTTATCAGTAAGGACGACAAATTATATTACGTAACGCTGCACGGACAGAAGTCCTTCAGCGGGGTACTGAAGAGCGGACAGTGGGCCGACGACGGAACTGCCGCATGCATCGTCTCCGAACGTACGGCGAAGGAAAGAAACCTCTCGGTCGGAAGCGAACTTACATTAAGCCTCTACGGTGAGCCGGTCACATTTACCGTGAAAGCCATCGCCGTCACCGACGGTGTTCTCTACGCCGACAGCAAGGAAACCTTCGGTGTCATCGTCTCCTACCGCTTTATGAACGAAAAGGCGGGCTCCCCCGACGCCTACAACGTTATGTACGCGAAGGTCGCAACCGGAAAGTCCGGTAAGACGGCTACCGCAGACCAGATCAAGGACGCGGTTGACCGCTTCAACGAGATCAACACCAAAGTTAAGGCAGCCGACCGTACCAACAGCCTGTTCTTCGGAGACATCTCCTCCCTTATCCTCTCCGTCGGGCTTGTGCTCGGTATCGTCATTATCGTAAGCATTCTGATCATAAGCGGCGTATTCAAAATGATCATCAGCGAACGGATTCCGGTCTTCGGAACGTTCCTTAGCCAGGGCTCCACGAAACGTCAGTTACGTTTCATCGTACTTCTTGAGAGCGCCTGCTACGCGCTTCTTGCCGGCATCGTCGGAAGCGCCCTCGGCGAAGGAATCCTGTTTCTTGTAAACCGCCTCGTTTCCCCGCTTCGGGAATACGGCATCTATCTTCCCTTCCGCATCAACTGGCTGCATGTTCTGTTCGGCATAGCATTTGCCGTCGTGATTTCGGTTGTCGCGGCATGGCTTCCGGTCCGCCGGATCGCCGGGTTTGAGACGAAGGACGTTATCCTGAACCGCGTGGAGAGCACCCATAAGAAGCATACGGTTCGTACCGTAATCGGTCTTCTCCTTTTTGCTTCCTCCATTGTCATCACTCTGATTCTTGACGGCGAGATTTCTCCGTTATCCATCGTTGCCGCGTCGGCCTGCTACATCGGCATCATCATGGCGGCACCGGCCCTTATCAAGGTCCTGATGACATTCTTCTGCAAAGTATTCCGCGGCAACACGACTATGTGGCTTGCCTGCAACAATATCCGCACCTCAAGACTTCTGATCAGTAACATCGTACTATTAATCATCGCGCTGAACGGAATTTTAAGCTGCTCCTCTACCGGCCGAACGATGACCAAGGTTGTCATCGAAGCCTACGAGGAACTCGAATACGACTTTGAAGTCGACAACATCCTTCCCTCCGGTTCCGACGAGAGTTCTTATGACAGAATCCTCAAGGAACTGCAGACGAATCCCTATGTGGATCAGAGTACCGTAAGCCCGCAGACCTTCCGCATCGCGGAGCATGAAGGAACCCAGATTCTCGCGACGGCAGTCGAACCGGAGCCTTACGCAAAATACAATCAGTACATGCACCTCATGGAGGATAAGTACCGCGAATCCTACCTGGATTTCTCGAACGCAGAGGACGACACGATTCTCGTAACGACGTCCCTTGCAAGAGACATGAAGCTTAAGGAAGGTGACACGCTGAAGCTTTCCGTAAACGGAATCACCCACGAGTGGCGCGTTGCCTGCATAGCGGACGGCAAGCTTTTAAACTCCGGCAAATTCATCCTGTTTAGAAGATCCGATTACGTCGATGTCTACCATGACAGCGAGGTTGAGGGCTTCTCCTTTAAGATCAATGGTGACAAAAACGCTGCCGAAGCTTCCTTCAAGTCCTTATTTACAAGCTACGGCGCAACCTACAGTGACCGTGACACGAGAATGCAGGACAATGTGGATCAGAACGCGATGATCGTTAACCTGATTTCGATCTTCTCCTATCTGGCCATCGCGATCTCGGCCATCGGAATCTTCAACAACATCGTCATCAGTTTTAACCAGCGGCGTAAGGAATTTGCCATGATGGCTTCGGTCGGAATGAACGGTTCAAAGAGAAAGAGACTGGTTCTTTCGGAAAGCATCCTTTGCGTAGTGATCGCCGTGATCATCGCCGTTCCCTTCACCCTTTTAACGAACCGCCTGGTAACCGGAATGCTCTACTACATCGGTACCCCCTTCGATATCCTGTATGACTGGAAGGGAACCCCCGCATTTCTCGTCGCATTTGTCGGAATCGTCTTCATCGCGTCGCTTTCGACCATGCGCCGTTCCAAGAACTTAAGTGTTGTAAACGAACTCAAATACGAATAAATCAAGAATCCACGGAGGAATCTATCATGAATGCAATTACCATTAAGGACCTGAATAAATCGTTTGTTAACGGCAGAGAGACTGCCAACATCTTAAAGAACATCAATCTGAATGTGGAGAAGGGCGAATTCGTCTCCATCATGGGCCCGTCCGGCTGCGGCAAATCCACACTTCTCTATCTCCTTGGCGGCCTTGACAAGCCCACAAGCGGCAGCGTTTCCCTCTACGGAACCGACCTTTCTACCATGAAGGAGAAGGACCTCTGCGACATGCGCAGCGACAAGATCGGCTTCGTGTTCCAGTTCTACAATCTTGTACCGAACCTGAACGTTGAGGACAACATCGCGCTTCCTCTGATGATCGCCGGCAAGAAGAGCTCCTCTTACAAGAAGAAGATTGACGAAGTACTCGAGATCATCGGCATGACGGATAAGAGAAAGCTGACACCCCGTGAGCTCTCCGGCGGCCAGCAGCAGCGTGTGGCAATCGCAAGAGCACTCGTCTTCGATCCGGAGATTCTGTTCCTTGACGAGCCCATCGGAAACCTGGATTCGAAGACCGGCATGCGCATCATGGAGCTCTTCCGCGAGATCAACAAACGCCTCGGCATGACGATCGTTCAGGTTACCCACTCCGAGGAGGCTGCCCGCTACGGCACGAAACTGGTCCGCGTGCTCGACGGCCGCATCGAGTCGGTTGAGGACCTTACCAACGAGAATCCCGGTATGGACCGCCGCGTGAGCTAGAAGCGGCAGACCGTGGCGAAGCCGGTAAGGGCCGGCGCGCAAACCTGTGAGATCGGAAGTTCCCTATACTTCAACCTTCAAATATAAAGAAAGCACGGAGGATGGCTGATGCCACACCGTGCTTTCTGCTTTTTCTCCCAGACAGACTAAAACCTTCGGTGGGATGGTCCGAAGGTTTCCTGTCTATCTGTCTCAATATATTACGCGAAGGGAATAATGAAATCACCTGCTTCATTTATGAGTGTATTATATTCCTAAAATATGGCAAAAATCTATTGCATTCTTCCTCAAATGTGATACTATCTTACTATAATCATCAAAAAAAAGAAGGAGAATTCCATGGAACTCCCCCTGAAACTCAAAGATACCGTTGTACACGGAAACCGGCGCTATCCTTTCGCCGTTCATGAGACCGACGCGGAATCGGACGATTCCATGCTGATGCTCTATCTGCACTGGCACGAAGAGGCGGAACTGCTTCTCGTGGAGAACGGTGACGTAAACATAAGAATCGACGACCGCACCTATCACCTTAAGGAAGGTGAGGTTGCCTACATTGCGCCCTATGCGCTTCACGCCTGCTACAAGGCGGAATCCAATTCCTGCCGCTTCCTTGCGCTCGTATTCCGTCCGGAGGTTATTGCCCCGGAACGCACCGGTGCCTTATACGATACGTACCTTGCTCCGGTGGAGCGCGGCGATATCCGGCTTCCCGAGCACATGACGCACGATAATGACTGGCAGGAGCACGTCATCTCCCTTGTCCGGGAATCCCGGCTTTACGAATACATACCCTACGACCAGTCGGATCTGATGCTACGGAGCATCCTGTTCGGCATCTGGTCGGAGCTTTATCTGCACGCAGGACACGGATCAAAGCCCCAGCGCAGCTACAGCCGGCTCGAACCGGCCCTTGATTATCTTTATCAGAACTATCAGCGCCCGATCACGATTGACGAACTCGCCTCGAAGGTCAACCTGAGTGTGAGCCGCTTCAGCGCGCTGTTTAAAAAGGAGTTCCACACCTCTCCCGTCGCGTACCTGCTCGCACATCGGCTGCACCAGAGCTGCATTCTCCTGCAGGCGACCGATATGACCGTCGCGGAGATCGCATTTTCCTGCGGTTTCGAAAACCTCAGCAACTTTAACCGGCAGTTCCGGGAACTGAACGGCTGCACGCCCACCGCCTACCGGAACGAAGCCCGCGCCATCCGCGAGGAGCAGACGCACGTTCAGGACGAGCGAAGCCGGATGTTCGAAACGTGGATGCAGCTGTCCGAAACGAAGAAGGAAACCTCATAATCTCCGTAGGACATGCCGTAGCGCCTGTCCGGATCATTCTGATACGCAGGTCTCGGATCAAGGGACAGCACGTTTTGAAGATCCTGAAGCATCCCTTCGTCCATTCCGAGCGCGAGGGCTTCGGCTTTTATATCGGCCGGCAAATCCACAGCCAGTCTGTAGTCTACGTACTCTCCCGCAAAGCCGGACGTCGCGTCCGTGTGACAGTCCGTATACGGCAGGTATGGTTTAATATCGTAAATCGGCGTTCCGTTCATTAAATCCGCCCCGGAAACCACTAAAACAGATCCCTCCGGGGTGTCTGTTTCGACCCGCACGAGCCGTACCGACGAAAGCCCGATGGGATTCGGACGGTACGGACTTCTCGTTGCGAACACGCCCATTCTCGTATTGCCTCCGAGCCGCGGCGGCCGCACCGTCGGGCTCCACGCCTCCTTCCGCTCCGCCTCCGAAAAATCCCACAAAATCCAAAGGTGCGAATATCCCTCGATTCCCCGGAGCGCGTCCGGATTCCGGAACTCGGGAAGAAACACGATGCGCGCCTCCTCCGTATCCGCAAGCCCGCTCTGGCGCGGGATTCCGAATTTGCCGGTGAAGCGGTTCTCGATTCTGGCAATTACTTTCATCTCCATAGTTTTCTCCTGAAACGGTTTTCTTCGAAAGCATCTCAAATATACAATCCGCTTATGAAAACGCCGGCCGGGTCTCCCCGCAGCCGGCGATTCTTTACAATAATAATCCGATGGAATGTACCACAAATGCCACAACCCACGCGATCGCGCACTGCGACACGATCATCACCGCGGCCCAGCGTCTTCCGAGTTCTCTTCTTACGGATGCAACCGCCGCAACGCAGGGCGTATACAGCAGGCAGAACACGAGAAGCGATGCTGCGGCAACCGGCGAGATTACCGCCGTTACGGTGTCACCGAACAGGATCTGTAACGTCGAAACCACGCTCTCCTTCGCGAGGAAGCCGGAGATCAAGGCCGTCGAGCACTGCCAGTTTCCGAAGCCGAGCGGTTTGAATATTGGCGCAACCAGGCCTGCAAGCAGCGCAAGAAGACCTTTCTTGGAATCCGCTTCGCCGATATAATTCAGCCGATAATCGAAATTTTGAAGGATCCAGACAACGATTGTTGCAACGAAGATTACCGTGAATGCTCTTGTGAGGAAATCCTTTGCCTTCTCCCAAAGGAGCTGTGCCACGTTCTTCGCGCTCGGCATGCGGTAATTCGGAAGCTCCATAACGAACGGAACCGCCTCACCGCGGAATACGGTGAGCCTTAATACGGCAGCCGCAAGAATTCCGACGAATATGCCGAGCACATAAAGCCCGATGGTCACAAGCGCCGCGTGCTTCGGGAAGAACGC
>DBWJ01000034.1:0-9515 GCA_002308955.1 Lachnoclostridium sp. UBA1241 | reverse complement strand
CCGATCAGCATCGGCACGATGCTTCGACCCGAGAGTCCGATCTTACGGAGCAGCTTATCCATGAAGAAAGCGACACGCGCCATATATCCGCTGTCTTCAAGCATTGAAAGGAAGAAGAACAGCGTAACGATGATCGGCAGAAATGAAAGAACGCTGCCGACACCGGCGAAGATGCCGTTGATGATCAGATTTCGTACGGCGGGGGTCACCTGCCATGCGTCGAGTCCCCGCTCCGTCAGCTTTCCGAGCGCTTCGATTCCCATCTCTAAAAGATTCTGGAAAAACGCGCCGATAACGTTAAAGGAAAGCCAGAACACAAGCCCCATGATCAGGACAAACAGCGGAATCGCCGTGAAACGTCCGGTAAGTACCCGGTCAATCTTACGGCTCCGAAGATGCCCCTTACTCTCCGCTGGACGGATCAACGCTTCCGCGCAGACCTTGTTGATGAAACGGAACCGCATGTCCGCGATCGCCGCCGAGCGGTCCAGCCCGCGCTCCGTCTCCATCTGGGTAATAATATGCTCCAGGGTCTCCTGCTCGTTGGCATCGAGTTTCAGAGCCTTCAAAATGATCTCGTCACCTTCGGCAAGCTTGGATGCGGCGAACCGCACGGGAATCCCCGCTTCCTTCGCATGGTCTTCGATCAGGTGGCTGATGCTGTGCAGACACCTGTGCACCGCGCCGCCCGCCTCCTCGGCATCGCAGAAGTCAATCTCCTCAAAGCCCGCCGGCTTCTCCTGATAACGCGCCACATGAAGCGCATGATCCACAAGTTCGTCAATACCTTCGTTCTTCGCGGCGGAAATCGGAACGACCGGAATGCCGAGCCGGCGCTCCATCTCATTTACAAGGACCGACCCGCCGTTCTCCCGGACCTCATCCATCATGTTGAGGGCAAGCACCATGGGCACCTCGAGCTCCATCAGCTGCATCGTCAGATACAGGTTCCGCTCGAGATTGGTGGTATCCACAATATTGATAATGCCTTTCGGCTTTTCGTCAAGAATAAACTGTCTCGTCACGAGCTCCTCGCTCGAATACGGGGACATCGAATAAATGCCCGGCAGGTCCGTCACAAGCGTCTTGTCGTTGCCGCGGATGTGTCCGTCCTTTCGATCCACCGTCACGCCCGGAAAATTCCCGACATGCTGGTTGGCGCCGGTCAACTGGTTAAAAAGCGTTGTCTTTCCGCAGTTCTGGTTACCGGCAAGCGCAAAGGTCAGTAAAGTCGATTCGGGAAGTGCCGTTGTCTCGCCCTCCCGGTGATACTTTCCGCCTTCACCGAGACCGGGGTGCTCGACCGGACGTTTCCGTTCGTTCACCGCAACCTTCTTTGAAGCGTCTCTCACATCCTTGATCTCAATCCGCTCCGCATCCGCAAGCCGGAGAGTCAGCTCATACCCGTAGATACGGATCTCAACCGGGTCTCCCATGGGCGCATGCTGCACCATCGTGACCTCCACGGTCGGTATCAGTCCCATATCAAGAAGATGCTGTCTGAGGGCTCCCTCGCCCCCGACATTTACGACCGTCGCGGTCTTTCCGATTGGCAGTTCCTTAAGATTCATAACGCGCCTCCTAACCACTCCCGATTATAACGCAGAAATGGTTGAATCGCAACTATGAAACCATGATAACTTATTGTTGTAAACCAATTGACAAGCAGGAAAGGCACCCTGCACTCCCATACGGGAACCTGATATGATGGATACGCCGCCCATCCAATGAATTTACAACGTAAGATAAAGAAGCACTCGCAATATTGCGGGTGCTTCTCTTATCTATCAGGGTTTTTGGGAAGGTTTTCTCCGTTTACTCGTAGTATACCGGCTCTGCGGTCATCAGAAGGGCCGCAATCACATAAATCCAAATGCTCATTCCGGCAAATGCCACGAGCAGCACGGTAATAATCCGAACCAGAGTAGAATCGACTCCGAGGTACTCGGCGATGCCTCCGCAAACGCCGCAGATCTTTCTGTCATATCTGGATTTATAAAGTTTACGCATGGTATTCTGTACTCCTTTTGGATGTTTTATTGTCCCTTCGGACAATCATAGAATACCATGCGCGGATGAAAGAGTCTTTTCGGAAAGATTAAAGTTTCATTAAAAAACCGGCTTAACCGTATCATTTTCCGCCGGAAGGGAAAACCTACGCCACATAATACTGTGCCTGCGCGTGGAACATCTCGGCATAGATGCCGTCAGGAATCGCAACGAGCTCGTCATGCGTGCCGTATTCCTTAATCGTTCCGTCTGAGAAGACGGCGATGCGGTCACAGAATTTACAGCTGCTTAATCGGTGCGAAATGTAGATTGCCGATTTGTTTCCGACAAGGGTGTCGAATTTGCGGTAGATGTCATACTCCGCCATCGGGTCAAGCGCCGCCGTAGGCTCGTCGAGGATGACAACCGGCGCGTTCCGGTACAGTGCACGGCTGATGGCCGTCTTCTGCCGCTGTCCGCCGGAGAGCTCGGTTCCCTTCTCGTCGAAGCTCTTATATAACGTCGTATCAAGCCCATTCGGAAGCTTCGATACATCCTCCGAAAGTCCGGACAGTTCAAGCGTCTCCCTTACCTTTTCGTCACGCTTTTCGGGATCGCCTGCAGCATAGTCGACATTACCCATCTCGATATTCTCCCTTAAGGAAAATGCGAAGATGCTGAAGTCCTGGAACACCACCGAAAACAGCTTTCGGTACTCTTCTTCGGAGTATTCGCGGATGTCAACGCCGTCCACATAGATAGCTCCCTCGGTCACGTCATATAACCTGCACAAAAGCTTGATGAATGTTGTCTTACCGGCGCCGTTCAGCCCGACAACCGAAAGATGCTCGTTCGGACGGATGGTGATGTTCACATGCTTAAGCGTAAACTCCTCCGCACGCGGATACTTGAAGCTCACGTCGCGGAATTCGATCGTATGCTCACCGATTCCGACCGGTTTGTCGCCCTTAACGGCCGTATCCGGATAGTCGAGGAATTCGAGGAACTTGTAAGCGTAGTTACATTTTTCGGAAACCTGCTGGATGTTGCTGCCGATTCCCATAAGACTCTGGTAAAGGCTTGACGCGGCCGAAACAGAGAGCGTGAATTCGCCGACCGTAATCTTCTTACGGAGCACCCGAAGGCCCATATAGAAGTAGCTGACGCCGTCACGGAGTGCGTTCGCGATGTTGCTTCCGACGGTGTTCTTAAGCTGTCTTCTTGCCTGCTCTCCCCACAGATTCACTTGCTCCATGCCAAGAAAGCGGCCCTTTTCGCACATCATCTCGGAGCTGTCGTAAAGGCGGATATCCTTGCCGTAGCAGAATTCGGCGAGCTCGTAAAGAACATAACTGAAGATTCGGTTTGATTTCGCGAGTTTCAGGAAGAACTCGGTGTTGATAAGCTGGTTTCGGTAATTGAAGTAGCATACCGCGCCCATCAAAACAATCTGAATCGGCAGAAGTAACGGGCAATACAGAGCGATTACCGTAACCGATGCGGCCATGAGTAACAGGTTATAAACCACATAGTATAACCGGTCAAGAATCGAGACCACGCCGCCGCTGTACCAGCTGATTCCTTCCTTGGCCTGATTCTGTTTATCAAGCACCTTCGGGTCCTCGGTATACGAAAAATCCATGCCCATCGATTTTTCGGAAAGCATTTCCGACAGCCGCGCGTCGAACACCTGGGAATAAACATTCCGCGTGGAGTCTGCGATATTGATGAGAACGGATGAGAGTAGCTCCGCGGTAACCGTAATACCTGCATAAAGCACGATGTTACGGATATGTGCGTCCGCATCTGCGCCGCCGATGACGGCCATCAGCTCGTCCACGAGGAGCTTCGGCAGGAGCAACACCTTTAACTGCCCGAGAACATCTCCGAGGAAACGGATCCCATAGAACAGGAACAGTGAGGGCTTCTCCCGAAAGGCAAATGCGATCATATATTTTAACGTTTTCTTCGTGACTCCCCTGGCGGTTGCGCTCTGTTCGCTCCCGAGCGCCTGCTCGAGTTCACTTTTCTTACGCTTCTTTACTTTCTTCGCCATCTTCTTCTCCTCCTTCCACATAGTACTGCGCCTGAACACGGAACATTTCGGCATAAGCGCCGTCTGCCGCAAGCAGGCTTTCGTGCGTTCCGTATTCGACCATCTCGCCGTCCTTAAACATTGCGACCGCGTCGCAGAAGCCGGTCGAGCTTAACCGGTGGCTGATATAGACGGCGGTCTTTCCGCCGATCAGTTTGTCGAAATCCTGATAAAGCTTAGCTTCGGCAAGCGCGTCGAGCGCTGCGGTCGGCTCGTCGAGCACGACAACCGGCGCGTCCTTATAAAGCGCTCTTGCAAGCGCGAGCTTCTGCTTTTCGCCGCCCGAGAGGTCGATACCGTCGTCGAAGATAATCTTTAACAGTTCGGTATCAATCCCCTTCGGAAGGCTGTCAAGCTTCTCCGAAAGCCCGGCGTCGCGAAGACTCTTCTCCGCTCTTGCGCGGTCCGTTGCTTCCTTCGTGTCCATCGACACATTTTCCGCAAACGGATACGCGAAGATGTTCACGTCCTGGAATACCGGCGAGAAAACCTTATAGTACTCGCTCCGCTTGTATGTGCGGATATCGACGCCGTTTAAGAGGATACGGCCTTCGGTCGGCTCGTAAAGCCTTAACAAAAGCTTGATGAAGGTCGATTTGCCGGCACCGTTTAATCCGACGACAGCGAGCCGCTCACCTGCCTTAAGCGTGATGTTCATGTTCTTAAGCGCGTACTTCTCGGCCTTCGGATAACGGAAGCTGACATTCTCAAACGTAAACTCGTAACGGTCGTATTTCGGAACCTCTTTGAGTCCCTCTTCCGCTCCGTCGTCAATCTCGAGAAAGCTTCTCCAGTCGTCTACTTCACGGCTTCTCGCAAGCATCGCGACCATGCCGTCAAAAAGCGAAATGATCTGCGAGAAAAACGTTCCGGCCGAACCGAGATACAACGTGAAGTTACCGATGGTCATGCCCTTTTTGATGACCGCGTACACAAGCCATGCGTAAAGTGCGCACTGGCTTAAAAACCAAAGCACGTTGCCGGCCTGACCGGTGTACCACCAAAGGAGCTGGTTCTTACGTTCGGCTTCGATTCGCGTCTGATTGAGCTCCCGCATCTTCTTTACAAGCCGGTCCTTAAGACCGAAGGCGCGGATGTCCTTCGCGCTTCTGAAGTCGGTTGTCACATGCTCCATGTAGCTCTGCTTGCGCCACCAGGTCGCGAGCGGGTCCCAGATGGTCTTCTTCGTGTAGCGGTTCGTCCGGTTTTTGATGAAGAAATTGGCAAATGCGAGCACAATCATGCCGAGCATGATCCATACGTTCATCGTGCCCATGATGGCGAGGCCGAATATAACGACGAACAGCGTCGTCACGGAATACTCAATCTGATGCATCATGCCCTCGACTCCTTCGCTGTTGTTTCCGACGGCGTTTCCGGCCTTCTGGTAGCAGTCCATGACGTCGGTGTCCTCAAGGTATTCGAACTTCATCGTCATAACCTTGTAGTTCTTCTCGACCATCATCTTAAGGCGGGCCGCGATGTAGCGCCACCAGATCTGGCTGTCGGTGTAGGATTTGAGAATCGTCGAGGCGCACTGCGTCACGAAGACAAATACCATCATTCGGATCAAATCTTCGACCGGCGCTTCCCTCGTCACCATATCCAGCACAAACTTCGCGATGAAGTTCCACAGATACCGCATGGCCACCGTGGAAACCGCAGCGAGAAGAATCAGCCACGGCAGTCTCCTCTCCATGCGCGCCATGTTGGAAAATATATATTTCACATTAGACCAGAGACCATGCTCTTTATGGTAGCGGTTCTTCGGTTCCTCATTCTCTTTCTTACGTTTCTTCATGATTTCTCCCTGATTTCTTAATGATTTCTTAATCCGGCAACCGGGGAATCCAGCTTTCTCCCCGGTTGTTCATATGCATACTGTAGGAATCAGCCGCATTACAATACGTGTCTAAAAGTGCCAGTACTCCGAGCAGGAGCCCGCTCAGCGTCTTATCGATTCCGTATACGGCCTCTTCCTTTCCGTTGCCTTTCACGATACTGATGCGGTACAAAGGATGGTTGCACACTCCGATTTCCGAAGTCAGCTTCCTAAGCGTTTCCTCGGCCTTTTCTTTCGGAATTCCGGTTTCCTTAGAAACCGTCTCCGCTCCGGCAAACTCATGATTGTTGAGCGTGTACATGTATAAAAGTACGCGTACGCTTTGCGGGTCCGAAAGGAGCTTGATCATCGGAACAATCTTGCCGGCTCCGTCGAACCATTTCAAAAAGCCTTCCTCGCCTTCCGGTTGTTTTAAAAAGAGATACCATTCATGATTCTTATTAAGCCGCATAAAGCTGTAACCGAACTCGTTTAATAACGCACTGTCTAACTCTCCGTTTTCGTCGGGCACGCGCGAACGTTCGAAATAGTCGGGATTCTCCGACCAGCCGGCAATCTGAAATGCCCAAAGAATCCGGTGAAGCTTTTCCATAAACTTCTTCGTAGCTTCCTTATGGTCTTTCTCCTCCTTCCAGATGGCATTTAACCCCCGCACAACCTGCTGCTCCAGACTAGCTTTCTTCTCATCTCTTCCATACAGATAATCAATGGACACGCCGAACTGGTCGGCAATCTTCGGGATCAGGTCCCCTTCCGGGAAGCTTCCGTTCTCCCATTTGGACACCGCCTGTGCGCTGACGCCGAACTTCGACGCGAGCTGCTCCTGGGTAAGTCCCGCTTCTTTTCTTAATGTCTGTAACGTAGTGGCAAATGACATTGTTTTGTTCTCCTTTCCGATTGCATCGTAACTTGATAGACTTTATCCCGAATCTTAACTGATTTTTGATACTGTTTTCACGAAATCACCTCTCGGTTGATTTGACTGTATCATATCACAATTATCGGTTGTGTACAATGCGAAATGCAAATATAAGTTAAATTCAAAAGATACAAAATGCCGATTTTCTACCTTTGGTTGGATTGCAAGACAAAAAAATTGCCGTATGACCATAAAGTCATACGGCAATTGATATGATCCTAATCGGTATTCTTTTTTCTTTTCGCAATCATAATGATTCCTGCGACAGTTGCAACAAGCAATTCAATCCCGATGCAAAACCACAACCATATCATGCTGTCGGAATTCTTCTTTTCGAGAGAGTCTCTCCCCCTCTCCTCCCTCACGGTCGGGGCGACAGTCGGTGTTTCGGTAATATCCGGTGTTGCTGTAACATTGGATTTCGGTTCCGCAGTCGGAGTCGGCGTCAAAGTCGGCGTTACAGTCGGCGTCAAGGTCGGTTCGTCCGGCTCCTCCGAGTAGAATTGTACGCGCAGCGTGACATCTCTTGATGGCATAAAGAAATAATAATTCCGACTATCCTTTTCGATTTTTACTTCATCGGATTTAACGGATTTTATCCTATATCCTTCCTCAGGAATCAAAAACACTGTCCGGTTTTCTTCCCAAAAAGACCCGGAGCCATATGCTTCCCCGTATTCCAAATCACCTGAATAACTCAGCCGAATGTTCCCTTCATTCTCCGTAATCACAGTTACGGAATGATGCCGCTTTGAAGGCTCATCACAAACGAAGCGGATTTCATGATGAATTCCTTCCGTTGAAGCTGGAATTGTCACTGAACTTCCTATGAAACTGCAAGTCGGTAGAAATACATACCCGTTTATGCAGAAATCATCGCTTCCGTCCTTATCCAGGTCGTATACCCCGGATTTCCCTGCAACCTTCCACTCCTCAATTGATTTCATTAAAAGCGCGGTATTCTTCGGTGAAATGCTCATGGTTAAAATGTAGTCCGAGGTGATTTCATACCGGCCGCTGTTGATTTCCGCTGTCACCGGCCAATAAGGGCCATCGTTTGCTCCCTCTGCCGTATAGGTGCTTACACTTCCCAGCGGGCATGGATGAATCGTATATCCGGACCACAGCGAAGACACATTGATATCATCCGTCCCATCTCCGTCCAGATCATATAATCCCATATCGTCATACCATTCGGCATTCAGAATTGACTGCATAAAGCATGAACCCGGAGTTGATACGTCTCCCCCATAGTATATATCATCACCCGGTTCCAAAGTTGCCGGTACCTGCGTTCCGTAATCGGCGGTGAAAGAAACATCCGCTGCCGGCATAACAAACCAATATGATGTAATCTTGGTTTCCCCCGGAAATTCCTCCAAAAAGCGGATGATATTCGAGTTCCACTTCTTCAAATACTGCCCCGACGGAGCCTCAGTGATGAGATACACTCTTTCACCGGGAGCTGCTTTCGTAACCTTTTCCGGAATCCACTGATCTTCTCCCGAAACATAGCGGATGGCATATCCGCCTGTAACCGAAACGGAATACTCTTCATTAATTGTCCGCTTTTCCCCGGTTGTTATCGTTATTTCCGTAACGTCTATAACCTGATACCCGTCATTGGTCATCCAGGTTGTCCCTCTCGGTTTCACCGTAAGTGTCTTGCCGCCGCTTTCCCCGGGACAAGGTGTAGCAACCGCCTTAAGCCCTGATGGATAACGGAAGGGACTCCACGGCGTGATACTCATGTCATATACTCCGTCCCCATCGATATCAAACATCGCACTGCCACTCGTTTCCGACACGGAAAATGCAACACCGGCCTCCTTTAAATAGTCCTCCACATTGCTGGGAACAACACAATAGCCGTTACTCAAATCAATTACAATACTCTTCTTTACAACTTCCGTTTCCGGATTTTGATTTGCTTTCGTACAGTTTCCGATTATCCCTGCCGCAAGGACCGCAAGCAGCAAAACAGCAATCAGCTTCTTCATAATCATTTCATCCCCCGAATTGTCTGTCATTTCATCATTTATCCGTTTGTAAGAGTGCCGCCCGGGCAGGGCGGCACTCCGTCAAATCACGTTAAATCAGTCCTGAAAAATCTTCGGCAGGAAGCTGTGGATGCAGCGTCTCCAAACCGTCCAGTCATGTCCGCCCGGATAAGTCTCACGGATCATGTTGAGGCCTTTGCCCTCAAGGAACTTGTCGTCGCCGTCAAATGCGTTGAAGTACTGGTCTTCGGTACCCATCGCGCGGTAGAACACCTTGAATTCCTTATTGAACTTATCGGGATCCTTCAGGATCTCAAGATGCGGCTGCGGAATCTCCTGTCCGGGAGCTCCGAACGGCATGCGAAGGAATCCGCTGAAGAGGCCTGCATAGCCGAACAGATCGGGATTCGTCAGCGTCGTGATGCTCGTCTGCATGCTGCCCATCGAAAGACCCGCCATCGCGCGATGCCATTTGTCGGTATATACGTTATAATGGGATTCCACATAAGGGATGAAGTCCTTCAGAAGCACATCGATAAATGTGAAACGCGGGAAGCCGCCGGGCTGCTCGTCGGTCTGTGTCATGCCGTTCCCCATAACGATGATCATCTCTTTCATCTTACCGTCGGCAAGCAGGCGGTCCGCGATGCGGCCCACGTGTCCCTGGTA
>DBWJ01000060.1:5154-37299 GCA_002308955.1 Lachnoclostridium sp. UBA1241 | reverse complement strand
TTTACACACAAAAAAGGACTTGACCAAATCAAGCCTCCGCTGTAGTTCGGAAAGCATAAGATGGTACGGACTAAATTGCAAAAATGAGCGATTAGTCTGTACCTTTTGGAAAATCAAGCCCCCGGCGAAGTCCGGAATGACTTCTGACACAATTTAAACCGGCAGAAAGCAAGTCTCCGGCAAGACATGACAGAATACAAGTCTCAGGGAGAATCAGCATCCATCCTGTAACACAAAGGCATGACGCAAAAAACGGGCTTCCGAAAGGAAACCCGTTTTTCAGCTTAAATTATTCAGGACAATCAGAAGAACTTCTTTCCAATCCAGATGACAAGGCAGGCGCCGGCAACGGAAATGATACCGGAAACAATGTAGCCGCCCGTGGGAGCGATGGGAAGCAGGCCTGCAAGGAAACCGCCTACGAAAGATCCGATAAATCCCATGATGATGTTGCGGAGAAGTCCGCCCTTGCTTTTCATAATAGCTGCCGCAACAGCGCCGCATACGGCATAAATGATAATCTGAATGATAATGTCCATACAGACAGCCTCCTTATATGTTGATACACTGATTATACACCATCTAGTGGCTAAAAGGCAACAAAAACTCAATTTGTTCGATTTCTTTTTGTAATATTTTCGTAATAAAGTGTAATCGTATCGTAAAGAATAGGAGACCAATTCTGTAATAATGTACTTGTATAATACAACCAGAGTCGTTGAAAGAACTGAAATCACCTAATCCATTTCGACAGCTTGTGTGGGAGAAGTACAAAACAAAAGATTCACCTGAAGAGAGGGAGCGCGGTCCACGGGGAGAAGGACAGCGCTCCCTCTTTTTGTTTCGGCAAATGCCACAGGAAATCCTTTCGCATAGAAACGCCACGGGATATCCGCACCACGGGCATACTGAACGAAAAAAACTCCTGAGACAATCTCAGGAGTTTTTAAGAGCACGAGACGGGATTCGAACCCGCNNCGCGACCCTCGCCTTGGCAAGGCGATACTCCACCACTGAGCCACTCGTGCAATATATACCGCGTCATCCGTGACGCAAGGATTAATATACACGATAAAACCCGATTTGTCAACAGGAATTTTACGGGATTTACGAAGCGCGGAAAATGCTATATAATAAGAGCAATGAAGCGGCGCCTGCGGCGGGGAGAAGAAAGATGGCATATGACAAATCGGCATTGATTGCCGCGAAACAGAGGGTACAGAGACTAGCGGAACTGAACGCGAAGATTATCCCGCTTGAGGAATGTCTTCAGGCGCTGTCTGCCAAGGAGCCGTTTCTTGCCGAGCAGCTTCGAAAGGAAGTGACGGAACGGGAGGAGCTTTCTAAGAAGATGAGGAGCTCTTCCCTGTATTCGAAACTGCACCGGAAGGAATTCGTTAAGGAACTTCGGGAAGCCGACGAAGCGGAAGCCGCCTATGCGCAGGCCGGGCAGGAGTATGAGCAGCTTCAGGGTGATCTTACGAAGATCGAAGAAGAGATTAAATCGCTTGAGAAAGCGGAAGAGCAGTACCGGGATATGTTATATGCGGCGATTAAGGAAGTATCCGGCCAGGGAAGTCTCACCGGAAAGAAGATTGCCGCAGTGAACGATAAGCTTACCGCGCTGCAGAAGGAGCGCGCGCAGATTCAGAAAGCCATTAACGGAAGCAGTGAGATGGTCAACATGGTGACGAAGCTCGACGAGGTTCTTATCAATATGGCAGCAGTCAGCGCAAGGGGTCTGGAATTCCATACCTGGCTCAACAGCATCGATACATTTCTCGGATTTGTAAAGCAGTACCTTACGAAGATGACCGGAGCCGTCAAAGGCCTCAGCCCCGACGTGATCGCCATGGTGGATGCGGACAAACTCAGGGAGTCCGTAAGCCTTATTAAAAAGGGCTACACCGATACTTATAAAGAGTCTTCGAAAAGATGGTCTCAGGCCTTCTCGCCGACACGGCTGAAGCATGCGATTCAGCTGATGTACAGCGGAACCAAGCAGCTCGGAAACCGGCTGCTTTCGGTGAGCGCGAAGCTTCGGGAGTACGAGGCAAGAATCGAAGGGGAATACCGAAATACTGAGCAGAAGGCGGAGAAGATTCTTCTCGGCACGACTGCATGAGAAGGGGATATTCATGGAGCGAATTCTGATTGTCGACGATGACAATACGATCAATACGATGCTTAAGGAAGCGCTTACCAGGGAGGGCTTTGCGTGCGGCCAGGCATTTTCCGGAACGGAAGCTATGCTTCTTCTGAAGATGGAGGCCTACGACCTGATCCTTCTTGATCTGAATCTTCCGGGAATCAGCGGCGAGGAACTTTTAGGGAAGCTCCGCGAGGGCGACCGGATTCCGGTAATCGTTCTGAGCGCGAAGGACGACCTCGATTCCAAGGTGGACGTGCTGAGTATCGGCGCGGACGACTACGTAACGAAGCCCTTTGAGATCAAGGAAGTTGTGGCGCGCATCCGCGTACAGCTCAGAAAGCGGACGGGCACGGTACCGGAGGCGAAAACCATCCGCATCCATTCCCTTGTGATCGACCCCGGCCAGCATACCGTGACGGCGGAGGGAAAGGAAGTCCCGAAGCTCACGAGGCAGGAGTTCCGCATCCTCGAATTACTTGCGCAAAATCCGACACATGTCTTCTCGAAAGACGCAATCTTCGAATATGCCTGGCAGGAGCCGTACATCGGCGAGACGAAGACGCTCGATATGCATATCAGTAACCTTCGAAAGAAACTGAAGCAGGCAAGCGAAGAGGAGTACATCGAAACGGTCTGGGGAATCGGCTACCGCATGAAGGGAAACACGCGCTGAAAGAAGCGCATTGACGCGGAGCGCCCTGTCGTGATATTCTGTTTTATGTAACCAAGTCAACTAAGAAAGGAGACTTAACAGCAATGAAGAAAAGAATTCGCAGTATTTTCGGCCTCATCCTTGTAATCTGTCTCTGCGTGGCACTTTGTGCCGGCTGCGGCGGTGACAGCGATGACGGCGGAAGCAGCAAGAAGAAATCCGACAAGGAAAGTTCTTCGGAAAGCAAGAAGGATTCCGACAAGAAGTCCGATATGGACAGCGACAAGAAGGACAAAGACGAAGACAGCGGCAAGGAAAAGGACTCTGACAAAGACAACGATAAAGATACCGACAAGGATAACGACAAGGATAACGATAAGGATAAAGACGATGACGGAAACGACAACAAAGCGTCCGCTTATGCCATCGACAACCAGGTTATCTATGACGATGAGAACGTCACATTTACCGTTGTAAATGCCGAGGACGATGAGTTCTGGGGCTTTGCGCTTAAGGTTCTCTGCGAGAACAAGACCGAGGAGACGAAGGTGCGCTTCTCCATCGACGATGTTACCGTGAACGGATACCTGTGTGATCCTTACTGGAGTACGGATGTGCCTGCAGGTAAGAAGACCAATGCAACCATCTACTTCAATACCGACCGGTTTGAGGATATGGGCATCAAGGCTCCCGATGAGATTAAGTTTACCCTTCGCGCTTACGATTCGGACAGCTGGATGGATGAGTATCTTGTATACAAAACCTTCAGCATCTATCCGACCGGCCTTTCCGCCGATCAGGTTGTTATTCCGGAAAGAAGAACGACGGCGACCGAATTCGTTGTAGTGGACGACGCACTCGGCAAATTCATCATTCTCGATGCCGAGATGGATGATTTCTGGGGCTATACGGTGAATGTATACCTTGAGAATAATTCGGATAAGAGACTCCGCTTCGGCCTCGATGACGTTACCGTGAACGGCTTCGTGATCGATCCGTACTGGGCCGTGAACCTGGCTCCCGGCATGAAGGCATACAGCGAAATCAGCTTCTCCGAATCGCATCTTTCGGACAACGGAATCACCAAGGTCGAGGAGATTGAGTACACCGTATCCGTTGAGGATGCCGACGACTGGATGGGCGACCCTCTGTTCGAGGCGACACAGGTTTACAAGCCTTAATCCGATCGGAAAATGTAAGTGAATTAACTCCACCCGCTGTCTTCGGCGAGAGCCGACGACGGCGGGCGGTTTTATGGAGCCGTGTGCTTCTCCGGCGCGCGGCCGTAAGAAACAGGGAGAAAGAGGATTACCATGAAACACATTCGGAAAATGTTACTTGCCGTGACGGTTCTTATCCTTCTGTTCGGATTCACCGCCTGCACAAGAAAGGGCACCAAGGACGAAGCAACCCCGACGGTTACCCCTACGCCTACCGCGGCAAATGTGACGCCGACCGTGACGAAAGCGCTTACGCCCGTTCCTACGGAGGAGCCCACACCGGCGCCTAAAAACGGCGACATTGTGATTCTTTATACGAGCGACGTGCACTGCGGCGTTGACCAGGGCTTCGGTTATGCCGGGCTTTATGAGATTCGCGAAACCCTTCTTTCACAGGGCAATGACGTGATTCTTGTGGATGACGGCGACAACATTCAGGGAGAGCCTCTCGGAACCATGACCCGCGGCGAAGCGCTTACCGATCTGATGAACAAAATGGGTTACAGCGTCGCAATCCCCGGGAACCATGAGTTCGATTACGGCATGAAACAGTTTCTGGCGCTTGCGGAGCGCGCGAACTTCGATTACATCAGCTGTAACTTCAACTACAAGGGAGAGAAGGTTTTCGAACCTTACGTCATAAGGGAACTTGCGGGGAAGAAGGTGGCATTTGTCGGCGTAACGACACCGAAGACACTGACCACTTCGACGCCTTCCTGCTTTATGGATGAGAACGGCGAGTACGTGTACGGCTTCTGCCAGGATACAACCGGAGAGGGCGTCTACAACGCCGTACAGCAGGCCGTAGACGACGCGCGGGCGGCCGGTGCGGATTACGTCGTCGTGATGGGACACATGGGCAACGAGGCGGAATGCGCGCCCTGGACCTATGCCGAGGTCATCGCCAATACGACGGGAATCGATGTGTTTCTTGACGGACACAGCCATGACACCGATCAGATCAAGATGAAGAATAAGGACGGACAGGAAGTGCTCCGCGCCGCATGCGGAACGAAGCTTTCGGCTGTCGGCTGGTGCCAAATTAAGGCCGATGGCGCAATTTCGACCGGTCTTTATACCTGGGATAATTCCGTTTCGGCACCGGAGCTTCTCGGAATTGAGAACGAAATGTCGAAGGCCGTTGCGGATGCGAGCGGCGTGCTCAACGAAAAACTTGCGGAGACGGTTGCGACCTCTTCCGTAGAACTGACGATTAACGACCCGACCGAGGTCGATGCGAACGGCAAACCGATCCGCATGGTACGGCGCGCGGAGACGAACCTCGGCGACCTTTGCGCGGATGCCTACCGCGTGCAGGCGGGAGCGGACATCGCCATCGTAAACGGCGGCGGAATCCGCGTCAGCATTCCCGCTGGAGACATTACGTTACAGAACATTCTGAGCGTGCATCCCTTCGGCAATTCGCTCTGCGTGATCGAAGTATCCGGCCAGACGATTCTCGACGCGCTTGAGTGGGGCGCGCGGTCGGTACCCGGCGAGTGCGGAGGGTTCCCGCAGGTATCCGGGCTGACCTATGAAATCCGAAGTGACATCGATTCGCCGTGCGTAGCCGATGCAAATGACATGTTCGTCGAGGTCAAAGGCGAGCGCCGCGTGCAGAACGTTCTCGTGAACGGACAGCCGATCGACCCGGCGAAGATGTACACCCTTGCGGGACATAACTACATGCTTCTTGAGCGCGGCGACGGCTTCACGATGTTTGGGGGCGCAAAGCTTCTGCAGGACCGCGTGAAGCTCGACAACCAGGTGCTGATCGATTACATTACGGAATCCCTCGGCGGCGTGATCGGCGAAGCCTACGCGGACCCGTACGGCGAAGGACGGATTGTGATAAAGTAAACACGAAAAATTCCTTTGAAGTGAAGTAAGATAATCCAAAATAGAGAATGTAAAAGTGCGATTAAATCGGTACTCAGCTATTGATTTAATCGCATTTTTGTGTTATGATTCGACCGTAGGAGGATGCGAATATGTATATTCACAGAGACATAGAAAAAGTGCTTCTTGAGGCGGCTGAATCATTTCAGGTAATCACGTTATACGGGAGCAGACAGGTTGGGAAGACGACAACAATTGATTATCTTTTCGGTGATCGCTTTGACTTTGTTACACTTGACGATGCAGAGGAGTTGAATCTTGCGTTGACCAATCCGCGCTCATTCCTTGAGTCACATCCGTGGCCTCTTATAATTGATGAAGTCCAAAAAGCAGTCGGATTGTTAAGCGAGATTAAGAAGATTGTAGACGAACAGAGAAGAGCATGGATGAAAGCGAATGAGCCGCGAAAACTCATGTTTATTCTGACCGGATCCAACCAGTTTGAATTGCAGGAGGGAATCTCCGAATCGCTTGCCGGAAGAACAGCGATAATCAATATGTCCGGGTTCACCCAGATGGAAAAGCGCAGTATACCCGGAGCGCTGTTTGAAGTCGATTTTGATCAATTGATGCAAAAACAACAGAATCAAAAAGACTTTTATAAATCGGGTAAAGATGTATTTGCTGACATTTTCCAAGGCGGAATGCCGGATGTCTGCACCGGTGCATCGAAACACAATATTTACTATAAGGCGTATATTGATACCTATATTGAGAAGGATGTTCGGAAAATGATTAATGCATCCAGTGAAATGCAGTTCCGCAGATTCATTTCGCTGATTGCGCTTCGTACGGCGCAGGAGTTGTCGTATAGTGATATATGCAGTAATCTCGGGATAAATGTGGACACCTGTAAAAGATGGATTTCAATCTTGCAGACTTCCGGAATCATCGTGCTTTTGGAGCCATATATGGCTAATGCATCCAAACGCATCATCAAATCTCCGAAGTTATACTTCATGGATACCGGACTCTGTGCATACCTGTGTAAGTGGCCGAACGCGGAGATGCTTATGAACTGTGCAATGAGCGGAGCATTTTTCGAAACTTATGTGGTAAGCGAGATTATCAAGAGCTTCTATAACAACGGTATCAATCCGACGCAATATCTGTATTATTACCGTGATATTGACAAGAAGGAAGTGGATGTTCTTCTTGTGAAAGATGGTGCGCTGTATCCCGTAGAGATTAAAAAGGGGGTCGCGCCGAACAAGCCAACGAAGAATTTCAGCGTGTTAGAAAAATATAAGATGCCTATTAAACGAGGGATGGTAATTGATAATGCTGAAAGAATAATGGCGCTAAATGAAAAAGCATTTGTCTTTCCGGTGTCATTGCTTGGAGTATAATGCTATAATAATCCGACACGAATCTTTACTGTTTTTTTACTTTTTGTTTGCGATGTTTTGAACAATGCCGGTTATGATAAGGCCATAAACCACAGGAGAGGCAGGTACATAACATGAGTGAATACATCCTGCAGACACATGATCTGCGGAAGGTTTACGGCACACAGGCGGCGGTTGCGGGGATCGACCTGAAGGTTGAGCGCGGCGCAATCTACGGCCTGATCGGAAAGAACGGCGCGGGCAAAACAACGACGCTTAAGATGATCGGCGGGCTTTCGGCCCCGACCGCGGGAAGCTTCAGCCTGTTCGGAAAGAGCGGAGCGGAACTTGCGGAGGTAAGAGGGCGCGTAAGCTGCCTGATTGAAGATCCGGGACTGTTCGGAAATCTTTCGGCATATGAAAACCTGAAAGCCAAATGCCTTTGCTACGGCATCAAAGGCGATGCGTACATTAAGAAACTGCTTGAACTTGTCGGACTCGCGGAGACCGGCAGAAAGAAAGCAAAGCATTTTTCGCTCGGTATGAGACAGCGTCTCGGAATCGCGCTTGCGATGGTCGGAGAGCCGGATCTTCTCGTACTCGACGAGCCTATTAACGGACTGGATCCCGAAGGCATCGTGGAAATCCGCGACATGCTTACGAGAGTCAGCAAGGAAAAAGGAATCACCATTCTGATTTCAAGCCACATTCTGGAGGAACTTTCCAAGGTGGCAACCCATTACGGAATCATGAGCAAGGGGCGCCTGGTGGAGCAGCTCACAGCCGAGGAACTGGCCGACCGCTGCAGCCTCCGCATCGAAGCGGTTGTGGACCGTCCCGATTATGCGAGCACCGTTCTCGACGGAATGGGAATCAGTAATTACAAGGTTGTTGACAAGGAAACGATTTACATCTCGGAGCGCCTCGGCGACGTCGGGTACATTAACCGCGAGCTGAATAAGGCAGGTCTTCTTGTAAGCAAGATCGCGGTCAACAACGAGAGTCTTGAGTCGTTCTTCTTAAACACGACAGCAGATTGAAAGGAATGGTGAGACAAATGTTAAATATAATTCGTATGGAACTGTACCGGATGGTACGGATGAAGAGCTTCTGGGTGATTCTGATCCTCGTCAGTGTTATGAACATAATCACGGTTGCCCTCAATGACGCAATTATGGACGACCCGGAATTGCAGCAGGCAATTGAAGCCGCGGATTCCGAAAAGGACAATGCGGTAGCCAACATCGGCATGAGCATTACCATGAAGCAGAACGAAGACGGAAGTTACTGCTTTTTGGAGACTATCACCTCCGCGGCGAAAGGAATGCTGGTTGCGCTGTTCATCGGCATCTTCACCGTTATCTTCGCCACGGCGGATTTCAACACCGGCTACATAAAAAACTACGGCGGCGCGGTGAAACACCGCTGGCATATGGTATGTGCCAAAGCAACGGCCGTAATCGTCTACACCGTAGTGTTCTTCGTGATGTTCATTGTGAGCACAACCCTGGGCGTTTATATCGGCGGACATAAGATTGTTATGGATCCGGCCGGCAAGATTGTCGAAGTGCTGTGCATCCAGGGACTTTTACATGTGGTATTCGGCTGGATCATCATGAGCATCTGCCTGATCATAAGAAACAACCTGATCAGCATGATCATCACCTGCTGCGTCTCGCTGCATGTCTTCGCGGCACTCTATGAGCTCGCGGACAAAGGCCTTAAGAAGCTCGGATGGAAGGATGCGTCGATTCTTAAATACACGGTTAGCGGACGCATCATGGAATATGGCATAGACAGCAAGAAAATACTTGGTTCTACTATTGTAGTAGCGGTGGCATTTGCCGCAGTATTCCTGATGAGCAGCAGCCTCTTTGTTACGAAGAAAGACCTTGTATAAAGGAGCATAAAGAGCGATATGATCGGAATAATCATCGCGCTCGCAATCCTTGTGATTGCGGAAACAATCCGGTTATTGGTTCTGTGGCGGCAGCATCTTAAGATCTGCCGCCAGCTTCAGTTTGTCCGGGAGCAGGATTCCTGCCTTCTTGTGTCCGTCAACGTCGAGCATTTCGGTGAACTGAAGCTTGCGGAGGAAATCAACCGCACTCTTGAGGATGTCCGCGAACGAAAGCAGGAACTTTCGGAGAAGGAGAAGCTGATCGCGGACGCGTACGCAAACCTTTCCCACGATATAAGGACGCCTCTCACGTCCCTTGACGGCTACGTGCAGCTCCTGAGGGACGCGTCGACACCGGAGGAGCAGGCGCGCTACACGGCGATTATCAGGGAGCGTATCGAGACCTTGAAGGAGCTCCTTGAGGACCTGTTCACATTTACGAAATTGAAGAACGGCAAATACGAACCCGAACTCAAGATCATCTCCCTTCGAAGCGTTACCGCCGAGACCGTCCTTTCATACTACGATGTCTGGAAGGAAGCGGGGGTTGACCCCGAAATCGACCTGACCGAAGAGGTGCTTCCGATACTCGGAAACGAGCTTGCCGTGAAGCGGATTTTACAGAACATTACGAAAAATGCGATGGTGCACGGCCATAAGTCAATCTTCGTGACATTACGAAAGCGCGATGAGCGGACCGCGGAGGTTGTGATCGCGAACCCGGTCGAGCATCCGGAGGAGATTGAAATCTCCCGCGTATTCGAACAGTTCTACACGGCCGACCGTTATCATCAGCAGGCGTCAAGCGGACTCGGGCTTGCGATTGCCAAGGAATTTACCGAGAGAATGAACGGTACCATCGGCGCTTCGCTGGACGGAAACCGGTTCTCTGTTACGATCACATTCCCTTTACAAGATAAGAATCCGGAGGTGTAACATGTCACTCAAACTGTCTGATTTTCTTAAGTACGAGCGGATTGTCATCCAGTGTCACGACAACCCGGACGCGGACGCGCTTGCGAGCGGGTTTGCGCTTCGGTGGTACCTTGAGAAGCAGGGGAAGAAGCCGCGTTTTATCTACGGCGGAAACAGTCCGATTGCGAAAAGCAATCTTGTGCTTCTGAATGAAAATCTCGGGATCAACTGCGAGTACGTAAAGACGCTTGAGGCGCCGGAGCTTCTGATCACGGTGGACTGCCAGTACGGCGAGAGCAACGTCACCGCTTTTCCTGCGGAGCGCGTTGCCGTAATCGACCACCATCAGGCTTCCGGAACGCTTCCCGAGATGAGCGAAGTAAGGAGTAACTACGGCGCCTGCGCGACGGTGCTTTATGAGATGCTCCGCGCGGAGGGCGTTGACATCAACACGGATAAAAACGTGGCTACCGCGCTTTATTACGGACTGATGACGGACACCGGGGATTTTACGGAGATTTCGCACCCGAGCGACAGGGACCTTCGCGACCTTGCCGCGTTCAATAAATCGCTGATCACGCTGTTTCGGAATTCAAACCTCTCTTTGGATGAACTCCGGATTGCCGGAGAAGCGCTTCAGAATACAACCGTTGACGAGACGCGGGCCTATGGAATCGTCGAGGCCGGTCCGTGCGACGCAAACATACTCGGGATCATCAGTGACATGTTCCTCGAAGTGGACGGCGTGCAGGCATGCGTCGTCTATAACATCCTTCCCTTCGGCGTCAAGTACTCCGTCCGAAGTTGCGTGAAGGAGGTCAAGGCCAATGAGCTTGCCGCATATCTTGCCGAGAACATCGGCGGAGGCGGCGGACACCTTGTAAAAGCAGGCGGTTTTCTGAAGAAGGACCTGATCCTGAAGGAAGGTGTCGCATTTGAGGCGGAAACGCTGAAACGGTTCATCGAAGATAGGATGAACAACTATTTCGACACCTCGGTGATCCTCTATGCGGGAGAGTACAAGGCAGACCTTTCCGAGTTCGCCCGCTACCGTAAGAAGCGGTTCCTTGTCGGTTTCGTGAAGGCAGCGGACCTCGCGGAGTCCGGGAAGCAGATTGCGATCCGGACGCTTGAAGGCGACGTGGATGTGACCGTCACGGAGGACCTTTACATCATCCTCAACGTGAACGGCGAAATCTATCCGATCCGCCGCGCCAAGTTCGAGCGTTCCTATGAGCAAAGCGACGAACCTTACGTCTATCCGGGCGAGTATCCGCCGACGGTCATCGACAACGCCGACGGGTCCCGGATTTCACTTCTGCCGTTTGCAAAAAGCTGCATTTCCATCGGCGGCGACGGCATCTACGCGAAGGAGATTACCGGTCGGGTTAAGGTTTTCACCGCATGGGATCCCGACAAATACTACCTCGGCCGCGAGGGCGACTACCTCGCCGTGCGGCTCGACGATCTCTCGGATATCTACGTTATCGAGAGGAATATCTTCTTTAAGACTTACGACAAATGGGACGCCTGAAGGCGCAGGGAGAAGTACCGATGATTTACGACGCATTTATCAGCTACCGGCATACGCCGCTTGACATGGAATTCGCGAAGAAGGTCCATTCTGGACTTGAAACCTTCCGTGTCCCGAAGGCGGTGCAGAAGAAGACCGGCAAGAAGAAAATCAAAAGGGTTTTCCGCGATCAGGAAGAACTGCCGATCGGAAGCGACCTCAACGACAATATTTCGGCTGCCCTTCGGGAGTCGGAGTACCTCGTTGTCATCTGCTCGCCGGAAACGCCCGGTTCGTACTGGGTAGCAAAGGAAATCGAGACATTTATCGCGATGCATGACCGCCGGCACGTGCTTGCGGTTTTGATTGACGGAGAGCCGGACCAGAGCTTCCCGGAGCAGCTTTTAACCGACGAGAACGGCCACCCGGTGGAACCGCTTGCGGCGGATGTAAGAGGTGCAACGGCAGGAGAGCGGAATAAGAAATTTAAGACCGAACTGCTCCGGCTTGCTGCGCCGATTCTCGGTTGCACGTATGATGACTTAAGACAGCGTCACCGTGAGCGGATTTTAAAGCGGAATCTTCTGATCGGAGCGACCGCCGCGGGCATTCTTGCCGCCGCGGGTGCCGCCTTCGGTATCTATAACGCCGGCGTTGCGAAGCGCATGAAGAAGCTTGCGGACTCAAACGAAAAGCTTGCCAACGAAAAGTCGCTTCTTGCGGACGAGAAAACATTACTTGCCGACGAGAAGACGAAGCTTGCGGATGAGAAAACGAAACTCGCGGACGAGATTCTTTCCGAATACCGCGAGAAGCAGCGGAACCAGTCGCAGTTCTACGCGGAGGAAGCGATGCTTCTGCTTCGGGAAGGAAACCGCGAGGATGCGGTACTCGTTGCCGCGGCGGGACTTCCGGGCGCGGGTAATGACCGACCGTTCGTACCGGAAGCGGAGTACGCGCTTTCCGCTGCCCTGCACGCATATGACTGCGGAAACGAGCTGGATTACGACCGCATTCTGAAACATGAACTGGTCGTAAGCAGCATGACGCCTGACCGGGAAGGGAAGTACCTGGCAACGATTGACAGCGGCTATACGGTATTCGTATGGGACTGCGAGACATGGGAACTCCTTCTTCAAATCGCCCCTTCCGTTTCCGACTCGAACTTCCGGATACGTGTGATTTCCGCTTACGCCTCGGAGAACGGCGTTATGGTTTTAACCGAGAAATCCCTTGTCCGGTATGACTTCACCGGAAAGGAAACGTCGCGCGTGGATTTCAATACGGCAATCAAAGGCTGGAAGGTGTATGAATCGCGTGACCTCATCTTCTGCAGCTCGTTTGAGAACCTTTACGTGCTCTCATTTTCCGGCCTGAATGAGAAGGCAGTGGTTCCCTGCGAGGAAGGCTCGCGTTTCGGTACGGACGGCAGTATTTCGAGAGACGGCAGCCTGTTCGCAATTGACCGCGTCGTCCCGGATGGACAGAACGGTGGTATCATGCTTGTTTCGATGGACAGCTTCGATACCGTCAGCTGCAGTGCAACAAACGAATACGTCCTCAATCTTGCGGTTACGGACAACGGCAACATCGCGGCTGTCAGCACGAACGGCGATTTCTACTACACCGAGGTACGGGAACTGGCGCTTGACGTGTTCGACGCGCAGGGGACGCTTCTTTACAGCAGGGAAATTCCCGCGGACGTTCATAATCTCTCGGGGTTTGAGCTTCTGATTGACTCGCATTCCTATGACGGCAAATGTGATATCGTAATTGCGCTCGACGACAAAATGTTTTCCTACGATGAGGAAAGCGGCGAGAAGAAGGCGGTAGTCACGCTTCCCGCAACGGCGGTTATGCTCGATCTGTCGACGAATTCCGGCTCATCCTTTATCTCCCTGAACAACGGGGACATCGTGTCCATAAACAGCGATACCGGAAGATTTTACAGTGAAAGCACGGTGAGTACCGGAATCAATCTTGAAGATATGCAGATCATTAACGGCGGAATTCTTGTTCGAAGCCCGGCGTCCGGGGACATTGCCGTGCTGAAACTGCATACGGCGGGCGACCTTAAGGAACTGCCGGAGCTTCCGGCCGATGAAATCGGGTATGCCGTGGCGCCGACCTCGGAATACTACGTGTTAAATGACCGTTACAAATACAACGCCCTTCGTTTCTTCGACATAAACGGAACGCTTTTATATTCCCTGAACGACGGTAAGGACGAGAAAGCCGTCGGATTTCTCGGAAATACGTGCATCGTCGCCAGATTTGAATCCCTTCTTTACATCAATCCGATTACCGGAAGCATGAAGGAAGTGACATATGAAAGCATGGGGGCGGAACCGTCTTACACGAAGGCAGTGTTCAGCGCGGATGGGCGTTACCTTGCACTCTGGGGAACTTACGGAATTGCCGTTATCGACACGGAGCTGGAGGGCTGCTTCTACCGGAGCAGGGAATTTACGTCGGTCAGTGCGCTTGCCATGGATGAAAACGCCTCGTATCTTCTGATTCACGAAACCGGTTCCCCGCTTGTGCTTCTTGACATTGTGAACAAGACCGTGACCGAATGGGGCAACGAATCCCTGCAGCAGACGGCCGAGTGCGCCGGACTTCCGTACCTTGTGAGCGACCCGCGGGGAGAGTATGCCGCAATGGCGTGTGAGGACGGTTACGTGAGGGTGTTCCGTTTTACGACGGGACAGGAAATCTGCACGATTCCGCTTCAGGTCAAGCGCTACTGCTTCATCGGCTTTACGAAGGATTCAAAGCATGTCATTCTGCAGGGCGATGATTTCCGCGTGCGGATCTACCGCGTCTCGGACGGCGCCTGCCGGAACAGCTTCGAAGCGCCCGCACCGGTTTCTTATATGGTTGAGGACGGGGAGCGCATCGCGCTTTGCGATAATTACAAGCTGAATCTTATCGATGCGGAAACGTTCGGAAGGCTTGCTTTCGTGCCGGACGGAATTACGTACCTTGCGGCGGAGAAGACGTTCGTTATCGTTGACGGTACGAGAGCGTGGACGACGAAATACAAGGATTACACGGAGCTTCTTGCGGAGGCGGAGCGGCAGTTCCCGGGCGCAAAACTCAGCGAAGAGAAGCGCATGGCGTATCACGTCGAGGAGTAAACGGAAAGCCCTTGACGATTTCGGACAATAAAGGTACAATGTACCTTTAGAGGCGTGTCATTTTACGCCGTGCTTGGGGAAAGGCAGGAAGGGATTATGCAGGTATTAAAAGACCATTGGTTAGCGCTGCTTTTTGTATTGATTGCGGTTGCTGTTTTTTCATCGGCTGTTCAGTTTCGGAAGTACCGGATTATGATGGCGGGAGAGTCCATCAGCCCGAAGTGGTTCAAGCTCGTCAAATGGATCGGAATCATCGGAGGCATCGTGCTTTTCCTTGTGAACATCAACGCGTTCTGGAACTGGGTAACGATTGACCTGCTTCGCATCGCGAAGGAACGGGATGCCATGCTCGGCGGGCTGATTTACGCAATTCTTCTCGTGCTTTGTTCGGTCGGCGTCGGCAAGCTGGTTCGGAAGATTCCCGAACGCTGGTGGAAGGCCGATTCCGCGAAGATGTTCGACGAGGATCAGGTTTGCCAGTACCTTGTGAAGGATGCCGAGGCAGGCGCCAAGGAAATCCTTATCTTCCGTGACCGTCTTGAGGGCAGAAGAGGATACTCCTTCGACGTGGACGGATATAATCATGCGGCATTCTCGGCAGACGGCTGCAAGATGCTTGCCGCTTACATTGACAGCAAGGTTCCCGGCGCTTACAACATCGAGGAATGCCATGAAGCCCAGGGTAAGGGCGGTGCCCCACAGAGTACCTCGAGCGGCGCGCTCAGCGACAATTCCTACCGGTTCTCGCATATGCGACTCACGAAGAAGAACGGATAAAACAAAATGGAAATAGCAAAAAGTATCATTTCCCTGTTCGGCGGACTTGCCATGTTCCTGTATGGCATGCGTCTCATGGGAAACAGCCTGAAGGAAGGTTCTTCGGGTACTTTTAAACAGGTTATGGGGAAGGTCACGAACAATCCGTTCAAGGCCTTCCTTCTTGGCGTTTTTATTACGGCAATTATTCAGTCATCCACGGCTACGATTGTCATCACTTCCGGTCTCGTTGTGGCCGGTGTCATCAGCCTTGACCAGTCTCTCGGAATCATCGTCGGCGCCAACGTCGGTACGACCGTGACCGGTCAGATTATCCGTCTTCTGGATATCTCCGATGACTCCGGAAACATCCTTCAGTTCTTTAAACCGGATTTTCTGGCGCCCCTTGCGCTGACAGTCGGTATCGTATTTCTGATGTTCTGCAGCTTCCGCAAATCCGACCTCGTTGGTAACATTTCCGTCGGTTTCGGTATTCTGTTCACCGGACTTGTCGCGATGACGGCGTCCGTGACGAACTTCAATATGAGCGGCGTATTCGCCCGCATGGGAAACCATCCGGCACTCGGCTACGGAGCCGGCGCGGCTGTGGCATTTGTGCTGCAGAGCTCGTCGTCCTCCATCGGTATTCTGCAGGCATTCTCCGCATCGACACCCATTGCGTTTAAAACCGTCGCATTTGTCTTATGCGGTGTCTACCTCGGTGACTGCGTAACCACCGGTATTGTCTGCTTCATCGGCACCAAGGAGGATTCCAAGCGTGTCGGTCTGATCAATATTCTTTATAACCTCGGGAAGACCGTTCTCGTGCTTCTGGTTTTGGGCATTCTTCATGCGTTCGGCTATCTCGACAAGCTGTGGAACATGCCCCTGAAGTCCGGCGGTATCGCGAACTCCAACACGGTGTTCAACATCGTGAGCGCATTCGTTCTGCTTCCGTTCATCGGCATCTGCAAGCGTATCAGCTACCGGCTCATTAAGGACCAGCCGAAGCCGGGCGACCGTTATGCGGACAAGATTGCGGCATTGAACCGCGTATTCTTCTCAACGCCTGCACTTGCTTTGAACAGCTGTTATGACGCACTGAAGACGATGTTCACCATCGCTTCCGCTAATATCAACAAGGCGCTGAATCTTTTCCAGGAATACAAGGAAGAGGATTTCAAGGCAATCGAGGAAGACGAGGACGAAATCGACCGCCTTGCCGACGCAGTCAGCAACTATCTCGTGGAACTGTCACCGCACGTAAATGAAGAGCTTCACATCCGTATTCTCGACCAGTACTACAAGGTCGTTACGGAATTCGAGCGTCTCGGCGATCACGCGATGAACATCGCGGAATCCGCGCGGGGAATGAACGAGCAGGGCATGCGATTTTCCGATGACGCGCTCTGCGAGCTGATGGTTATAAGAGAGCTTCTCGACTGGATCTTAGAGCACACGAAGAACGCGTTCGAAAAGCGTGACGTCGAAGCGGCCCGCCACATTGAGCCTCTCGAAGAGGTTATGGACGATATGATCAATGCCCTCGACGACAACCACGTGGCGCGTCTTCGCGAAGGCAGATGCACGGTTTACGCCGGCACCCGCCTCATGGACATTATGTCGAACCTGGAGCGTATTTCCGATACCTGCTCCAACGTCGGCGTTTCGGTTGTGGCCCGTGTCAATCCGGGTATGGAAACGCAGGCGCATTCCTACATCTCCTCCCTGCATCAGGGCAAGAACGAGGAATTCAACGAAGAATATCATCGGGCGCACGACCTGTATTTCAAGCGCCTTGAACTGGTGACCAAGAAGAATCAGGAAAAACAGGAGAAGCAGGTTGACGGCCAGCTGAGTCTGTTCAATTAGTTTTTTAGCCGGGGAATCGACCCGGTTCAGCGCGTAATAAAAGAAAAGAGGACAAAAGCATGATGTATGAAAAGGACGGAGGTGCCCTCATCGCCAGACACGGCGGAGAGACGCTTCGAATCGAGCCGTGGGGCGAAAACTCGCTCCGGGTTCGCGCAACAATGCGGTCAACGTTTACGGACTATGCATGGGCACTGACGGAGCCTGTGACCGCTACGAATTCAACAATTGAAATCTTCGACGCAAAGGACTGGAAAGGAGATCCGTTCATCCCGGACGGAAATCCGGTTGCCGTCATCACGAACGGAAGAGTAAAGGCGGTTGTGAATTTCGCCGGCGTGCTTTCCCTGTACCGTGACGATAAGCTGGTGCTTCGCGAGTATTTCCGTTTCTACGGCGGAACGATATCCCGCGGCAGCCGATGCCTGAAGATTGCAAACCGTGAGTGGAAGGGTGTCATCGGCGGAAGCGATTATTCGTTAACGGTCAGATTTGACGCCAATGAAGGTGAGAAGCTTTTCGGTATGGGACAGTATCAGCAGCCGTACCTTGACCTGAAGGGTACGACGCTCGAACTTATGCAGCGGAATTCGCAGAACTCCGTGCCGTTTCTCGTATCCTCCCTCGGATACGGACTGCTTTGGAACAACCCGGCTGTCGGACATGTGACCTTCGGAAAGAACCTGACCGAATGGACGGCGTGTTCGACCAAGGATATGGATTACTGGTTCACCGCGCAGGACGGGCCGAAGCAGATTGTCGCTGCATACGCGGGTGTGACCGGACATGCGCCGATGTTCCCGGAGGACCGGATGGGACTCTGGCAGTGCAAGCTCCGCTACCGCACGCAAGAGGAAGTGCTTGAGGTGGCGCACGCCTATCAGAAGGAAGGCATTAAGATCGACCAGATCGTCATCGATTTCTTCCACTGGACCGTNNGTGCAGGGCGACTGGAAATTCGACACGACCTACTGGCCGGACGTAAAATCCATGGTCAATGAACTGCATTCGATGGGAATCAAGGTGATGGTTTCCGTGTGGCCGTCCGTTGACCGAAGAAGTGAAAACTTCTGGCCGATGTCGGAGCAGGGGTTACTTTTAAAGACCGAGCGCGGCGCGGGACAGACATATGATTTCGAGGGCGACTGCATCGTCATCGATCCGTTCAACGAGCGGACGCGCGACTATGTGTGGGAAATCTGTAAGAAGAATTATTACGATCTCGGCATTGACGGATTCTGGCTTGACAATTCCGAACCGGACCTTGCCGTATACGATTTCGATAATTACCGCTACTGTGACATGCCGGCGCTTATGTGCTCCAACATGTATCCGCAGATGTACAGCAGAACCTTCTACGATCCGATGAAGAAGCTCGGAAGGGGACCGGTTGTCAATCTGCTCCGGTGCTGCTGGGCAGGCAGCCAGAAGTTCGGCAATGTGGTATGGTCGGGCGACGTACCGAGTACGTTCCAGGCGTTTTATGAGCAGCTGCAGGCCGGCCTCAATATCGGTCTTGCGGGCATTCCGTGGTGGACGACCGACATCGGCGGATTCATGACCGATGACGTGAACGATCCCGATTTCCGGCAGCTTCTGATCCGCTGGTACCAGTTCGCGACCTACTCCGCAGTGCTCCGTATGCACGGCGACCGCGGTCCTTACAACATTCCGCCTCTTGACAATCGTGACTGGGGCGGCGGATACCTTCACACCGGTCAGCCCAACGAACTGTGGAGCTACGGTGAGGACAACTACCGCATCATGAAAAAGTATTATGACATCCGTATCGGGATGCATGATTATATTAAAAAGCTTTATGAGGAAGCGCACACCGACGGCGCGCCGTTAATCCGGACCATGTTCTTCGAATTCCCGGATGACGCAAAATGCTGGGAGTTACAGGACCAGTATATGTTCGGTGATAAGTACCTGTGCGCGCCTGTTTTTTCTTTGAATCAGTTCAGCCGGGAGGTTTACCTGCCTGCAGGGCAGTGGAAGCTGACCTCGACCGGTGAGGTGTTCACGGGCGGACAGAGCGTTACGGCGGATGCGCCGATTGATTACATGCCGGTGTTTGAGAAGGTGTAGGAAGATAGATTAGAAAAGAGACCCCGAGCGGGTCTCTTTTTTGTGCGGCGGATAGCATATCCGACACTTCAATTTTTCAGTTCCGCTTAAATACAGTTTCAATCAGACTCTCTTCCCAATCCCCGATAAATGTTATATAGTGTGCATAGGCGCCTGAATAACAAAAAGAATCGAGGTAAAAAATCATGAAAGATTTGGGAAAGAATATTACAGCTTATCGTAAGAAAGCAGGAATCACGCAGGAACATCTTGCGGAATTAATGCATGTTTCGGTTTCGGCGGTGTCACAGTGGGAGACCGGAAAGACCTTGCCGGACATCTCGGCGGTACCGGTACTCTGCCATGTGTTAAGCGTTTCGGCTGATGAGCTTCTTAATATCGACCAAGAGAAGAAGGAACAGGAGATTCAGAATATTAAGAAAGAAGCGGAGGCGTTGATTTTTCACCACCATCTGGCAAAGGCGGAGAAGCTGCTCACCGGAGCATTGAAGCGGTACCCGAACCGCCATGACATTATGGACCGGCTGATGTCCTTATACCGCGCAAAAGCCGATGACAACACGAACCCGAACGCTATGGAGGATTGCAGAAAGGCAATCCGGTACGGAGAAAGAATTCTTCAGGAGTGCACGGATGACAATGCCCGCATTTCCGCGAAGCAGGTTCTCTGCCGGATGTATTTTAAGCTCGGCGAAGAGCAGAAGGCCGGTGAGATTGCATGGACGCTGCCGAGCATGTTCAGCGGAAGGGAGAACATGCTGTGTTTTGTGAGCAGCGGAAAGAGCAAAGCCGGGTATACGCAAAGCCTTGCTTTTCAGACGCTTTTCATGCTCTACAACGCGATGGTATTCAACATGCCGATTGTCTTTCCGGACGGAATCCCGAGCATGACCGACGACGAACAGCTTATGGTCATCGGCAAATACGAAACCATTCTCGCGACTTTGTTTGAAGACGGCGATTACGGCTTCTTCCATACGCAGCTGCAGGGCTGCAGCGTCTTTGCAGCGAAGATTTACGCTAAGCGCGGTGACGCGGAGACCGCGATGGAAAGGCTTAAGAATGCTGCGGACCATGCTGAAGCAACCCTTAACATGGAGAAGGATAAGCGCCACACATCCGTTCTGTTCCGCGGAAGTACCTACGGAGAATTCGGCACTGTGAACGGAAACAACATGACTGCTGAGCTTCTTAACCACATGCGTGATGAGGTCTTCGATTTCATGCGTACCCGGAAGGACTTTAAGACTCTTGAGAAGCGGCTTTCTGCGACTGCGGAGACGAAGCAGTAAGCGGCTTCTTCGTGAAGTGCGGGTGGTAACGGGAGTATCGAAAACTTTCGGAAATACTTGCGATAAATGCCATAGTAATGTATACTGATAGCGTTCGAAAAATGCGCAGATTCGGCTTGGAGGGATTTCTTTGTTCGATGTGACATTTGTCTTCACCGCGATGCTTCTCGGTGTGGCGCTTGCGATGGATGCGTTCTCCGTATCGCTTGCGGGCGGGCTCAATGAGCCGAAGATGAAGCGGCGGCGGATGTGCCTGATTGCAGGTGTTTTCGCGGGTTTTCAGGCGTTGATGCCGATTCTCGGATGGGTGTTCGTACACACTATTGTGTCGTTTTTCCGGTCCTTTGAAAAGGTTATTCCCTGGATTGCCCTGATTCTTCTTTTGTACCTCGGCGGGAAGATGATTGCGGAAGGAATCGCCCGGAAGGAAGAGGACGAGATTCCTGCCGCGACCGTTAGGCTTTTGCTTCTTCAGGGAATCGCGACGTCGATTGACGCGCTTTCGGTGGGGTTTACCGCATTTGAAGAATACGATTTTTCCGCGGCGGCTGTTGCGGCTTTGATTATTGCCGCCGTCACATTTGCCATATGTATCGCGGGTCTTTTCATCGGGCGGAAGCTCGGCACCGCAATCGGCGGAAAGGCCTCGATTCTCGGCGGAATTATTCTGATTATCATCGGGCTTCGGATTTTCATAAACGGTGTGTTTTGAGGAACCGTTTTATAAATGCGAGGCACGACCTGGCAGGTGCAGTGAAGCTGCCAGGTCGTGCCGTTATAACGTAGGAGGCGTAAAATGTTACCTGATTTCACGAAAATGCTGACGGACGCGGGGCTCCCGAACATGGTTGCCGCCGTGCTTTTATTCATCGTCGGACTGGTGCTTCTCATCAAATGCGGCGACTGGTTTGTCGACGGCGCGAGCGGAATCGCGAAGAAATTCCATGTCCCGGAGCTTTTGATCGGCGCGACGGTCGTATCCATCGGAACGACGCTCCCCGAGGTTATGGTGTCCGCAACCTCGGCGGTGAAGGGACACAGCCAGATTGCTTACGGAAATGCCGTAGGCTCCATCATCTGTAATACGGCGCTGATTGCGGCGCTGACGGTTGCCATCAAACCGTCGAAGGTCGCCCGCAAATCCTTCCTGACTCCGGTACTGTTCTTCTTCGTTGCGGCCGCTGTCTATACATTTTCCGCCTATGCGGATCACGGTTTCAAAAGACCGGTCGGAATCGTTCTCCTCGGAATCTTCGTCGCTTATATGTGCGTATTGATATTCCAGGCCGTACGCGCCATGCGTGACGCCAAGGAAGTGAGCGCAAATGCTTCGGGCGGAGACACCTCCGAAAGCGCTCCTGACGGTGCGAAGAAAGAGAAGGAGCTGTCCGGTATTCTCTGCCTTGTGTTTCTTGTAATCGGAGCGGCCGGCATTGCCGTCGGAGCGGACCTACTTGTGAATAACGGCCAGATTATCGCGGTCGGCATGGGCGTTCCCGAGGCCGTTGTCGCGCTCACATTTATCGCGCTCGGAACGTCGCTTCCCGAGCTCGTTACCGCAATCACTTCGCTTGTGAAAGGTCACGGTGCGCTGTCGCTTGGAAACATCGTCGGCGCAAACCTTTTCAATCTCGTTTTGGTAAGCGGACTTGCGATTACGCTTCGTCCGTTCCCGGTTCCCGCTGACCTGAAAATCGGCGGAACCATCGCTTCGCTTGTTGTGGATGTTCCGGTAGCGCTTTGCGTAATGGTGATTCTTACGATTCCGACGCTGATCCGCGGCAAATTGTCCCGCTTCCAGGGCATTCTGCTTCTTGCAACTTACGTCGGCTTCTGTGTATATCAGTTCGTGGCACCGATGGTGTTATAGGTATTTTTCAGGGGGAAAGCATATGATTGAGGTGAGTAACCTGTCGCATTCTTTTGGGGAAAAGAATGTACTTCAGGGGATTAACCTGAAGATAAGGGACGGAGAGATTCTGGGGCTGATCGGTGTGAACGGCGCCGGCAAATCGACGTTCCTTCGTCTTATGTCAGGTATCCTGACGCCTAAGAGCGGTCAGGTAATGATTGACGGACTCAACGTACAGCTGGGGGAAGCGCGCAGAAATCTGTTCTTCCTTTCGGATGATCCGTTCTTCGGGACAGGCACAACGGCCGACGAGTTGTATGAGTTGTATGAAACCTTTTACCCGAATATCAACCGGGGGACGTTTGACCGGCTGATGGATATTGCGGGTTTACAAAGAGACAGCGCGTTGTCGAAGTTCAGTAAAGGCATGCGGAGACAGGCCTTTACGGCCTTGGCATTTGCCGTTGCACCGAAGTATCTTCTTCTCGATGAATCGTTTGACGGGCTGGACCCGGTTGCAAGAGAGCGGTTTAAGAAGCAGGTTCGCGAAACCGCGGAGAAGGGCAGCACCATCATTATTTCAAGCCACGCGCTTTCCGAGCTTGAGGGCTTTTGCGACAACTATCTGATTCTCTCCGAAACGCAGCTGATTTCGCCGGAGAAAGTGGCGGACAGAATGCGTAATCTGTACAAATTCCAGATTGTGTTTGAGACGGTTCCGGATGCGTCTCTTTTCGATATCCTTGAGCCGCAGATGGTTCATATTGTCGCCCGTGTCGCTACGGTGCTGGTGTCCGGTGACAAAGATGTAATTGTCCCGAAGATTGAGAAACTCCACCCGCTTCTTTACGACTGTCTGCCGGTAGAAGCCGGAGAAGGGCTTCTGAATACCGTTACGGAACTCGCGGAAGGAGGTGAGTTCGCATGACGGAAGCGCGGAGATATTTTCGGTATCATTTTCAAAAAAGCGTGCCGAAGCTGATTCTTGAGCTGATGATGGTACTTGTGGTACTGCTGCTGATTCCGAAGTCCTATGTGGGAGAAGAGATCATTGTAATCGAACTTATGCTTGCCGGCATCATGATTGCAATTATCATGCCGAGTCTGGAGTTTTCGGAGTTTCATAACCGGAGAAACCTTGATACATGGTTCTCCCTTCCGATTGACCGCATGAAACTCGGCCTTGTTCATTATCTGAACGGGGCGCTGCAGATCGGGACGGTGCTTACCTTTATGGCAGTAGGAATTCTGTTCCGTTTAGAGGCGAACGCCATTAAAAACTATGGGATGTATGCCCTTTTGTGCTTCACCGTGCTTGCTATGTGTCTGCTGCTTTACGGACTGCTTTGTCTTGCATTCACGTGTGCCAACACAAGTGCGGACGGAAGCACATTTGTTCTTGCATATCTGATCCTCCCTTTGGCGATAAATCTGGCTGTTTTATCGGCTGCAACGCATTTCAAGTGGATGGATGAGCCGATCGATTCCTTCGCAATCGGAATGCCCGTATGCCTGTTTACGATGAGAACCGGATTTGCAAATGCCATCGTCGGAGACGGAAATGCTCTTTCGGAGGTCTTTCATGACTCCTGGTTTGTTTCGCGGCTGGTTTTAAATATCCTGATTTGCGCTGCTGCCACTGTCATGATGCTTTTCAATTTCCGAAACTGCCATGCGGAGAAGGTCGAAGACATCTCGGATTCCTGGTTCGGATATCGCACGCTTCTTCCGATATACGCGCTTTGTGCGGCTTTCTTCACCTACACATACGCGGGATCCGTCCTTTTAGGCATCGTACTGATAATCTGCTATATGGGCTATCGCAGAAGCTCAAAGCTTCACAAGTCCGACTGGGCAGTGATTGCAGTGTACTTTCTTGTGTCCCTCCTTGTGTGCGGCATGGCGGGCAGGCTGCCGGATATGATTCCATGATAATCTGACGGGTGGTATCAATTCCTGGAAAAGGCCTTTGGATACAAACTTAGATTGCAAAACACTTATATTTCTGATATTATTACAGCGTAGGGGAAACCCTGCGCTGTATTTCGATGCGCAAAAATGCGCCGTTCTTGAAAGGGGAATGCCGTTTTATGTTCAGTTTTACCACCAACATCGGTATCGATCTCGGCACGGCCAACGTGCTTGTTTATATGAAGGGTAAGGGTGTCGTTCTGCAGGAGCCTTCGGTTGTGGCTTATGACCGCGACACCAGCAAGATTAAGGCAATCGGTGAGGAAGCAAGACAGATGCTCGGAAGAACGCCCGGCAACATCGTTGCGGTGCGTCCGCTGAAGCAGGGTGTCATTTCGGACTACTCCGTTACCGAGCGTATGATCAAGTACTTTATTCAGAAGTCCATCGGTAAGCGCCGTTTCAATAAGCCCATGGTCAGCATCTGCGTTCCGAGCAGCGCTACCGAGGTTGAGAAGAAGGCGGTTGAGGACGCGACCTACGAGGCCGGCGCCCGTTTCGTTAAGATCATCGAGGAGCCGATTGCGGCAGCCATCGGCGCGGGCATTGATATCAGCAAACCCTGCGGCAACATGGTTGTGGACATCGGCGGCGGCACGACCGATATCGCCGTAACCTCTTTGGGCGGAGCCGTAGTCAGCACATCGGTCAAGGTGGCCGGCGATGACTTCGACGAAGCGATTGTCCGTTACATGAGAAGAAAGCATAATCTTCTGATCGGTGAGCGTACCGCTGAGGAAGTTAAGATTAAGATCGGTGCCTGCTATGCGCGTCCGGAGACGCTCTCCATGGAGGTGCGCGGCCGTAACCTCGTAACCGGTCTTCCGAAGACCATCTCCTTAACGAGTGAGGAGACCGAGGAGGCCTTAAAGGAGCCTACCGCTCAGATCATCGAAGCCATCCATCAGGCGCTTGAGAACACGCCTCCGGAGCTTGCGGCAGACATTGCGGACCGCGGTATCGTTCTTACCGGCGGCGGTTCTTTACTGTATGGTCTTGAGGACCTCATCGAAGAGAAGACGGGTATCCGTACCATGACCGCCGAGAATCCGACACTCTGTGTCGTTATCGGTACCGGCCGTTATGTAGAGATGATGAACAGCCACAACCGGAAGAAACTGTCTCTGTCTTAATTCCGCTATGCCCGATAGGCTTACAGTGAGCGGAAGAACCGGGAAACTTCCGGGATGTGTCCGACAGGTTTGTTATATGGGGGATTATGGAACAGCGAGAAGGCTATATTGAACATATCAAATTCCGGAATCCGGACAACGGTTACACGATCTTCACCCTGTCGATGGCAGGCGATGAAGAGGAACTGACGTGTGTCGGGAGCTTTCCGGTTATCAGCGAAGGAGAGTACGTCGCGGTCGAGGGCAATATGACCGTGCACAGTCTGTACGGCGAGCAGATGCAGGTCACCGGCTTTACGGTGAGCATCCCGAAGGACAGCCTCTCCATGGAGCGTTACCTCGGCTCGGGAGCCATTAAGGGAATCGGCCTTACGATGGCTTCGCGAATCGTACAGAAGTTCGGGGACGCAACCTTTCGCATCATCGAGCGCGAGCCCGAGCGGCTTGCCGAAATTAAAGGAATCAGCGAACGAATGGCCCGCGATATCTATGCCCAGTTTAAGGAAAAACAGGGCATGCGCGAGGCCATGATGTATCTTCAGAGGTATTCGATCACCGGCGCTCTTGCGGTGAAGATCTATAAGCAGTACGGTGCGGAGATGCGAAACGTTTTAGAGAGCGACCCGTACCGCCTCACCGAGGATATCTCGGGCGTCGGTTTTAAGACGGCCGACATCATCGCAATGAGCATGGGAATTCAGGCGGATTCGGAGAACCGGATCCGGGCAGGCATTCTGTATGCGCTCCAGCTTGCTGCGCAGTACGGACATGTGTACCTTCCGGAGCCCGAGTTGTACCGCTACTGCATCGAACTGCTGGGTGTCCCGTTCGAGCTTTTAGAGCACATAGTTGCGGAGCTGACCATTGACCGGAAGCTCATCGTCAAGGTGAAGGAAACCGCAGACGGCGGTGAGGAGCGGCAGGTGTACGCGGCGGTGTCGTATTTTACGGAACTGGGCGTAGCAAGAATGCTGCATGATCTGAATTTCCGCGACGACATCAGCGACCAGGCGGTTGCAAGACAGCTAACTAAGATCGAGGACAACCTTGACATCGAGCTTGACGACATACAGCGCCGTGCCGTTTTCGAGGCGGCAAGAAGCGGCGTGTTCGTTCTGACCGGCGGACCCGGTACCGGTAAGACAACTACGATAAATGCCATAATTTCCCTCTTTGAAAGCAGAGGGCTTCACATTCTTCTGGCGGCGCCCACCGGGCGTGCGGCCAAACGCATGACCGAAGCAACCGGCCGCGAGGCGAGGACGATTCACCGCCTTCTCGAAGTATCGCGCATGGGCGATGAGAACGGCGAATTCCGCCGCGGCATGTTCCAGCGGAATGAGGACAATCCCCTTGAGGCGGACGTCGTCATTATCGATGAGATGTCGATGGTCGATATCTACCTGATGAACGCGCTTCTGCATGCGGTTCCCGTCGGGACAAGACTGATTCTGGTCGGCGACTCGAACCAGCTTCCGAGCGTAGGACCGGGCAACGTGCTACGGGATATTCTTGCAAGCGGGGCGTTCCCGATCGTGTGCCTTACGAAGATTTTCCGGCAGGCCGAAGAGAGCGACATCGTCGTGAACGCGCACCGGATCAATAACGGCGAGGAAATCCGCCTCGACAACAAGAGCAAGGATTTCTTCATGATGCGGCGGTCGGATCCGCAGGTAATCATCCGCGAGGTCTGTCAGCTGGTCCGCGACAAGCTTCCGAAGTATGTGAAAACGACGGCAGCCGAGATTCAGGTGCTGACACCGATGCGGAAGGGCGAACTCGGCGTGGAGAACCTGAACCGCGTTCTGCAGGAATACATCAATCCTCCGGAGGAGGGCAGGCAGGAGTACGAAACCCGCGGCGTCTGCTTCCGCGAGGGCGACAAGGTCATGCAGATCAAGAATAATTACCAGATGGAATGGGAGGTCCGTGGCGTTCGCGGGACGATCAAGGACGCGGGCACCGGCATCTACAACGGCGACATCGGAATTATCAAAAGCATCAACCGTTTCGCCGAGGAGATGGAGATTCAGTTCGATGACGGCCGGACCGTGCAGTATCCGTTCGGATCTCTCGAAGACCTTGAGCATGCCTATGCGGTAACGATTCATAAGTCCCAGGGAAGCGAGTACCCGGCGGTTGTTCTGCCGATTCTTTCCGGGCCGCGCATGCTTTTATCAAGAAACCTGTTATATACGGCGGTTACGCGTGCCGTCAGCTGTGTGACGATCGTCGGGAGCGAAGAGATGGTCCGTCATATGATCAAAAACGCGAACGAACAGAAGCGGTACACCGGGCTTTGCGACCGGATCCGCGAGATCAATGTATGATTTCCGCCGGTGGCGGAGAAAACCCGAAAGGAGAACACTATGGACACAACATTGGTTATTATGGCAGCAGGCATGGGAAGCCGTTTCGGGGGCGGCATCAAGCAGCTGGAGAAGGTCGGACCGAGCGGTGAGATCATTATGGATTATTCCATCTACGCCGCGAAGGAGGCGGGCTTCAACAAAGTCGTTTTCATTATCCGCCGCGACCTTGAGGCGGATTTCCGCGCAATCATCGGAAACCGCATTGAGAAGTATATCGATGTGGAGTATGTCTTCCAGGAGATGGAGAACATTCCCGAAGGCTTCACGGTTCCGGAAGGAAGAAAGAAGCCCTGGGGTACCGGCCAGGCCGTGCTTTCCTGCCTCGGCGTATTGAAGACACCGTTCGTTGTTATCAACGCGGACGATTTCTACGGTAAGGAAGCATTTCGCGCAACCCATGAGTATCTGACGAGTCTTCCCGAAGGCAGTAAGCACGATTACTGCATGGCGGGCTTTATCCTCGGAAACACGTTAAGCGATCACGGCGAAGTGACCCGCGGAGTGTGCGAAGTTAAGGAAGGACGCCTTTCTACAGTTGAAGAACGATTTGGCCTGAAGAGGGAGGGCGACGTCGTTGTCGGCACGGATGCGGCGGGAAATGCCATGACATTTGACCCGAATGTACCGGTATCGATGAACCTGTGGGGCTTCACCCCGGATTTCCTTGACGAGCTGCAGGCAAACTTCGCAAAGTTCCTTTCTACCGAAGCGAAGGAGAATCCGCTGAAGGCGGAGTACCTGCTTCCGCAGGTAGTCGGCGAGATGGTTCGCGCCGGACGCGCAAGCGTTGCGGTTCTTCCGACCTACGACAAATGGTTCGGCGTCACCTACAAGGAGGATAAGCCGCTGTTCGTCGAGTCGATCAAGCAGAGAATCGCCGCGGGGGATTTCCCGGAGTCGACGTTCCAATAAAGGTTTTTGTTTTACCCGGAAGAATCGCTTCCGGAGGGCTTTGCCCGAACTGTGAGGGGTTATGATTTCAATCTTAGATGTTCTGTACCCACCCCGTTGCCCGATCTGCGACGGGGTGCGGTTGTCTGATGAGCCGGTGTGCTGTCCCGGCTGTCTTTCGAAAATTTCTTTTATCTCCGAGCCGTATTGCTTATGCTGCGGCCGTCCGTTATCCGCCGATGAGCGGGAATTCTGTTACGACTGTCAAAAACGAACAAGAAGCTATGCAGGCGGTGTTTCAATTGCCGTCTATGAAGGGCTGTGGCGGGAATCGATTGTCCGCTTCAAATACCACAGCCGGGAAGAGTATGCCTCGTGGTACGCGGAACAGCTGATCCTGCGCTTTTCTGACCGCCTCAGGAATCTTCACGCGGACACGGTTCTTGCAGTCCCGATGCATGAGCGGAAGGTCCGTAAGCGCGGCTATAATCAGGCGGAGAGTCTTGCTAAAGAGTTAGCCGTCCGCATGGGTGTCCCGTTTTGTAAAGGAGTTCTTCAAAGAACCCGTTACACCGCGCCGCAGAAGGAACTCAGTGATGTTGCGAGACTGCAGAATCTTACTATGGCATTTGCCGTAGACGAAGAGAAGCTTACGGCATATAAAAAGGACCACGCGTTTGAACGGGTGATCCTTGTGGATGACATTTATACGACCGGCAGCACGATGGAGGCATGCGCGCGCCTTTTATTAAAGGCGGGGGCGAAGGCTGTTGCGCCGGTGACAGCCGCCATAGCGGGCGGGTTTGTAAGCTAGGCTTCGTCGATGAGTTAAGCTTCTCCGGCAAGACAGCTTTGTCGGTGTGCTAGGCTTCCTCGGTAAGCCGGATGCCGTCCTCACCGATGGTGATGAGGCGTTCCCGGTACAGATGTCCGATGGCGCGCTTGAAGGCAGCCTTGCTTAAGCAGAAGCGGGCGCGGATTTCCTCGGCGTCGCTCTTATCATTGAACGGAAGGAATCCGCCGGCGCCCTTCAGGGAGGAAAGGATGAGCCGGGCGTCCGCATCCATCTGGACGTGGGCTTTCTCGCGGATGGAAAGCGTGAGCTTGCCGTCCGGAAGCACTCTTGCGACACGCGCCTCGACGAGCTGGCCGGAGCGCAGCGGATACGAAAGATCCGCCTTCGGAATGAGTGCCGAATAACAATTGTCAACGGCGACAAATGCGCCGAAATTCTGACTTACTTCATATACGACGCCGTTCACGCGGTCATCTGTCTTGTACGGTGAATCGGTGCGCAGGTAATCGTACACGCGCATCGTCGCGCAAAGGCGGCTGCTCTTATCTTCGTAAAGACCGACAAGCACCTCGTCGCCCTCCTGCACCGCGCGGGTCTGCTCGCGATAAGGAAGGAACAGGTTCTTCGGGAGTCCCCAGTCGAGGAACGCGCCGACTTTATTCACCTGCACAACGGGCAGAACGGCAAATCCGCCGAGCTCAAGCGCCGGAATCTGCTTCGTCGCGATGGGGCGGTCTTCGGAATCCTTGTAGACGAAAACCTCAACGCTGTCGCCCTCCGCCTCACCTGCAAGCTGATTCTTCGGAAGAAGGACGTGGTCCGCTTCGGAAAAATCCGCCTTCAGATAGGCGCCGTGCTCCGTGGTCCGTTCCACAATCAGTGTCTGTTTCTTTCCGAGTGCAATCATTTCCGTTCCTCCGTCCGAATGTCCTGCGGTGAGTATAGCATAATCCGTGAAAGAAATGAAGTGATTTCTTGAATTCATCTGCGGAAAATGTTATAATACATTTACGTATGCGCCGGAGGGGAGTTACATGAGAGAAACGGAGAGAGTCAACCAGGTATTTCTGCTGACAGTGATATGTTATCTCGCCGTTTCGATTATTATCGGAATCATTTCCGCGGATAACGGAATCTCATTTGTACCGCTGATGCTTTTAAGCCAGGCGGGGCTCGCGTTGGTTCCGGTCTGCTACGCAGTGAAGCGCGGACATGTCTTCAAACAGGTAGGCCTTAAGGGGCTTTCCTTCGGGACGATCATCCTTGTGTTTTTCTTTATGATCTGCCTCGAGCCGTTTTTAACCTTTATTAACGCGCTTTCGCAGTGCTTTGTGGATACGCCGACAACATCGCTGATCATCGAGGAAGCGGCGAACAGGGATTTCGTCACGATGTTTCTTCTGGTTGCGGTTGTTCCTGCTATTTTAGAGGAATTCGTATACCGCGGCGTGTTCTTTCGAACCTATGCAAAGCAGGCGGTAATTCCGGGGGCGTTCTTCTCCGGACTTCTGTTCGGTGTAATGCACGGGAACTGGAACCAGTTTGTTTACGCGTTCTTCATGGGCGTGTTCTTTTCCCTGACGGTTTACGCCACCGGCTCGTTACTTGCTTCAATGCTGATGCATCTGACCGTGAACGGACTGTCCATCATTCTGGTGTACGCTTTTCCGGAGCTCGCGGCTGCGTCCGGGGAGACGGCGGGTGTCACATTTACCGTTGAGGATGTTGTGAAATCCTACCTCGCCGTGGCGGTGTTCGGGCTGTTGCTTGCGTTCTTCCTTTTTCGAGCCATCGCGCAGCGGTGCGGTACATGGGAGAAGCTTCGGCAGGAATTTCACAGGAAAGGAAAGTTAAAGGCTTTCTTTTCGATGTTTACGATTCCGCTTGCCATCGGTGTGGGGATTATGTTTGCGCTGATGACGGTTTCGGAATTTATGTAGTTTTAACGGATGACGGTTTTGAATCATTAGGGTTTATAAATGCGGTTCCGGCCTCGGGGGATGCCGGCGCCTGAAAGATTGGAGAGTTTGCTATGTATGATTTGATTATTATCGGTTCGGGTCCTGCGGGAATGGCTGCGGCAGTGTATGCCGCGCGCGCGGAGCTTTCCTTCCTCGTTCTCGAAAAGGGTATCTCCGGCGGTCAGATTCTTCAGACCTCGGACATCGACAACTACCCGGGCATTCCCTCGGTCAGCGGGTTCGACCTTGCGGATAAATTCCGTGCGCATGCGGAGGCCTGCGGCACCGAGATTATCGAGAGCGTTGAGATAGAGGATTTCCGCGCGATTGACGGCGGATTTGAGCTGCTTTTCGACGGCAGCAAGACAATGGAAACGAAGACGATTCTGATTGCCACCGGAGCCGCTCCGAGGAAGCTCGGATGCATCGGCGAGGACGA
>DBWJ01000060.1:0-5133 GCA_002308955.1 Lachnoclostridium sp. UBA1241 | reverse complement strand
ACCTGCGACGGCGCGTTCTTCCGCGGAAAGGAAGTGTTCGTTATCGGCGGCGGCAATACTGCCGTTGAGGATGCCATTTTCCTGTCCCGTATCTGTAAGAAGGTAACGCTTGTACATAGAAGAAACGAGCTTCGCGCGTCGAAGAACCTTGTCACGAAACTTAGGAGTCTTCCGAATGTGGAAATCGTCTGGGACAGCGTTGTGGAGCGGATCTTCGGCGAGAGCGTAGTAAGGTCAGTGCTTCTTCGTAACGTCAAGACCGGCGAACTCACCGACCGGCCGACCGATGCCGTTTTCGTAGCGGTCGGAACGAAGCCGAACAACCTCGGCTGGGCGAACCGCATTCCGTGCGATGAGGCGGGCTATTTCATCGCCGGCGAGAACTGTGAGACGCAGGTGCCCGGCATCTTCGCCNNNNCTCCGCCAGATCATTACGGCGGCCGCAGACGGCGCCAATGCGGTATTCCGCATCGAGCAGTACCTCGCTGAGCAGGAGTGAGACAGCAGAGCGCAAGGATCCCTGCAGACCGTTGTAACTAACCAAAATGACACAGAGCTGTCGCATTGCGGCGGCTCTTTTTTTGTGCTGATTTTTCAGACGTGGCATAAAAAAACAAGGGCCATTTGGTGCGGCAGCTCGTTTTTGTCTGACAATTACTAATTTCAAAAAATCGGAAATAACTGTTGACAAACCGGAAATTCGGTATCTTGCACAAAAGGTTTTTTCGACCCCCGGGGGAGGGTAATCAACTATAAACAACAATTGTGGATAACTTTTTCACAACTTGAAGTTATCAACACGGAAAAAGCGTGAAAAATCGCTATTTTTCTGTGTTTTCCACAAATTTATACACTTTATCCACAAAATCATTCCATTTTTGTAGTATGTTTTTCCACAAATTCAGTCGAAAGTTTGTTTTGTGGAAAAGGGAGAATTGCACAAAAACGGTCACGTTTTTCGCTGAATACAATTCGTTAAGTTGTCAGACAATTCAAAGAATACGAAAAATGACATATATTGCGTAATTTCCCGAAAAGCGGATTCCGGAAGGCGAAAAGACCTTTGCAAACGGGGCTCGTTTTTGGTATAGTATATTTGGGAAACTGCCTATCTGTAACGTGCTTTCAGGCACGACAAGGAAGGAGAGAACCGGTATGATGGATAAGAAACAATTGATGGCATATATCGGGCAGATTGTCCGCGTCGCGAAAGACCAGACGCAGGCAGGCCTGCTCCTGTCACAGCTCGCCGACATGCTTTCGGCGGACCAGGCGGACGAGGAGCAGCTTGCTTTGGTGCGTGGTCTTCAGAACTGCGTCTCGGATCTTCTGGCGCTTCCGAAAGACAAGCCCGTGAATGAACAGGTGCTTCTTCTCGCGTACCGCCGCTCCATGGAGCGAAAAGTGTGGACGGAGACTTACGGTTAAAGAAGAACCCGCCCAAGCAGGGGAACGCGGGCGGACGATTGGGGGAAGCAGCTATGTATGCTTATGTAGATGACAAATACACAATCGCGGATGAGTGCATCTTCGCCTACTCGGGCGACGAGGAATCCATCCGCGTGCCTACCATGTGCGAAGCCGGGCATTTTCTGACGAGCATCGGCAAAGGCGCGTATTACGGAACAGAACAGGTTAAGAAACTGACGATCACCAACGGCATTGAAACCGTTGGTGATTATGCATTCAAAAAGTGTTCGGAACTCGAAGAGGTGGTGGTTGCGCCGACGGTGATCTCGTGCGGCGAGCGCCCGTTCCAGTTCTGCCGGAAGCTCCGGTCCATCCGGTTCTTCCTCGACCTGTTGGAGGACGAGTTCAACGCGCTTCTTGCTAAAAGCTACGCGCTTTCGGACGGCCGCTATCTTGTTGCGGACCGGAAGGAGGAACTGCCGCGTCTTCGCATTGTTTATGAAATGACCCGCGATATGGGCATCCGCCCGGTCGGCATCCGTCCCGAGATGGAAAACATCTTCCTTGTGCGGAACGTGAATCTGCCGATCGGCGAGGAAGCAATGGGAACGCCGAGAAATGCCATCACATTTGCCGATTACGCAGCCGGCGCCAACGAGCGGGAGACCTTCCGTCAGGCTGCCGACCCGAAGAAAAGCAAATGCGTCGATCCGGTGACGGAGGGGCTTTGCGACATGAGCGTGCGGCTCGGCGAGCACCGGCTTGACACCCTTGAAGAAGCAGTCTTTTTAACCTTCGGAAAGCCCGAGCAGCAGAACGGCGTGTACCGTGTCATGATTGACGCGAGACGGAGCTTCTGTTTCTTCCAGTCCGCGCACTCGGTAACGTACGGTGGGGAGAAATACTACATTTATTGCCGGAATTACCCGACCAATGATGAGACCTACCGCTACTACCGGCAGGAGGCAGGCGTGCTCCGGGCGGACGGCGGTTTTCTGACGGACGACCTGAGAAAGTCCGTTTACGCGAAGTATAAGCTGATTACCAATTTCTGACAGACGATACAGTATGAGAATTACAGGATTTCAATAGCTCTGCGGTTTCGGAATTGTCTGCAGCTATAGAAATCACGGGGAGCATGGTATGGACGTTGCATCGGAAATCCAGAAGCTTCGCATGGACACGGTCCGGCGGGCGCCTTTCTACGGGGACATTCTTGTGTCGCTTTCTTTCGTGGAGGATTCCTCGGTGCCGACTGCCGTGACGGACGGGCTGACGGTGCGCTATAATCCCGAATTTCTCGGGAGTATGACCCCGGGCGAGCGTAACTACATCATTATGCATGAAGTCATGCATGTGCTTCTTCGGCATCCGATGCGCGCAAAGAACCGGCGCATGGATATCTGGAACGCCGCCGCGGATTACATTGTAAACTCGATTCTGGACTGGGATGTCCGTCCGGTTATGCGAAAGGTGGATATTCCGTTTGAACGGCCGAAGGACGGACTCTTCGCGGAAGTGGACCGCATGCAGTCGGCGGAAAGCCTTTATGACTGTATCTTAAGAGACAATCCCGAACCGGCCGAGGACGGCTCCCTTGTAGGACGGACCACCTACCGTGAGGGGATCAACGGCGAGAAGAAGATCGTCGCGGCTCCCGATAACGATCTCGCAAAGCCCGCGCCGATGACAAGGCAGCAGGAATCGCTGATGGAGGAACGCACCAACGCGCTTCTTCGAAGGGCAGCGAAGCGCGGTACCGGAAGCTTCTCCGTGCCGCCCGCGCTTGCTGAGATTCTTGATACGAAGAAACCGGACTGGCGCGTTCTGATGAGGGACTTTCTTGATGTCGAGATCAAGGACGACGTGTCGTACGCAACGCCGGAGCGGAAATATCTGCATATGGATCTGATTCTTCCGGGTCACCCGACCGAGGAAGAGGAGCTTGAGGAGTTGTGGGCATTTGTCGATTCTTCGGGTTCCATCGGAAAGGAACGGATGGACATCTTCCTGACGCAGCTGTACCGCATCTCGAAGGAATTCCAGTGCATCATCAATCTGTGCTTCTGGGATACGAAGGTGACCGACGTGTACCGGAAGGTAAGAGGCGAGAAGAACCTGTTGAAATGCGTTCCGACGCACTCCGGCGGAACCGATATCAACTGCATCTACGACTGGATCGCGGCCAACAAGGTACGCCCGGAGGTCATGCTGATCCTCACGGACGGCGAGTTCGGACCGCTCGATCCGAAACGGTTCCTTCCGTACCTGAGACGCAACACGCTTTTAGTACTGTCGGAGGAGATCGATCCCACCGACGACATGAAACGCATGGGCAAGGTCGCATGGCTCAAGGATAACTTTATCAAGTAGAAAGGAATTATCATGAACATCAGAGAATTCGGCGAAACGATTGAATTTAACCTGCAATACAATCTGAAACATACGATTCTCGGCCTCGGTGCCCCCGGTATCGGTAAGTCTGAAATCATCCGGCAGATCGGTGAGAAGTACGGCTACAAGGTCATCGATATCCGTCTCGCGCAGATGTCCGAGGTGGAAATCAGCGGCCTGATCTACCCGAACCGTGAGCGGACCAAGACTATCTGGCTTTCCCCCGAAGTGCTTCCCGATGAGAAGCGGGACGGCCCGAAGACCATCCTTCTGCTCGATGAGATTACCTCCTGTACGAAGCGCGTGCAGGTTGCCGCCTATCAGCTGATCCTGGACCGCCGCATCGGACAGTACACGCTGCCCGAGGGCACCATCGTAATCGCTCTCGGTAACCGCGAGGATGACGACGGTGTTTACATCCGTCTTGCCGGACCGCTTGCCGACCGTTTCGAAATCCACTACATCGAGCCGGATTTCCAGACCTGGAAGAACGATTACGCAATCCCTCATAATATACATAAGTTCGTAATGGATTACCTGACCGTCAAGCCGGAGGCGCTTCACACGCAGGTGCCGGGCGACAGCAACATCGTGTTTGCGACGCCGCGTTCCTGGACGAGAGTCAGTGATATATTACGCTATAACTGCAACGTGGAAAGCGTTGTGGTACAGCACAAGATCATCGGAAACATCGGCGAGAAGGAGGGGCTGCAGTTCATTGAGTACTGCAAGCACCAGGAGAAGCTCGTAAGCGCGGACGACTTCCTGTACGGCGGCGCCGAGGCTCCGGACAGCCCGGACGAGCTCTACATCCTTTTAAACGGTCTTGTCGGCAAATGCGCATTCCTTTCGACGGTGCGCACCCGCGACGATCTTTCCGAGAGTCAGGAGAAGACGGTGACGGACTGCCTGCACGGGCTGTTCCGCCTGACGAAAGCCGAATTTATCGTAATGGGTCTTAGAAACCTGTTACAGCTTAACCGGGGCGTTGTGAAGAGCATCTTCCTCGACCTCGATGACGAGAATTGCCTGCGTTTCATCCACGCCAACTGGTATGCTCTCGGAATGGATGAGATCATGATGCAATAGAAAAATGCGCGCGCGTAAGGAAAATAAGTAAAAAAGGTTTGTAAACTGCCGCTTCATGTGTTAAAATGGCATCAGCGGCTGTCAACAGACGTCTCTTTTGCGTGTTCATTTGACGGCTCAATAACAGAGGAGGTCATAAGATATATGGCTAAAAAATGGGTATATGCATTTACCGAAGGTAATGCAGATATGCGTAACCTGCTGGGCGGCAAGGGTGCCAACCTCGCCGAGATGACCAAC
>DBWJ01000110.1:20592-20743 GCA_002308955.1 Lachnoclostridium sp. UBA1241 | reverse complement strand
GAGACATGGCTCATCTGGAAGCTGACGAAGGGAAAATGCCACGTAACCGACCTTAGTAACGCGTCCCGCACGATGCTTTTCAACATTCACACGCTTTCCTGGGACGAAGACATCTGCAGATGGCTCAACATCCCGATGGGAATGCTTCCGA
>DBWJ01000110.1:0-20528 GCA_002308955.1 Lachnoclostridium sp. UBA1241 | reverse complement strand
ACCAGCAGTCGGCGCTGTTCGGGCAGAGGGCATTCGGCGTCGGCGATATCAAGAACACTTACGGAACGGGATGCTTCCTCCTCATGAACACCGGCGAGACGCCGATTCTTTCGGAGAACGGCCTCGTTACAACCATCGCCTGGGGACGCGGCGGCAAAGTGACGTACGCGCTCGAGGGTTCGGTTTTCATGGGCGGCGCCGTGGTGCAGTGGCTTCGGGATGAAGTCGGATTGATTTCGTCCGCGGCGGAAACCGAGGAGCTTGCGGAAAAGGTGAAGGACACGAACGGCTGCTACATCGTCCCCGCATTTACCGGGCTGGGCGCTCCGTACTGGAAGCCTGAGGCGAAAGGAATCATCACCGGATTAACGCGCGGTGTCGGCCGGTATCACATCATCCGCGCGGCGCTCGACGCCATCGTATATCAGGTAAATGACATCGTGACCGCCATGGAGCAGGATGCGAAAAGTCCCGTCGGAACCCTTCGCGTTGACGGCGGCGCAAGCGTGAACAATTACCTCGTAAAGACGCAGGCCGACATCAGCAACACACGCGTGGTGAGACCCGCCTGCGTGGAGACGACGGCACTCGGGGCTGCCTATCTTGCCGGACTTGCCACCGGTTTCTGGGCGGATGAGTCCGACCTTGGTAACGGCGCCGGTGAGACGGTGTTCCATCCCGGGATGAGCGATGCGGAGCGTGACGAACGCATCAAAGGCTGGAAGGAAGCCGTGAAGACGCTTTTATAAAGGCAGGAGCGGTACCGGCTGCGGTGCAATTTGCAAAGCAATACAAGTGAGGTCGATTTATGAAGAAAACGGCGGCAATCGTTATCCTTTCTTTACTTTGCCTCGGGCTCGCGGTGACATGTGTCTGCCTCGGAAGAAAACCCGGCAAAGTGCAGATTAAGGTGCTGATTCTTCCGAAATTCGAAGTCGGAGAGATGACGGGCGATACAGCGGGCGAAGCGCAGTATTACTACGAGGAGTACGTCCGCGGCGGCACGGAATATAAGATTTCGGGAGCGCCCGATAGCTGCAGGCTGTATGTCAAAAACGGCGTTGCGCTTTTCCTGACGGGGATGGGAAAGGTCGATTCCTCGCTCAACACTGCGATGCTTCTCGGCGATGAGCGGTTCGATTTTTCGAAGGCGTATGTCATTTCCACCGGATGCGCCGGGAGCGCGGTCGGGTACGGTGTCATGGGCGACGTTTTCGTCCTGACGGCGACGGTGGATTATGACCTCGGGCACCATGCCGACCCGCGCGAGATGAAGGATGAAAAGGACGTGACGTGGTTTCGGGAAAATGACCACGACGCGCTGTCCGTTATCAGGCTGAACCCCGAGCTGACGAGCCGCGTTTATGAGCTGGTAAAGGATGTGAAGCTCGAAACGACGGAGAAAACCAGGAACTACATGCGCGAGGCATTTGCCGGCGAAGCATGGGCGGACCGGGATCCGAAGGTGCTTCGCGGAACCGGCGTCACGGGCGACAACTTCTGGAAGGGCAGGTACGATCACGCAAATGCGCTTGCGAAAGTTGCCGCGTATGGGTGCGAGGACCCGTTTGCAACGACGGAGATGGAGGATATGGCAATCACGAAAGTAATCGAGCGCTTCGGGCTGCTCGACCGCTACATTGTGCTTCGCGACAGCGTGAATGTCGACATCTTCATGGACGGGGATTTCCCGGAATCCATCTGGGACTCGAGCTTCGAAAAGCGGGCCACCGAGGACGAGCAGGGCGAAGCCCTCGACATTTTCGATACGGCAATGAAGAACAATTTCAAGGTCGGCAAGACCATCATTGACGCAATTCTCAGCGGCGGACTCTGAATTCCTTTCGAAAGGAGACACCCTATGAAAACCAGAGAGGAAGCGCTGCAATACGGGCTGTCCTTCCCGGGCGCGTATCAGGAAGCTCCGTTCCATGACGCGAACTGGCAGCTCGTGCGGTATAAGGGCAATAAGAAGGCGTTCCTTTGGACCTACGAGAAGGACGGCTACGTCAACCTGAATGTGAAAGCGGAGCCGATGCGGGCCATGTTCTGGCGGAGCATATACCCGTCCGTGCAGCCCGGATATCATCAGAACAAGGAGCATTGGAACACGGTCATTCTTGACGGAAGCATCCCGGAGAAAGACATCCGGCTGATGATCGCCGAGAGCTACGACCTCATAAGCGACAGTCCCGCGACAAGGATTTACGAGGCGGTTAAAAAGATTCCGTACGGAAAGGTCGCAACCTATGCGCAGATTGCGGAACTGGCGGGCGACCGGAAAATGGCACGCGCCGTCGGCAATGCGCTTCACAAAAATCCCGAACCGGGAGTTATTCCGTGTCACCGTGTTCTGAATGCAGCCGGAGAGTGCTCCGGAAGCTTCGCATTTGGCGGAGCAGGCGCGCAGGAGAAACTGCTCCTTGCGGAAGGTGTGGAGGTTGCAAATGGCAAGGTAGACCTGCAGAAATATCAGTGGAAGACCGGTCCGGCCGTCACGGAATGCGGCACAGACCGGTAACAGAAAAGGGGGCAGAAGAATGAAACAAACAGAGGTCAAAAGTTGGGAACCGACGGAACTGGAGAAGCTGCGGCAGCTTTTAGAGGGGCGGTATCACAAGGGACCTTCGAAGTATGCCTGGCCCATGGCCGGGGCATGTGCTGTCGCGATTATGCTCGGAGCGGCATGGGGTGCCCTTGCCGTTATCTTCCTCGGGGCAGCCGTTCAGTTTTATATCGGCATCGGTTACCGGAAGGAGATGAGCAAGCTCAGTCCGGGATTCGAGTGGTCCGTCAACTTTTCCTACATTATGGCGGTGGGCTTTGCCTTGGCCGGAATCGCCGGAATACCGATGAGCATGTTCGGTGGCTCTGATTCATACGGTTGGATTTCCTGGGTGTACGGCGGCCTGACGGCATTCCTCGCGGTTCTCGCGGTGGTTCGCATGTTCAGCTATCTGGTTGCCATGCGCCGCCTTTCGGAAAGCATTCGCCCGCAGTCCGGAAGCGTCTGGGGCGCCCAGATTCGCCGATGCGTCGTAACCTTAATACTTCTCGCAATCGCGGTTACCGTAGGCTGGATCTTCGCATACTACACAAGCGGCATTGACGAGGTACCGAGCAATCCACCCGAGGGGCGGGCCGGAATCGCCGTAGCGCTCTATCTGATCATATCGGCAATGATTTTGCTCATATTCGGTGTTATGCTCAGCGTGGCATCGCTTCTGATAGCAAATCTGGTCATGCGAAACGGCGAACGGAAAGCAGCCGAATCGCTGATTGCGCTCATTAACGCGGCAAATGGGACACCCGATTCTTCAAATGAATCCGAAGGAGAGAATGAGAATTCTATAGATGGATCCGGAGGAAAGATTAAGATTTAACAGGTGTCTTTCGAAAGGAACAGCCCGGTGAAAGACCGGCGGGTTAACCAAGTTTTTGAACGGAGCACAACATGCAGAAGATTGAAGTACGGCAGATGACACGCACGGACATTCCGGCCATCTGCAAGGCGGATAACGATGAAACCGTGGCATTTGCCGATTATCTTAACCGACAGCTTGATTTTCAGGATGGCGGCGAGTGCGCAGCCCTGCTGGCGCTTTATGACAACCGGGTTGCGGGGTACGTGTTTCTGTTTTATCAATGCAGGTGGGGCGCCCTGAAGAATCAGGGGCTTCCCGGGATTTGCGACCTGGTGGTGTTCGAACCGTACCGCCGCAAGGGAATCGCCACCAAGCTTATGGATTGCGCCGAAGAGCTGGCGCGCCGCGTGAATACGAAGATTTATCTGGATGTCTGCCTGAACGCGGAGTACGGCCCGGCACAGCGATTCTACGCCTTACGCGGATACGTCCCTGACGGCGCCGGGGTCTACTATGAGGAGCGCGTTTTAGAAAAGGGCGAGGGGTGCAAAAACGACGATGACCTGACGCTCTGTTTGGTGAAGGAATTGTGGTAATTATCCGGCACAATTAAGACGAACGAAAGGGGACAGAACAAGATGGAACCGGAAATGATTAAACGTTTTTTGGAGATTTACGAACCCGGCGGGGAGTTAACGAAGCCGGATGAGACCTTGCTGAATTTCGGCCGGCAGATGCTTCCGCCGGAGATTATGTATCTTTGGGAGAATTACGGGTTCGGCGATTACGGCAACGGCCTTTTGAAAGTGGTCGACCCCAGAGATTACATGAGCAGTCTCTACACATGGCTCGGCGGCCGGGATTTCAGCAAGATTCCGATCATGGTGACGGCGTTCGGCGACATCTTCTATTATCGTAAGCTCGATGATACGGAAAATGACATCGCTCTTTTGAACATCCATTACAGCAGAATCGATGTGTGCGCGTATTCGTATCAGGAGTTCTTTGAGGACTATATCATCGAGGAAGATATCAAGGAGGGCGTGCTTCGCGAGAGCCTCTACAATGAGGCTTTGGACACTCTCGGCCCGCTTACCCATGACGAAATATTCTTCTTCGTTCCTGCGCTTGCTTTGGGCGGTGGAGAAAACATCAAATACATCAAAAAAGGTGACGCCAACGTGCACCAGCAGCTGCTGTTTGATCTGATGCATCAGTAGCTTAAGGACGCCAAGGAGGGCCGGTCATAAGACCGGCTCTTTTTATCAGAGTGTAGATCAGAACTAAAAGCATAGTGGTTGAAAAGAAGAATAAACTATGGTATACTACGCTAAAAGTCACATTTTTTAATAGATTTAGCGAGGTATTGAAAATGTTGATATCAAGAGAAAGAGAAAAGAAAATGCTCCTTGATGCACTCCGGGCAGAGGAAGCACAATTCATAGCAGTATATGGTAGGCGTCGTGTTGGAAAAACATATTTGATACGTCAGACTTATGGAAATATGCTTACATTTGAACACTCTGGGCTGGCTAATGGCGGACGAAAAGAGCAGATTCAGGCATTTACTTCTTCTATTAGGCGGGCAGGCCTGAAAGTTGGCATTATGCCAACAAATTGGTTAGATGCCTTCGAACTATTAAAAGATCTTGTAGAAAAATCATCGAGAAATAAGAAAGTATTGTTTATCGATGAACTATCTTGGATGGACACGCAAAAGAGTGGCTTCCTGGTTGCGCTTGAGAACTTCTGGAATGGGTGGGCTAGTGCCCGTAACGACGTGGTTCTTGTTGTGTGCGCATCTGCCACTTCATGGATGCTCGATAGAATAATACATAACAAGGGTGGGTTGTATAACCGACTGAGCGGTCAGATATATCTTAGACCTTTCAAATTGTGTGAATGTGAGGAATACCTTAAATCGAAAGGTATAAGCATCAGCAGATATGACATTCTCGAGATGTTTATGGCAATCGGAGGAATCCCGTATTATTGGTCTCTTATAAAGAAAGGACGTAGTGTGGCTCAAAACATTGACGAGATGTTTTTTGCTGAGGATGCTCCGCTGAAGGATGAGTTTAAATATTTATATGCCTCATTATTTAAGAATCCACAGAATTACATAGATATAGTTACGGTTTTGGCAAAGAAGAAAAAAGGTTTGCTCCGAAATGAAATTGCTGAAGAAACCGGGGTGCCGAACTCAGGTTATTTAACCAAAATACTTGATGAACTGATTAGCTGTGACTTTATTAGAAAGTATACAATTTTAGGAAAGAAGACGAAAGACGCGTTATATCAACTGACAGACTTCTATACTATCTTTTATTTCCAATTTCTACAAAAAAAGAAGGTGGATGAGCACTATTGGGCGATAAAAACCGACACTTCTGTAAGGAATACGTGGTGCGGCCTTGCTTTTGAAAGGGTGTGCTTTGACCATATCTATGAGATAAAAGCAGGATTGGGAATTTCAGGCGTACTGACGGAAGTACATTCGTGGGCCACCCGTGCAGATAAAGCATCCGATGTTAAAGGCGCTCAGATAGACATGGTAATAGTAAGAAACGATCGGATAATAAATCTTTGTGAGATGAAGTATTCAATAAGTGAGTATTCATATACAGGAAAAGATGATGAATCACTACGCAACAAAATAGTTTCACTAAAGACTCTTTCAAAAACAAAATACTCTATTCATCCAATCCTTGTAACAACATATGGATTAAAAGATGGAATTTATTCCGGAAGAATACAGGCCGTTATAACTGCAAATGAGTTGTTTATGAAGCATTAAACGACGCTAAATCGTTGCAAAATTGTACGATATAGCGCGGTATTGCGTTAAGCGAAAGGTGAGGGACATCTCGCTATCTAGAATAGTTTATACAGGGGGATCCACACATGCTCAAAGCAATCACACCCGCATTGGAAGATATGTGGTTTCGGGAAAGCCTGATGGCGGATGAAGAAACCATGGCGTACAACCACGCCTGGGGCGGGACCATTCCGTTCCCGAAGGAGGACTGGGCAGAGTGGTACGATTATTGGGTAGTTAACCATGAAGGCAAGAGATATTACCGGTACCTGAAGGATGAGAACGGCTTCGTCGGAGAGATTGCGTATCACTACGATTCCGAGTATGACGGATACGTCGCCAACATAATCATCCATTCCAAGTACCGCGGGCAGGGCTACGGCGCGCAGGGACTTACGCTTCTCTGCGAGGCGGCGAAAGCAGCCGGGATAACCGAGCTTTATGACGATATCGCAATCGATAATACCGCAATCAAGCTCTTCTTAAAGCAGGGCTTTTACGAGTGCTACAGAACAGAAGAAATCATACTCCTTAAGAAGGAGCTTTGACAGGCAGGAGGGGGACATGACACCCGAAGAATTAAGAACAATATGGGAACAGGAAGAGAGCATCGCGCAGATAAAGGGGTGGGATTTTTCGCATCTCGACGGGAGGATTGAGGAGGACAAATCGCTGCCGTGGGATTACGAAGCAATCATTCACGAACTGCTGCGCGACGACATGAAGCTGATGGATTACGACACCGGCGGCGGGGAATTTCTGCTGTCGCTGCACCATCCGTATGAGAACACCGCGGCGACGGAGGGATATCCGCCCAACGTGCAACTGTGCCGCGAGAGACTGCTGCCGCTGGGAATTGACCTAAGGGAGTGCTCGGACGCGTCGTGCGTGCCATTTGCCGATAATTCGTTTGACATCATGATTAACCGCCACGGGGATTTCGATCCGGCGGAGGTACGGCGCATGCTGAAGCCCGGTGGGTATTTCGTCACGCAGCAGGTGGGAAGCGCCAATGACAGAGACCTTGTCGAGGCGGTCCTGCCGGGAGTTACCAACCAGTTCCCGCACAACAATCTGAAGGAGCAGCGGGAGGCTTTCGAGAAGGCCGGATTCGAGATTGTCAAGGCCGACGAGGCGTTCCGCCCGATCCGTTTCTTCGACGTCGGAGCATTCGTGTGGTTCGCCCGGATTATCCAGTGGGAATTCCCGGATTTCTCTGTCGGCAAATGCTACGACAACTTACTAAAACTGCAGAAGACGATTGAGGCTGGCGGGGCAATCGAAGGGACCACGCACCGGTTCCTGATTGTCGCGAGTAAGCCTTTGTAGGAGGATAGCATGTTGCAATTCAAAGAGGGCAACGGCTGGAAATGCTGTTACGACCCGGAGACGGGGCGCTACACCGCGCAGCTCGGCGGGGCCGATAACCGCGAGCAGCGCCGCGAGAAGCGCAAGGCGAGAGAACAGAAAAGCGAACAGGAAGGGAACTCCAAGCGGGAGAAAAAGCAGGAGAAGTAGTCACATTTTCCGCGAAAACGAATTGAGAGGTTACTATGTTACCGACAGTAGAAGAAGCACTTAAGGAATTAGAAACAGCGGGGCAGATGAACCCCGGGCCGTGGGTCAAGCACTCCATGAACACGGGCCTGGCCGCCCGGAACATCGCGGAGAATGTGCCGGGGATGGATGCACAGAAGGCATACATCGTCGGCCTTCTGCATGATATCGGCAGGCGTTTCGGCGTCACCGACATCCCGACGCACGTCTATGACGGGTACCGGTACTGCATGGAGAAGGGCTGGGACGAGGCCGCCCGGATCTGCATGACGCATTCGTACCTTCTGATGAGCGACGAATTCAATTATGAGCCTAAGACCGAGGCAGAGCAGGCGATCAAAGCCTACATCGCCGGCTGCACGGCGGACGATTACGACAGGCTCATCCAGCTATGCGATTCGCTGGCGGTGGACTACGGCTTCGTCATTCTGGAGAAGAGATTTGTCGATGTAACCAGGAGATACGGAATTATGGAGGGTTACATCAAGGGATGGGAAGTGGCATTTGCCATCAAAGAAAACTTCGAGAGCAGGATGGGCTGCTCAATCTACGACGTTCTTCCCGACATCGGAAGGACAACGCTCCTGACCCCGAAGCCCTGGAAGCCGACGGGCATCGAAGGGGCTCTGAAGCACTGGGACCTTAATGCGCCCCGCATCGGCGAACAGTTCAATAAGGACTCCGGTCGGCTGATTTATAAGATCACGACCGCGTCGGGCGATTACCTGCTGAAGGGCCTTCCGGACAGCACGCCGGAGGATACCGTTGCGGGCAATGTGAAGGCCCATCTCTTCCTCGGAAACGGGCACGGCATGGCGCCGAAGCTGTATCCGGCGAAGACCGGCGAATACTATGTGAAGGACTTGGGGCACTGGTTCTACCTGATGGAGTTCATCGACGGCAGGCAGATGGAGGAAACCACGGAGGACGAGTATAAACTCGGGCAGGCAACGCGCAAGATGCATGCCCTGCAGGGCTACAGCGACCTGTCTCCGATGACGCAGAGCAAGGACCGGTATTACACCTGGTTCCGGGATAAGGAGTTTGTGAAGGAGTTCGACGCGATATTAGATGCCCTTCCGGACTTTTCAAAGCTTGACCAATGCTTCGTTCACACGGACATCGGGCCGCACAACGCGATGCTTCGCACCGACGGAGACGTCGTCTTCATCGATCTGGACGACTCCGGAATCGGAAGCCGCTACCTGGACCTCGGCTGGCCGTTCATCATGCAGTTCGTCGATTTCAACGATGAGACAGAGGAGATGACCTACCGCTTCGACCTCGCGAAGAGCTTCCTGCGTGGGTATTACGGCGGCGACGGCATCTCGCGGGAAGAGTATGACCTGGTCTTCCAGGGCGCCGCGCAGATGCACATCTCCTACATGCAGGCATACGGCCCGTACGCGGTGGATTCGCTTTGGAAGATCCTGCGCTTCGGGATGGATCAGCGGCAAATGCTATGGAATATGATTCACGAGGACGAAGCACTATGAATGTGATTATCCTGAACGGCCTGATGGGCGTCGCCGACCGGATTATAAAGGAAGTCTGCGGCCACTGAATATGTGATTACTCATTCTGTCAGAAAATTACTCATTCTGTCAGTCGATTTCCTTGAAAACAGGGGTCGGCTTTGCTATGATTTTAATGGATAACTATGCTCGGGAGGATAGAAAAATGAAGAAAAAAATCCTGGTATTCATCTTAGTAAGTCTTCTTTTTGCAGGGCAGGTGTTTGTCTGCCTTCCGAAGGAGGCTTCTGCATCGGAAGGGGCTGCAAAGTCAGGCCGAGAACTGAATATTTCTGATGTCAGTGGTTATTTGATTACAGTGACACGTGATGGCGATCGGGTTATGTATTCGGTGAATAGTGGTCCGGCTTCTGATGAAGAAATCGTAATCTATGGGACCGGCGCCAATTGTTATGTGATTATTAACTTTAGCGATTCAAGTGGAATAGACGCAAAAATCACCTTAAAAAACCTTAGTATCGATAACAGACATACTAATTATTCTCCTGTCAGTATAAGCGGAACCGGAAATGTAACAATCGAACTTGAAGGTACTAATCAATTAATTGCCGCGGATGATAAAGCTGCAATACAGACGGAACAAACCGGAACACTCACCATACAAAATAAAGCCGGTAAAGAAGGAAAACTGGTAGCGCAAGGCGGGGCAAACGCAGCCGGAATCGGCGGCGGAAATGGTGGAAACGGCGAGAATATAATCATTAAAAGCGGAACCATAGAAGCAACCGGAGGCCAGTACGGAGCCGGAATCGGCGGCGGAAATGGCGGAGACGGCAAGAATATAACCATTCAAGGCGGAGAGGTAACTGCAAACGGAGGAAGAAATGGCGCCGGAATCGGCGGCGGAAATGACGGAGACGGCAAGAATATAACCATTCAAGGCGGAACGGTAACCGCTGAAGGAGGAAACTATGGAGCGGGAATCGGTGGCGGAGATAGAGGTTCTGGCTCCGGTATCACCATTGGAAGCGCTGAGAATGCAACCGGAAAAACGAAAGTAACCGCTGAAGGAGGAAACTATGGAGCGGGAATCGGCGGCGGATTTAGAGGCCATGGTTCAATTATTATCATTGAGGGTAATGCCGATGTAACCGCAACCGGAGGAGAGTGGGGTGCAGGAATCGGTGGCGGAGATGAAGGGAACGGTTCTGAGATTACCATTAAAGGCAATGCGACTGTAACCGCTGAAGGAGGAAAATATGGAGCGGGAATCGGTGGCGGAGAATATATGGATACAGGTGGCTCCGGCTCAAATATTTCCATTGAGGACAATGCATCTGTAACCGCAAGCGGAGGAAACGGCGGAGCCGGAATCGGTGGCGGATATAATGGGGACGGTTCTCGGATTACCATTAAGGGCGACGCAAATGTAACTGCAACAGGAGGAAATGGCGGAGCGGGAATCGGTGGCGGTATGCGTATAAGTGATGCCGGCGGATTAGGATCTATTATTACCATTTGCAACAATGCTGTTGTATATGCAACCGGAACAGGGCTTGGCGCCGGAATCGGCGGTGGATATAGGGGCGATTGTTCCGGGATTATAATTACCGGAAATGCTAATGTGAAAGCTGCCGGAGGAGAAAGGAGCTTTTATCACGGTGCTGCCATTGGGCAGGGAGCGCAATGCACAAACGAAATTTTTAACGGCGCTGAATCCATCATCACCGTGATTGCCACAATTGAAGGGAAAGAATACGAGTGGACCGGGGAAGTGAGGAGATTTCCGGCCGGTACATCCGTTAAGGAGATGACGGAAGGTACAGTTAGCGGAACCCAGGTAACAGAGGCCACAATCACATTTGCCGCGATTGGCGGTCAGAAGGAGCCGAAAACACAAGTGTTAACGCCCGGGTGGAATACTTTCCCGGAGGATTTGTTCAAGCTTGAAGGTTATGGGATTGCGTGGAATACGGACGCTAATGGAAACGGTGATTCGTACATATCCGGAAACAAGGTTACATTCATCGGTGAAACCACGCTGTACGCGCAGTATAAGGAATTGCATGAAATCACTGTTGTGGGAGGCTCTACGAGAGAATCGCCGTCAATTGAAGGAACTATTGTGACGGTTAGAGCAAGTGATCCTTACGAGGGCGAAGTGTTTGTGGGCTGGGAAATGAATGATGAAGTTGTATTTAATAATCCTTATGATCCTGTAACCACTTTCGTAATGCCTGACAAGGAAGTGACGGTGAAGGCAGTGTTTTGGGATATTACTATTTCCGGCCTCAAGACGAGTTATGACTACACCGTGGGTGGTATTAAACCGGATATTACGATAGAACTGGAAGGCTTAGACGAGGATATTTGGAAGGACTGGGAGTGTGAGGTAACCTATAAAAACAACGATAAGCCCGGCAAAGCAAGCGTTATTGTTACGTTTCCAAGAATGATCGAGGGAGAATCGACACCGTACGTGGGAAGCAAAACAGTTGACTTCACTATTACCGGAAACACCGTCAGGTGGCTCAATGGTGACGGCACCGTGCTGGAGGAGGCTTACTATACCGATGCAATGGGAATGCCTTCGTACAGCAAAAACGTTACACCGACCGGGAAGGAACAAGCCGGACATATCATCACTTTTATAGGATGGGATAACGGTACGGAGCTAACCAACGAATACGGCAAGGTTACGACTTACAAACCGCTCTTCAGTGATGAGAAGATTACCTACAAGGTGACATTTGTCGACGAGGATGACACGGAACTGCAGAGCAGTACGGTAGCTTACGGGGAAAAGCCCGAGTATAAAGGCAAGAAGCCGACAGGCGCGGCCGATGTGGTTTGCTCAGCCGAGTTTGCCGGCTGGGATAAAGAAATCGTTACGGTGACGGGCGATGCTACTTATAAGGCGACGTACAAGAAATACAATGAGCATGACTATCAGCCGGTTGCCGGCACCGCCGTAGCTCCGACCTGCACGAAGGCAGGAAAGGAAGCGGATACGAAGTGCAGTCGTTGCGGAGATGTGATTACCGGTAAGGAAATTGTGGCAACAGGTCATACCTTCAATCAGGAAGTTGTAGACGCGAAGTACCTGAAGTCAGCGGCTGACTGTATCACTGCGGCTGTGTACTTTAAGAGCTGTAAGTGCGGTGAGAAGAGCACCGACGAGAAGGATATCTTCACCTCCGGGGAGCCTGCCGGCCACAAATGGAAGGCCGCTACGGGCTATGCTCCGAAGACCTGCGAGGTGTGCGGTCTGGAGGAAGGCCAGAAGGTAACTTATGATCCGATCAAGGGGCAGGTATTCGTCTGGACGAAGGGCAGCAAGGAACCGTTTATACTTACGATTAAGCGTAGTCAGGACGATGTGAACTGCTTCCTGCACTATCTGAATACTTTGCTTGACGGCGCAGAGATTAAGGTCGAGGCCCGTTCCGGAAGTACGATTATTACAATCCCCGCGGAAACGCTTGAGAAGCTTGCGGTTGGAGAACATAAGATAACTGTCGTATTTGACGATTGGAAAGCGGATTTTGCGCTGAGTATTGCAGCGGCACCGGCCGACACAACGCCGGTGACCGGCGACACGATGCCGGTGGTGCCGATTGCTGTGGTGATGGTTGTGGCATTTGGCGCGGCAGGAATTGCCATGCGCAGGAAGACCCGCATGAATAGAATGTAAAGGCTTACGAATTATGCAGTATGATGAGAACACGATCGTCGGCCTGTTCGGGCTTGACGGGGTGAAGGAGATACGGACGGTCGACACGTGCCACGGCGACGACGATTTCCGCGAGGCGGTCTTCGTCACGACGGCGGACGGCAGGCGGCTGGTCATAAAGGTCGCCGGCAACGCGTTCACCACGCCGGAGAGCGTCGGAATGTGGCAGCGCTGCGCGGACGAATATCGGAAGCTTGGGTATTACACACCCGGGATTTTCGCGGCCGAGGGCGGGGAATTTCCGCTCGTTGATTACAAGGGGCACCGGTGCGTCGCCTACGCGGAGGAGTATTCGAGGTACGAATCCGCGGCAAATGTAACGGACCCCCGCTACCTTTTCGACGACCTGTATATCATGACGGCGCGGGTTGCGGCCAAGCGGTTTGATTACACGGATATTCCCTCGGGGTATACGATGTTTGACCTGTACCCGGGCGATGAGATGGATGAAGTGACGTGCAACGCGCTTGATTTTAAGGAGTATTGTGAGACGCTTCCGGAGTGCTTTCGGGAGCAGACGGACCGGATGTTCCGGCGGTGGGAAGAGAACCGGCGGGAGCTTGAGAAGGTTTATTATGAGCTGCCGCGCTCCGTATTCCAGGCGGATTTTAACAAGACCAATGTGCTGATTGATTCGGACGGACGGTTCGTCGGAATCTATGATTTCAACCTTGCCGGACGGGATGTATTCCTCAACTATCTGTTCCGGGAGATTCTCGGTCGGACGATGGAGGAGGAGCTCGCGGAGATATTGCGGGCGCTTGGGATTGTGAAGAAATACTATGAATTCTCCGAGGAAGAAATTGCGGCGGCGTCGCTCATATACCGATGCGTCAAACCTTTATGGTTCTGCCCGGTGGACGACCTGAAGAACGCCGGGACCGACCGGGTCGCAATTCAGAAACAACTTGACGAGATGGAGTTCGCCCAGGTGCGGGAGATTGATTTCGCCGGGGCGATGAGGTGAGGAACGGACACGTTTAAAGAGGTGAACAGGGATGGGTAGAAAGAGGTTTATTGCATTATTCATAGCGGCGGTGATGCTGGTGGCGATGCTTCCGGCTGCTTCCGTGCGGCCTGCGAAGGCGGAAGAGTACATTGCACATTATACATTTAATGTTTGTTGGCAATTTGAATATGTCAAGGCATCTGAAGCCGCAGGACGCCTTGCCGGTTATTATTTTCCTGTGGAATATGACGAAGACAATAAGGAATTTTATACCGTCGAAGGGAATAGAATCTATGTCGATAAAGAGGCGCGATATATACCATTCGAAGATACTTATTCAATAGAAGTATATGTAAAGGATTTTGATGATCCTTTACTAACCGGATTGGAAATAAGTCCTAAGGATGTGAGTTATTATAATATTGAGGTTGTCGAATGGGCAACGAGCGCGGGTGGAGCCCCTGTCTATACGAGTAAGGAACCGTATTTTCATGTCGATCCGAGTTGCATTCAGAATGGAATGACATTATATCCTGTCACTTGGAAAAGGGCTCCCTATATTACTTATCATAACACGTATAATGATGAGATATATGAATCCGGAGGTGGTTATTCGGAAGGGGCTCTGGATGAGGTTTTTGGATGTCCGTATCATTATCTCCTTGGCTGGTCAGAGACCAAAGGAGGAGAGTTAAAATACCACCCCGGTGACGAAATCCCAGGTGAGTCAAAACAGAAGATGGAACATATGGATTTATATTCCGTATGGGGACAGTCGCGTATAAGTGATATCCCTCCGGTGATGGTATGGGATAAGAATGAGATTGAACAATACTGGTTCGGCGGTATATGCTGGCGGAAGATAGGGGCAAGTGAAGATAAAGTACTTTTGATATATGACCAGGAAATGACGGTGGGTAAAGAATATGAGTATAATTACCCATTTTTACTTTATCCGCGTATTTTGAGATATTGTGACGAATTATATGATGGACTATCTGATGCTGATAGGGCGGCTGTTTGTTCTACTTCAAAAGAAAAGGATTCTCCTGAAACTGCAGCGCTTGAGGAGAACAAGGTTTTTCTTATCAGTTGGCTTGAGGCAAAGACTTATTTTGCCGATAATGAAGATAGAAAGTTTTATACATCTGGAATTGAAAGGTGGTATCTGAGGTTTAGTTTTAACCAGCATATATCTGAGAATGATGGATTTCCTCATGTGAATGCGGACGGTAAATATGCCATTATGGAGCGTAATGTAAATCCTTGGTATTATCTTGAATATTATGGTTTAAATTATTTCATAGGTGCGCGCCCCGCTTTCGTTTTGGATCTGAACGCAGTTCTTTTTACATCCGCTGAGGTCGAAGTCAAAAACGCTGCTCCTACGGATGAAAGCAGTTTCGGTTCCACCGAGAATTATGAGCACGATGGGAGACTACGGAAGATTACCCTGTTGGATGATACATATAAGGATTTTAAAGCCACCATTAATAGTCCGGATAACGAGCAAGGCAGAATTGGGGTTATGCCCGGGGACACGCTTCGGGTCAGTTATGAAAACGCCGTAACGGATACCGAAGACATAAAGAACAGGTATATTTCTGCCGTGCTCTGCAATAGTTATGGAAAGGTAATCGGCTATGCGAGTATGAAGCCTACAGCATCATCCGGGACATGGGAACTGACGCTTCCTCAGAATCTGGATATAGCAAATAAACAGTATACGCTTAAGATCTTTAATGAAGAGCAGAATGGCGCTGGATGCAGCGACTACGGCAGTCCTTTCAGTGTTTTTACGCTCAGAAAGCCTAAGGAAGCTACACCTGATGCCACATTTACCGCGACAGGAGCGGACAGCGGAATACTGTCAGGGCTTACGCCGGGTGCGAATTATCAAGTCAATGGGAGCTACGTCGACGACGGACTATCTCCCAAGGATGTCGCAGATTCAAACGGAAACATTGAATTCGCATCAGGATTATCGGAAGGAACCCTTTCCATTGTGAAGCTTGGCAACGGCACGACGACGTTGGAAAGCGATACGCAGAAGATAGATTTGACAAAGGCTCAGGCTCCTGAAGGGCTTTCGAAGACTGACTGTACGAATGCTTCCAACAATAACGGAACAATCACCGGAACCACCGATGCAATGGAATACAGAAAGGCCGGGGATACGGATTGGACGCCATGTGGCGGCCAGACGGTAGCAGGCCTTGCCAATGGTACATATTATGTCCGGGTAAAGGCAGCGGGAACTGTTCTTGCATCAGAAGGGACAGAAGTGACCGTCGCGGAATCCGGTATAACGCAGGATGACGCGGAAATGTGTACGGTTGTCTGGCTGAATGGTGACGGCAAGGAACTCGACCGCAAGACCTACATAAAAGGCGGAGTCGTTCCGATGACAGACAAGGTTCCGACGAAGGCTGCGGACACGGATTACACATATGCATTTGACGATTGGGATAACGGCACGACGGACGGAACCATCACGATATACGAGCCGGTGTTCAAGAAAACAAAGATAGAACCGTCGACAACAGACCCGGGGACAACAGACCCCGGTACGACTGATCCGGGAACAACAGACCCGGGAACGACGGACCCGGGAACGACCGACCCGGGAACGACCGACCTGGGAACGACAGATCCCGGAACGAAGGACCCGGGAACGACGGACCCCGGTACGACGACACCCGGAGCGAACGACCCCAGCACGACAGATCCCGGAACAACCGATTCCGGCACGACAACGCCCGGAGTAACCAATCCCGATACGACACCCGATACTTCTACACCCGGCAAGACCGACGGAAACACGAGCGAAAACGTGAACGGGAATGCGAACGAAAACCCGAGCGGGAACGAAATCAAGTACGACTCCCCTGACGGAAATGTCATCGAATGGGCGGAGGGAGACGGCCCGATTGAGAAGACCGTTAAGCGCAGTGAGCATGATGAACTGTGCTTCCCGAGTTATGTGGAAACGCTGGTTGACGGCGAAAAGAAAGACGTGCCTGCAAGGCAGGGAAGTACAATTATCACCCTTGAAGAGTCGCTGCTGAAGACGCTTTCCGTCGGCACGCATACGATTACGGTTGTATTTGTCGATGGTAAGGCGGAAGTGAAGTTGATTATCAAGGAGCCGGCGAAATCGGTAGCTCCTGCAACTCCCGTCACCGGTGATGCGCTTCCGGTTGTACCGCTTGCTGTGGCTATGATCGTTACATTTGCCGGCGCGGCAGGGATTGCAATGTGCCGAAGAAGAAAATTGAGGTGAGGGAATGAAGGTTTTCTTTGAAACGGAGCATCTTCTGGTCCGGGAGCTGGAGGCGGAAGATGCGGAACAATTATACGCGAACCACGCGGAAGAAAAGGTGAGGAAGTGGTTCCCGAACGAGTGCTATGCGGACCTTAGTGAAGCTGCCGGGGCGATTGAGTTCTTTCGGGATTGCGTGGACGGGGAGCGGCTGCCATACGTCCTCGCCGTGCAGCTCAAGGAGACCGGCGAGCTGATCGGCGACACGGGCGTGAGCGAGGTGGAAGGCGAGCCGGACGCGGTCGAGATCGGGTATCAGATTTGCGACCGGTACAGCGGCCGAGGCCTTGCCACCGAAGTCCTCAAAGCCATGACGGAATTCTCTTTCGACAAATTCGACGCCTCCGTCAGTTACGGGCGTGTCGTCCACGGGAACGGCGCCTCCGCCAGGGTGCTTGAAAAGGGCGGCTACACCTTCCTGCGGGAGGAATTCGGCGCAGAGGACGACCCGTACGGGAACGGGATGATGGTGTATGTAAGGAGAAAGTGAGAGGGGACAAGATGCTTAGATTTAAGGAATGGATGAATCATCCGGAAGATACGGCGCGGTATAAGGTTGTTGATATTCTCCTGAACGCGGATGATGAGGAGAAAATCTATTTAGAGTTTCAACCCATGCATTTTCCGCCGGATCCTGAGATTCCCGATTGCTATGACAGTTTCAGGGTGTATAAGACGGACTACGATAAACTTCTTGTGAAACCGATCGCATCCGTCTTCCCGGTGATGGATCCGAATCCGAGAGGATGGGGGCTTCAGGAATACTTTGATATATGCGCTCCGAATTTCTTCGGCAGAGAGGACTGGATTCGGGCAATCGAGGCGATAACCAGGTGCGCGGAGAACGCTTCGGAACCGGAGAAAGAGTTTTACTCCGAAATCATAACACGTATGCGCGGGTTCCTGGATGTTAACGATATGTATTGCATTGATGGGAATCTATGATACATTTCGACTTGACTGGTTATCAGAATTATGATGAAATAATGATAGGCAAAGAAGTTGTGAACGGAGGTGCAATATGATGACTTTTGGACCGGTTTCTGACCTTGGAAATAAGTTTGCTGATATAGAAGGGGAATCTTGTTCACGGATGAAGCAAAATATTGAACAGGCATTGGATGAGGCCGATGCATATGCTGAGGCAACTACAGAGCGCATGACTCATGAGGAAGTGTTTGGCAAGTTAAGAAATCTGTAAACTCCCTTCCAAACCCCATTGACGAAACCCGGAAAATTCGGTAGTATAGTAAGCGGATGGCACACTGTGTCGTCCGCTTTTCTAATATTGGTTTGACAGGCCGGGCGGACCGGTCCGGGGACGACACCCATCACAAAAAACAGAGGTCATGACTGCGTACACGTAACGGCAAGGGGGATGATACCCATAGAAAAAAACATTATTGTGACGGACGTAGACGGCAGACGAATCGGCACCACTTACCCGAAACGGGCAAAGGGGCTTCTTAAGAACGGTCGGGCAGAGTATGTCAGTGACCGCGAAATACGTCTCAAGAATACTCATGCATCGGCCGTATATAAAACTACGGAGGATGAAAAAATGAGTAAAGTAATCAATTTCAACACAAGAGACTTTGTATTCGATACCAACTGCAAGAGCAACGAAGGTTTCCGTGGATTTGTCACGACGCCAAATGGGAACGAAGAAATCTGGGAAATCGGCAACTGGAACTGGAATTGGACGCAGATTATCACCGTGCTTTACGGGCTTGAGCCGGATACGGATTATGTATTCCGTTTCGCGATGACCCTGGGGCACAATGATGACAACAAGGAAGAGTCGCTGGTTAACATTTTCCGGGCTGTCCCGGATGCAGTGCCCGGCGATGCCAGGGCGGAGGACGATCCGGAGCGGATCCGCGAGGAGATGGCCCGCCGCAAGGCCTGGGATGAACGGTATACCTACTGCATTCGGCAGAGTCGTTTCAAGCCGGTCATCAGCAAGCGTGATACCGAGCAGGACACAATGCTTCGTGTATTCGAGCTTCCGTTCCACACCGACAGCTGCACGGACTGGAAGATCATGATCGTCTCGCAGCACGCTGTGGCGCGCTTCTTCCGCGCGAAGGATAACGAAGCGTACGCTGACATGGAGGACCTCTCCTACGAGCAGTGGCGCGAAGCCAGAACGAAGACGTTAAATGCGGAGCGGGAGGCTGAATTTGCGGGAAACCCTAAAGGGATGCTGAATCTCGCAGGAGCGCGCATCACAAGCAAGAGTCAGTTTGACAAGCTGGTTCAGCTTGCAGCCGAGGGAATGAATATCAACCTGTCAGGCGCAGACCTCGAATTCGACGACGAAGACGAGGGAGAAGATGACGAATCAGTCGAAGTGTGATTTACTCATGAAAGAAACAAACGGCAGTACCTGTTATGAAATGTACCCTCTTTACCGGACAACCGGTAAGGAGGGTATTTTCATGCGCTATAGCTATGAGTTTAAGAAAATCTACGAAGCAGCGCTGCAATGGCGGAGGCTGCATATAAGGCGAGGCCGGCTATGGCATAAGCCTTTGACCAGACGCTGTCCGTTCCGTAGATTTGGACGACTCCCGTAAAAAGGGAACCGACAGTCCACACGGCGATTCCGTCACGCCAGAGCTTTCCCGCGAATTCGTTTATGGCAGGAACCCGTTTGCAGAACGGCAGAAGAAGCGCCGGCAAAGCACCGCACACAAGCGGAACGGCAAATGCATAGATCATATAGTATGAGTATACGCCGAAACTGAAATGCTCATAGACGGCGCCGAATACGGCCACCGCAAGGGCAATCAGAACATAATTCCTTGCAGCTCTGAAATAGCGGAGCTGCAACATTTCCCGGGATTGGTCCCCGGAGCAATCATTCCTTTCGATATCCGATGCATACAATGTCACTCACGCTCCTTTCCGATGTGTTTCGGCCGTTTGTGGTGGGATGGTTGATGACCTCTCCCATAAAGACCATGGTGGACGACCCGCCGCCGTCGAGATTATAAGCGGTCTGTGCGCCGAGCGTCTGCAGAAACTGTGCCAGTTCATACAGGGTGAGGCCGTCGTTGTCGCCGGTCCGCCCGTCACTGACAACAAAAAGATAATGGTTTTCACCAAGTTGCGCAACAGCAGTGCGGGGATTGGAGGCCTTCGCTTTTCCGACTTCCTGACTTGCCGATACGGTAATCTCACCGTCTTTCAGTAATCCGGGGCCGAACGACCAAACCTGCACGGCACCGTCTTTGAGCAGATTTTCGGCGGAAGCATAAACATCACTGCAGCCGAAGGCCTTGAGGCGACCTACGTCCGCATAAA
>DBWJ01000096.1 GCA_002308955.1 Lachnoclostridium sp. UBA1241 | reverse complement strand
CCGCCGGCACCGAAGTCATTACATTTTTTAATGAGCTTTGTAACTTCGGGACGTCTGAAAAGTCTCTGAATCTTTCTTTCTGTAGGTGCATTACCCTTCTGTACTTCAGCGCCACAGACTTCTATAGACTGCTCGGTGTGAACCTTGGATGAGCCTGTTGCTCCGCCGCAGCCGTCACGTCCGGTACGTCCACCCAGCAGGATGATCACATCACCGGGATCAGAGGTCTCACGGATCACATTTTTTCTGGGAGCGGCACCCATAACGGCACCGATCTCCATACGCTTTGCAACGTAATTCGGATGATAGATTTCGTCTACGAGGCCGGTTGCAAGACCGATCTGGTTACCGTAGGAGCTGTAGCCCTTTGCGGCGCCGGTTGTTAATTTTCTCTGGGGAAGCTTGCCGGCGAGGGTATCCTTCAGGGAAGCCGTCGGATCAGCGGCACCCGTAACACGCATTGCCTGATATACATAGCCGCGGCCCGAAAGCGGATCGCGGATGGCGCCGCCTAAGCAGGTAGCGGCACCGCCGAAAGGCTCGATTTCGGTCGGATGGTTGTGAGTCTCGTTCTTGAAGAACACAAGCCACTCCTCGGTCACCGGGCCGTCCTCCTTATCGATGGTTACCGGAACCACGATGGAGCAGGCGTTGATTTCGTCGGACACTTCCATATCTTCAAGCTTGCCTTCGGCACGGAGTTTCTTCATTGCAAGAAGCGCCACGTCCATGAGGCAGATGAATTTATCGTTGCGGTCTTTATAAAGAACGGTGCGCTCCGCCTTGTAATCCTCGAAGGCCTTCCGAATCGGCGCGGTGTAGTCGCCCTCTTCGAACTTCACGTCGGTAAGCTCGGTCTGGAACGTCGTGTGACGGCAGTGGTCGGACCAGTAGGTGTCAAGCACACGGATTTCGGTCATTGACGGGTCACGCTTCTCTTCGCCCTTGAAGTAATCGCGGATAAAGAGGAAATCGTTAAATGTCATCGCAAGATTCAGCGAATCATAGAGACTCTTAAGCTCCGCCTCGCTCATCGCGGTGAAGCCGTCGAAAATCTTAACGTCTTCGGGAACGGCGAACTCGGTAACGAGCGTCTCGGGCTTCGTCTCGTCGGTTCTTCTCGAATCCACCGGGTTGATGCAGTAGCTGACTACGCCCTCGAACTCCTCGTCGGTGATGTTTCCCTTAAGAATATATGTAGTAGCCGAGCGGATAATCGGCTCCTCCGTCTCCTTGAGAAGCTTTACGCACTGCTCCGCGGAGTCGGCTCTCTGGTCGAACTGTCCCGGCAGATACTCTACCGAGAACACGCGGTCGCCTTCCGCAAGCGGAAGCTTCTCCTCATATACATCGTCAATCGGCGGCTCACTGAACACGGTCACCAAAGCCTTCCGATAGGTTTCCTCACTGATACCTTCCGCATCGTAGCGGACAAACACGCGGACTTCACTAAGTCCGGTCAGTCCGAGATAGTCCCGGAGCTCACTCTTCAGTTCCTTTGCGCGAACGGCGAAAGGAGTTTTCTTCTCTACATAAATTCTTCGTACCTGACTCATTCCGGAGCCTCCTTTTATTTCAGTTGCAATCAGTATACCATTGTCGGACTTATAAATGAAATTAATAAAAGTCATTCCATTTATAAGATTTGCTTATGCAAAACGCTTGCTTTTTCAGACCGGGTGCGATACAATAGGCGCGTAGGCCGCGGCAGGAAAATGCCCGGCAAAGGAGGTCTCGTATGCTGTTTGAATTACTCGGCGTCAATCCCCACGGATATAACCGTTATGCCGTATTGTTAGCCATCGGATCCGTCGGATTTGCGCTCACCGCGCTTCTGCTTCGCTTTCTTAAAGGATACCTTCCCGCGGACGGCGGAAGGGCATTTGCCGTGAATGGTGAGAAATCAAAAGGAAAGCCCCGCGGCGCAGGTGTCATCTTCATTCTCGTCTTCGCGCTTCTCTCCGCGCTTTTCCTTCCGGTTAAGACGGAAGACCTCTTATATCTCGGCGCTATTGTCCTCGGCATGATCAGCGGCTTCATGGATGATGCCAGTGAAAAGCCCTGGAATGAATATAAAAAAGGATTATTGGATTTTCTGATTGCCGCCGGCGTTACGGCCACATACATCTGGAGTAACGGTCCGGTCATCCGGCTGCTTCTGTTCCGCGACGGGGAATCTCCTCTTACGTTGGAACTTCCGGTATGGCTCTTTGCCATTCTTTCGGTTGTCCTGATCTGGGCCGCCATCAACGTCGTAAACTGTACGGACGGCGTGGACGCTTTGAGCGGAACGCTCTGTGTCATCGCTACGGCATCATTCCTGTTCGCGCTTCCGTTCCTTCGGCCGGCTATCACGACGGAGCGTCCCGTCGGGCTGTGTGTTATCCTGATCAGCTGCCTTCTCGCGTACCTCTGGTTTAACTGCCCGCCGAGCGTTTTGATGATGGGCGACGCCGGTTCCCGCGCGCTCGGGCTGTTCCTTGCGATCCTTTCCCTTCGGACCGACCCGCTTCTGTTCATTCCGTTCTGCCTCATCTTCATTCTCGACGGCGGACTCGGACTGATCAAGGTTGCATTAAAACGCTTCCTGAAGATTTCCATTATGAAAAATATCCGCACACCCCTGCATGACCACGCCCGCAAGAAAGCAGGCTGGTCGGATACGCAGACCGTATACCGTTTCATGCTGATGCAGGTTATGATCACGGGCCTGTTCTTCTTAGCCGCCTTCTGGGTAAGATAACCCGGGCGTCCTAAGGAGCCCGTTCACGGCGAAATGAACCGTTCACGGCGAAATGAACCGTTCACACCGAAAGGAGCCGTTCATGGATATTAACTACGAATTATACAAGGTTTTCTACCATGTCGCGAAGAGCCTCAGCTTCTCCGAGGCCGCGGCAGGTCTTTATATCTCGCAGTCCGCGGTCAGCCAGTCCGTCAAGCTTCTCGAAAAGCGGCTCGGCCAGACCCTCTTTGTGAGAAATACGAAACGCGTTTCCTTAACGCCCGAGGGTGAGATGCTTCTTAAGCACATCGAGCCCGCCATCCAGCTGATCACAAGAGGCGAAAACCAGCTTTCAAGAGACGCCTCCGAGGGCGGCATGCAGCTTCGTATTGCGGCAAGCGACACGATATGCCGTTATGTGCTTGTGCCCTTCTTCCGGGATTTGCATGAACATTTTCCGGACGTGCACATCAATATACTGAACGGCACCAGCCCGCATTGCGCACAGATGCTTGAGTCCGGGCAGGTGGATCTGATTGTCGCGAACTCACCGAATGAGTCGCTGACCGGCAACATGCAGATACGGCCTATTCGGGATTTTGCAGATGTCTTCGTCGGGAATCCGTCTCATTATCCCGACTGCTTCACTGCGGCAGCCGGCAAGCCCCGCACCCTTACGATGAAGGAGCTTCTTACCTACCCGCTTCTGATGCTCTCGAAGCGCTCCGCAACGAGTTCCTTTCTGCATGAGCAGTTCCAGAAGCATTCACTTGAGCTCGTTCCGTCAATCGAACTGAGCAGCAACGACCTTCTTCTTGACCTTGCGCGGATCGGACTCGGAATCGCCTGCGTCCCGGATTTCTGCATTCCCAAGACCGAGGCGACCCTGCAGCGGCTCACCATCAAGGAATCGCTTCCGAAACGAAAACTCGTCATTGCCTACGACGAAAAATGGCCGCTCTCCCTTCCCGCGCAGGCGCTGATTGAAGAGTTGACCGGTACGGCGGATGCATAATAAAATACCTCCTTACCAAACAATTGGCAAGGAGGTATCTATTTTTGTGTTTTCTTCTAGTTTCCGATGGTGTAGGTCCCAAGCTTAATGGCATCCCACTCCTCGGTCTTCACAAGTTCATAGCGATCATCAATGGTCTTATACAGCGCGGCCACTCCGGTACTCTTCGCAGTACTGATTGCATCATCGACAGCTTCTTCATATCCCGAGAAATCCGTATTATCCGTAAGAACGATGATATTGTAGCTGGAGTCTCTCTCAAACAGCGTGCACTCACCCTTTGTAAGTGCCATGGCTGCATTGTTGTAATCGGGGTCGTCATTTACCTGCTGTTTTGTGAATGAGCTTGTTCCGCCGTACATGAATTCGTCATACAGCGCACAGATGGATTCCATCGACTCGCCCCTCTTTACACGCTCTAACGCATCCTCAACCGCGGCCTTACGCTTTGCGGATTCTTCTTCGGAAAGTTCAATCCGGCGGTAGTCCTCATCGCGATCGTATTTGGATACATACAGGTAACTGGTTTTGTAAACGCGGTAATCTTCCTTATTCACGGTAGCTCGGATTGCGTCCTCATCCACCTCGTAATCCGTAGTCATCTTCTCGACGTACTGCTGGGCAAGGAAAATCTTCTCATAGTTCTCACGTATGCACGCCTCGGTCATTCCGCAACGTGCTCTCTGTTCCGCGCTGAAGCCTGCGAGGAATTTCTCGGTCGCGGCGGTAATCGACAGCCTGCGGGACTCTTCGAGTTCCATTCCCTGACGCTTTGCTTCAAAATAGAAGGAATACACATATTCCAGGGTGCTGAACGCGGAATCCTTGTATCCGTCTCTTACAGTTGTCCCGTTGGTGTCCGTGATTGCCCAGAAATCATAACCGCTTCCGTATACCGAAACAAAATACGAATCCTGCTCCGCTTTGTACTCTAATGCGTCCTTCTCGTTATAAGCGAGATAGTACACTGCATCGTACGCGGTGATTTCATAAACGCTTCCGTCATCAACCGACATTCTGAGAAGGACCTTCTTCTTATTTTGCTCCGCCTTGGTCTCCGCAAGCTTCAGGTACTCCTCGTCACTCATCTTTTTCTTTTTACAGCCGACCGCGGCGCATGCCAGAACAAGCACCAGCAAAACGGCTGTAATCTGCTTTACTCTTCTCACTTTAAAACTCCGTTTCCGTTACTCAGCCGAACGGAAGTACCGCTACTACGATACCCGCCACGATAACGGCCGCGCAACATAGTTTATACTTTATCTGCTTCTCATTAAAGAAAATCTTACCGCCGACAATCGTCACGACGCATCCGGCCTGTTTCAGGAGCGTCATAACCGTCACCTGGCACTCCGGATAGCTGCAGGCGATGAAAAGCGCCCGGTCCGCTACGAGAAATGCCACACTCAAAAGCCACACATACTTATTCGTAAGCATCCCCTTCACCCGGATCTTCGTACCGGTGAGGATGATATATACAAGATAAAACAGCACCAGGAACAGCATGTAAAAGAACTGCAGCTGTGTCTCGGTCATGTCCTGCATCAGCACCTTGTCCATCGTGCCGCTGATGCCGTTGAACAGGCTCGAAAGAAACGCGAGAATGACAACCAGCGTCGGATTTTTGGTAATGCGGTTCCAAAAGCGCTGCTCGCGGGTCTCCGTTTCGGATGCCGCACCGTCTGTAGCGGTTGCTGAAGCCCGGTCCGGAGCCGTCACATCGGTCTCCGCTGCGGAAGACTCCGGCCCGTCAGGTTCTGTGGCCGACGGATTACTCGCTTTCTGCTCTTCCGCTGCCTTCTCGCGGTTTTTGAGTCCCCTTAATGCGTACAATCCGACGCATACAAGCACAAACCCGATGATCCGCGGAAGCGGCATGCTCTCGTGAAGAAATATGATTCCGAGAAGCGTCGAGAAGATGACACGCGACAGGTCAAGGACACCGTACAGACTGACCGGCATCGTCGACAGGGCGTGAAAGCTGCAGAGCCACGCAAGGAAGATCACGAAGGATTTGATTGCGATCAGTCCGTATTGCGGAAGCGACAGCCCGCCCGCCTTCGGCGCGGTCGGAAGCAGTATCACGAACGAAAGGAGCGTATATAAAAAGAGCACCTCCATGACCGTGTTCCGGCCGAGCGCTTTCTTTTTCAGAATCTCGCGTACACCTTTCAGGATGCCGTACAGCAACACAAGGTAGATCCAAACCATAAAAGAATCTCCTGCAATCGTCTCTTCGTAATTACCATCTCACCCCAACACTATCAAACAGTATACCACAAATCCGAACGAATTCAAGAAAAACCCAAAGCCTTCACATTTTTCTCACCTTTTACATGCGTTTCGTTATACTAAAAAAGTGCTTGACAAATCCGCCCCGGTTTCCTATAATTGCGACAAGCAAAAGGCTTTGACGGGACATAGTACGTTGGCACGAACCTACAGAGAGCAGCCGGTCGGTGAGAGGCGCAGGGAACAACCTTCGGAATACCTCCCCGATGCTGCGCACCGAAAGGCAACGAGTAGGCTGCGACGGGTGACGACCGTTATGTTGTCGGAGTATATGGCATTTTCCGCCCGTACTCATTAAGGCAGACGGCGTGAGCCCTCTGCGAATAAAGGTGGTAACACGAGAATCCCCCCTCGTCCTTTAAAAAGGACGGGGGCTTTGTTTCGCAGGATGCGCATAAACGCAAAATGCGACGGAAAGAAAGGAAGTTACCCATGAAAATCTATGACGAACTGAAAGCCCGCGGCCTCATTGCGCAGGTTACGGACGAAGAGACGGTGGCCAATCTCGTAAACGAAGGCAAGGCAACCTTCTACATCGGATTTGACCCCACGGCAGACAGCCTCCACGTTGGACACTTTATGGCCCTCTGCCTGATGAAGCGCCTGCAGATGGCAGGCAACAAACCGATTGCCCTCTTAGGCGGCGGCACCGGCATGATCGGCGACCCTTCGGGCCGCTCCGACATGCGGAAGATGATGACCAAGGAGACCATTGAACACAACATCGAATGCTTTAAAAAGCAGATGGAGCGCTTTATCGAGT
>DBWJ01000004.1:5445-9185 GCA_002308955.1 Lachnoclostridium sp. UBA1241 | reverse complement strand
AGGGAGAGCCTTTGTGCCGTAGCGGACCCCGGCCACAGTTCGACATCGGTATCCATTGCCGCGGGACTTGCGAAGGCCCGCGACCTTGCGGGGAAAAGCAACCGGATCGTTGCGGTAATCGGCGACGGATCCCTTTCGGGCGGACCGGCTTACGAGGCACTGAACAACGCCGGCCGGTTTAAGACCAATCTGATCATCATCCTGAATGACAACGAGATGTCTATCTCGAAGAACGTGGGCGGCATGGCCAATTATCTGCGCCGCGTCCGCATGAGCGTGAACTACATCGATTTCAAAGGGAACGTCGAGAACGTTCTGAATAAGACCAATTTCGGTTCCAAGGTGGCCGGCGGAATCCGCCGTATGAAATCCACCATCCGTTCGATGGTTGTCCCCGGCGAGTTCTTCACGGAGATGGGACTTACCTATTACGGACCGGTTGACGGACATAATATCCGCGACGTGGAGCGGGCTTTGAACGCTGCCGCCAAGATCCGCGGCGCGGTTATCATCCATGTCATCACGAAGAAGGGCAAGGGCTACCGTTTCGCCGAGGACGATCCGAGCCGCTTCCACGGCATTGCGCCTTTTGACATGGTGAACGGAAGAACGCTTTCTTCTCTTAGAAGCGAGTCCTATACGGACATCTTCCGGGATGAGATCGTTAAGCTCGGGCAGAACGATCCGAAACTTGTCGCGATTACCGCGGCAATGTCGGACGGTACCGGACTGGACCGTTTCCGGAAGCAGTTTCCGAACCGGTTCTTCGATGTCGGTATCGCGGAGGGACACGCGGCATCCTTTGCGGCAGGACTTTCCCTCGGCGGGATGCGTCCGGTTCTTGCAGTGTATTCGACCTTTTTGCAGCGTGCCTATGATGAAATCATGCAGGATATCTGTCTGAATGAACGCCCTGTACTTCTTGCCGTGGACCGTGCGGGAATTGTCGGCGCGGACGGCGAGACTCACCAGGGAATATTCGATATCGCGTACCTTTCCCATATGCCCGGCATGACCGTTATGGCACCCCGTAACGGCGCGGAATTCCGGAGCATGTTACGTTACGCCGTAACCCTTGACGGCCCCGTTGCCGTAAGGTATCCGAGAGGCGGAAAGGACATCGCGCTTCTTAGTGACGATACGCCCCGGATTCAAAGCGGCAAAGCGGAAGTGCTTACGGAAGGAAAGGACGTCTGTGTCCTGTACTTCGGAACCCTTACCGAGGAAGCCCTCGGCGTGCGGGAGATTCTTTCGAAGCAGGGCTATGACGTAACGGTTGTTAACGCAAGATTTGCCGTGCCGTTTGATAAAGAGCTGATCCGAAAACTGTCGGAGACGCACAGCCTCCTTGTAACGATGGAGGAAGGCGTAACGAGCGGCGGATTCGGAGAGCATGTGTCCGCATTTTGCGCTGCGGAACAGCTTCCGATGCAGGTAATGATCACGGCGCTCCCGGATGCGTTTATTCCGCAGGGAAGCGATAAGGAACTGAGGGAGATATACGGGCTCACCGCGGAGGCAACGGCGGAACGGATTCTTGCCTTCAAAAAGGGTGAGAAATCATGAAGGAGCGGCTTGACGTATATCTGCATAAAAACGGCTTCTGCGAATCGCGAGAGCGGGCGCAGAACCGGATTAAGGCAGGCGAGGTTTCGGTGAACGGTACACCTGTCACAAAATGCGGCGCGCAGGTCTGTGAAGAAGACATCGTAACGCTTACCGGCGAGGGCATGCGTTATGTAAGCCGCGCAGGTGACAAGCTGGCCGCTGTATTAAGCGAATTCTCCGTAGATTTGAACGGGCTCACCTGTATCGACGCAGGCGCCTCCACCGGCGGATTTACCGACTGCATGCTCCAAAGCGGAGCCGCGAAGGTATTCGCAATTGATGTCGGAACGGACCAGCTGCATCCGTCGCTTCGGAGTAACCCGAAGGTCGTATCGATGGAGCAGACGGATATAAGGGACGTGACAAGTGAGGAACTCGGCGGGGAAGCGGACTTCCTTGCGGCCGACGTGTCATTTGTCTCACTGACCAAAGTGCTTCCTTCCATGGTGCCCTTGGTCAGAACCGGCGGGCGGCTTGCCTGCCTTATCAAGCCCCAGTTCGAAGCGGGGCGGGAATGGATCGGAAAGAACGGAATCGTTAAGGACCGCAAGGTTCATAAGAATGTGATAAAGAACGTGCTTGCTTTCGCGACGGGGCTCGGGCTTCGGATTGACGGCGTGACAAGATCGCCGATTCAGGGCGGAAGCGGCAATATCGAGTATCTTTTCCTCGGGACCAAAACCGGGGAAGAAGTTCCCGGATATTCCGGGGCGGATGCGGAAAGGATTGTCGATGAAGCATTTTTGTATTATCGCAAATGAGGAAAAGGATCCGGGCGGACGGATTGCGAGGCAGCTCGCGGAGTCCTTTTCGGAGAAAGGCTGCAGGGCCTATGTGATTTCCCCGATTGTTCCGGACACGGAATACGGGGAGGTGAAGCTCGAGGAAGGCACGGACTGCGCCGTGATTCTCGGCGGGGACGGAACGTTTCTCCGCGCGGCGAAGGTGCTGCTTCCGTACGGCATTCCGGTTATGGGAATCAACCTCGGGCACCTCGGATTTCTGACGGCGGCCGAGTATCAGGACGCGGAGAAGGCGGTTGCGAAGCTTGTGGCGGGGGAGTATGTCATCGAGAACCGGACGCTTCTTACCGCATCCTATCAGGGCAATCCCTGCGGGACACTTGCGTTAAATGACATCGTTATCGCCCGAAGCGGATTCTCCCGTCTGATTCGTCTTCGCCTTTCGGTGAACGGACAGGAGGTCGAGAATTATCAGGGTGACGGCGTAATCTTAGCGACGCCTACAGGCTCAACGGGATACAGTCTGAGCGCGGGCGGCCCGGTCGTTTCGCCGGTTGCGCATACGCTTGTGATCACACCGATCTGTCCGCATATGCTGCACGCGCGTCCGCTGATTATTTCGGAAGATGACGAGGTCACCGTTGAGGTTTGCAGGAGCTCCCGTTCCATGGAGAAAGAAGCCCAGGTGACCGTGGACGGAGACGAGGTTCTGGCGCTTGCCGTCGGAGAGACGGTAACGATCCGGAAAGCTCCCGGCGTTGTGCCGGTTGTTATGCTTAAAGATATTTCCTTTTGGGAAAGAGTGAGGGGAAAACTTTAGGAGGAACGCATTTCGTGTTCCGGAAAGGAGAGAAGCAAAATGAAGAACAAAAGACAGATGAAAATCATGGAACTGATTTCGACCCGTGAGGTAGGGACGCAGGAGGAACTGGCGGACCTTCTGACGGAAGCGGGTTTCCGCGTAACGCAGGCAACCATATCCCGTGACATCCGCGAGATGAAGATCACGAAGATGCCGATCGAGAGGGGACGTCAGCGTTACGTCTGTATATCCCGAAGCGATGCTTCGGAGGAAAGCCAGATGCGTTTCCGCCGCATCATCAAGGATGCGCTCGTTTCGATGGATACCGCCCAGAACATTCTCGTGCTCCGCACAAGCGCCGGCATGGCGATGGCGGTTGCTGCGGCCATTGACGGAATCAACATTCCTTCGATTGTAGGCTCTCTGGCAGGAGACGATACGGTGTTCTGCGCCGTGAAGTCCGCGGAAGAGGCCTCCGATGTTATGATCAAAATCGGCAAGATTATGAACAGCTGAACTGTAATCTGACCGTTTGTAGAAAGATAAAAAGAAAGGATAACCAGTTATGTCAGGACATTCCAAATTTG
>DBWJ01000004.1:151-5432 GCA_002308955.1 Lachnoclostridium sp. UBA1241 | reverse complement strand
ATCAAGCACAAGAAAGAGAAGAACGACGCCGCGAAGGGTAAAGTGTTCACCCGTCTCGGCCGTGAGATTGCCGTTGCCGTTAAGGAGGGCGGTCCCGATCCGAACAACAACAGCAAGCTGAAGGATATTATCGCAAAGGCGAAATCCAACAACATGCCGAACGACACGATCGACCGCAGCATCAAGAAGGCAGCCGGCGACGCGAACGCCGTAAACTACGAGTTCGTTTCCTACGAGGGTTACGGCCCGAAGGGAATTGCGGTTATCGTTGAGGCGCTTACAGACAACAAGAACCGTACCGCAGCCAACATAAGAAGCGCATTCACGAAGGGGAACGGAAGCATCGGTACGCCGGGCTGCGTATCCTTCATGTTCGATGAGAAGGGCCAGATCATCATCGACAAGGAAGAATGCGACCTCGATCCCGACGATCTTATGATGATGGCATTAGACGCCGGCGCTGAGGATTTTTCGGACGATGAGGATTCCTACGAGATTCTTACCGATCCGGATTCCTTCTCGGCCGTTCGCGAGTCCCTTGAGGCACAGGGCATTGTAATGGCGCAGGCGGAAGTAACCAAGATTCCGCAGACCGAGGTAGAACTTACCGACGAGCAGGACATCAAGATGTTCAACCGTACGCTTGACCTTTTGGACGATGACGATGACGTGCAGGAAGTTTACCACAACGGTATTTTGCCGGAAGATGAGTAACCTTTTGTCCCGGAGAGAGGGAAAGAGGAATTTATGCTTTTAAGTTTACATGTCAAAAACTTTGCGATTATTGACGAGGTTTACGTGGATTTCGGCCCGGGAATGAATATCCTTACCGGAGAAACCGGCGCCGGCAAATCCATCCTTCTCGGTTCCGTGAACGCCGCCCTCGGCGGCAAGGTCAGTAAGGAAATGCTCGGCCGGAACGCGGATTATGCGCTTGCGGAGCTGATCTTCGACGGAGAGGACGAGGCAGTAAGAGAACTTCTCGAGAGCCATGAAATCCCCGTTGAGGAGAATCTGATTATCTCAAGACGCATCGCGGACAACGGACGGAGCATCAGCCGCGTGAACGGTGAAGTCGTCAACACGGGATTTCTGAAGGAACTCTCGGAACGGCTTTTGGAAGTTTACGGCCAGCGCGAGAATCAGACGCTTCTCGATACGAAGAACCAGCTGCGGCTTGTGGACCGCTTCGCGAAAGAGAAGACCGGACCGCTGCTTTCGGAAATCCGTACCGCATACGGCGCGTACCGGCAGACGCTTCGTGAGTATGAGGAAGCAGAGTCCCACGCGGAAAGCAGAACCCGCGAGCTGTCCCTGCTTCGTTACGAACACGAGGAGATTGAACGCGCCAACCCGAAGCCCGGGGAGGATACGGAGCTCGAAGAGCGCTACCGCATCCTTTCAAACCGGAGCCGCCTTTTAGAGGCGGTCGGAGAAGCGGACCGTCTGCTCTGTACCGATTCGGACAGCGCTGCGGACCTTGTCGGACGGACCCTTCGGCAAATGGGACGCGTGCTCTCGTATGACACGAAGCTCGATGACATTTACCGCGAAATCGAGCAGGTGGAGCAGCAGCTTCGGGACATCGGAGCCGGCTTATCGGATTATGCGGATGATTTGGATTCGGACGCGGGTGAGCTTGCCGAGACCGAGGAGCGGCTGAACCTTCTGAACCGCCTGAAGGCGAAATACGGAAAGACGGTTGAGGACATCCGCGGGTACGATAAGGACCTGGTTCTGAAGATTGACCGGCTTGAGAATTTCGACCGGTACCTCGAGGAACTGAAAGGGAACGTCCGGAAGCAGGAGAAGAAGCTTGCAGATTTTTGCGGAAGGCTCGGAGAAGTCCGAAGAGAGGCCGCAGGAAAACTTGAAGTGAAGATTCATGATGCCCTTACGGATCTGAATTTCCCGGATGTCATATTCCGGATTGCAATCGAAGATGTTCCGATGACCGGTGACGGAACGGAAAGCGCAGAGTTTATGATTTCCGTGAACCCCGGAGAACCCGTCAGACCGCTTGCGAAGATTGCGAGCGGAGGCGAGCTTAGCAGGATCAGCCTTGCGGTGAAATCCGTTTTCGCCGGCAAGGACGAGATCGAAACGCTGATCCTCGACGAAATCGACACCGGCGTCAGCGGAAGAACGGCGCAGAAGGTGGCGGAGAAGATGGCCGCCATCGCGAAGGAACATCAGATTCTGTGCATTACGCATCTGCCGCAGATTGCGGCATTTGCCTCAAAGCATTTTCTGATCGAAAAGGCGACCGACGGAACCTCGACGAAGACCGGCGTGACGCCGCTTAACGAGGAGCAGACCGTGAAGGAGCTCGCAAGAATGCTTTCCGGCGCGCAGATCACCGATTCCGTGATGGCAAATGCGAAGGAAATGCGGGCATTGGCAAAGGAAAAAGGCAGTTTCTGACATACCGAATGTCAGTTTAATATCATATCTTTTAGAAACAGGAGAGCATATGAAAAAGGTATTGTTTGTTGCATCGGAGTGTGTACCGTTTATTAAGACCGGAGGTCTTGCCGACGTTGTCGGATCGCTTCCGAAGTACATTAACCGCGAGGAATTCGACATCCGCGTGATGGTGCCGAAGTATCTTGCCATTCCGCAGAAGTATCGCGACCGGATGGAGTATGTGACGCATTTCTATGTGGACCTCGCCTGGAGGAGCCAGTATGTCGGCATTCTGAAGACCGAGCTTGACGGCATCACATTTTACTTCATTGACAACGAGTATTACTTCAACGGCGACAAGCCTTACGGGTATATCCACGAAGATATCGAGAAATTCGCATTTTTCGATAAGGCATGCCTGTCGGCGCTTCCGGCAATCGGCTTTAAGCCGGACATCATTCACTGCCATGACTGGCAGACCGGCCTGATTCCGGTTATGCTTCATGACCGATTCCAGGAGAATCCGTTCTACCACGGAATCAAGACGATCATGACGATTCACAACCTCAAGTTCCAGGGCGTGTGGGATGCCAAATCCGTGCAGGATATTACGGGGCTGTCTTCGTATTATTTTGCGCCAGACAAACTGGAAGCCTACGGCGACGCGAACTACTTAAAGGGCGGTCTTGTGTACGCCGACCGCATCACGACGGTCAGCAACACCTATGCGCAGGAGATTAAGACTCCGTTCTACGGCGAAGGGCTGGACGGTCTGATGAATGCCCGGAGCAACTGCCTCTCGGGTATCGTAAACGGTATCGATTATAAGGAGTATGACCCGGCGACCGACCCGTACATCGTGCAGAACTACGACGCCGTCACGTTCCGTAAGGAGAAGGTGAAGAATAAGCGCGCGCTGCAGAAGGAACTCGGCCTTGCGCAGGACGACAAGGTGTTCATGCTCGGTATCGTATCCCGTCTTACCGACCAGAAGGGACTTGACCTTGTGGACTGCGTGATCGAGGAAATCTGCGCGGAGGATACACAGTTCGTCGTGCTCGGCACGGGCGATCCGAAATACGAGAACCTGTTCCGTCATTTCGAGTGGAAATATAAGAGCCGCGTATCCGCGAACATCTATTACAACAACGAGCGTTCGCATAAGATTTACGCGTCCTGCGACGCGTTCCTGATGCCTTCGCTGTTCGAGCCCTGCGGGCTCTCGCAGCTTATGAGCCTCCGTTACGGCACGGTTCCGATCGTGCGTGAGACCGGCGGCCTCCGTGACACGGTAGAGCCGTACAACCAGTACGAGAATACCGGTACCGGCTTCGGCTTCTGTAACTACAACGCCCACGAAATGCTCGGAACCATCCGCTACGCGAAGGATGTCTACTACAACCACCGCCGCGAGTGGAACAAGATCATTGACCGCGGTATGGCACGGGACTTCTCCTGGACCAATTCCGCGAAGCAGTATGAGGACCTCTACCGGAGCATGTAATACCCCGGTTACAATTCACGCCACTGCTGGCTCGGAAGCAAGTCCGGAAATCAAGCTGAATTGATTCCGCCCTTGCTTCCGGCCGCGCGTGGCTGTTTAACGGAATAGTAGTTTTACATTTCGATTTCTGTTCACAGCTGTCGCGCCGTCCGGAGCAGAACTCGAGAGACTGTCGAAGACCTTCTCGAGAGGTCTGCTGCCGAGACAGCGACAGCGTCAATTAAAACCAGTAAATGGAGAATTTCAGCATGAAACTGGAAAAACTAGTAACGGGAGTCGGGACTTTGGTGTGCGGCAGCCCCGAGACGGAGATCACGGGAATTGCGTACGACACAAGAAAGCTGAAGCCCGGCAACCTGTTCGTCTGCATCGTCGGAACGAAGAGCGACGGACATGACTATATCAACGCGGCCGTTGAGGCCGGCGCTGTTGCCGTTTGCGTTACGAAGGATGTATCGGTTCCCGAAGGAGTTGCGGTCGTTAAGACCGACGATGACCGGGCGGCACTTGCGGAACTGAGTGCGGTATGGTTCGGTCATCCCGCGGAAAAGCTTACGATGATCGGTCTTACCGGTACAAAGGGCAAGACGACGACCTCTGTCATGATTCGGGAGACACTCGAAAAAGCCGGGATATCCTGCGGACTGATCGGGTCGATTGAGAATATCATCGGAGACGAGCGTTTTCCGTCGTCGCATTCCACGCCGGAGTCCTATGACCTGCAGGATTATCTCGCCCGCATGGTGAATAAGGGTGTTCGCGCCGTTGTTATGGAGGTGTCTTCGCAGGGGCTTAAGATGAAGCGCGTGCACGGCATCACATTTGACTACGGTGTCTTTACGAATTTCGGCGTCGACCATATCGGTGACGGCGAGCACGAGAGCCTTGAGGAGTATTTTGCGTGCAAGCGCATGCTTTTCGCCGTGAGCCGTACCGGCATCTTCAACGGGGACGATCCCCGCGCGGAGGATATGATGGCGGACCAGCCCTGTAAAAAGGTCGTCTTCGGACGTTCGGAGCAGGCCGACTACAGGCTTTCCGACGTAAAGCTTACGAATGACGCCGGAAGCCTCGGCGTATCCTATACCGTGTCCGGCCGTTTAAATACGCCGGTATTCGTGGATATTCCGGGCGCATTTAACGCATATAATTCCCTTGCCGCGTTTTCGGTTTGCGCGGAGATGGGCATTGATACAGGCATTATCACCGATATTATGAAGCACATTCATGTAAGGGGACGTGTGGAGCCCGTGAAGGTATCCGACAAGTTCTCCGTAATGATTGACTACGCGCACAACGGAATGGCGCTTCGGAGCCTTCTCGGAACGCTTCGCGAGTACAATCCGAAGCGGCTCGTGTGCCTGTTCGGTC
>DBWJ01000004.1:0-145 GCA_002308955.1 Lachnoclostridium sp. UBA1241 | reverse complement strand
GACGCCGGTATGAGATGGGCGAGATTTCCTCGCAAATGGCAGACCTGACCGTTGCGACATCCGATAATCCCCGGTTCGAGGAGCCGGCGGACATTCTTGCGGATATCGTTACCGGAATCAAAAAGGCGGACGGCGCGTATGTTAC
>DBWJ01000086.1:1388-15962 GCA_002308955.1 Lachnoclostridium sp. UBA1241 | reverse complement strand
CCGATGCGGTCCATCTGGCTGCGGTAACGGGCAACGTTGTCGTGGGTCGTCTTCTCCGGGTGCTGGCCCGTCTGGATGGCGTATTGCTCAGCCGGAAGGCCGAAGGCGTCATAGCCCATCGGATGGAGGACGTTGAATCCTTTCAGGCGCTTGTAGCGGGAGAAGATATCGCTTGCGATGTACCCCAGCGGATGACCGACGTGAAGCCCCGCTCCGGAGGGATACGGGAACATGTCCAGCACATAGTATTTCGGTTTCGAAAAATCCCACACGTCCGTCTTAAACGTCTCGTGCTCTTCCCAGTATTTCTGCCATTTCTTTTCGATTGCAGAATATTCATAAGCAGCCATAATTCATAACTCCTTTCGGTTCTCCCGAAATAATATCAAACTATATAACAACTTTGCGAAAAATGCAACAACTATCGCCCGAATACCGCGCCGTTTATATCCTCTTTCATGTCGATTACCGCCTGTCTTGCGGCATCGGCGAATCCCTTCTCGCCGAAACGGCTCAGATAAGGTTCCTTTTTGTAAGCGGCGATGATGCCTCTTGAGGAATTCACGATGGCACCGAGACCATCCTTATTGAAGTATGGCTTAAGGCCGTCGGCGGTACCGCCCTGGGCGCCGTAACCGGGTACGAGAATGTATGCCTTCGGCATCACCTCACGGAGCACGCGTCCCATCTCGGGATAGGTTGCGCCGACCACGCAGCCGACGTTGCTGTAATCTCCGTCCATGCTGAGTGTGCCCCAGTCGTTAACCTTCTCGGCCACCCACTCATAAAGCGGACACCCGTCAATCAGACGGTCCTGGAACTCGCCGCTTGAGGGGTTGCTGGTCTTAACAAGGATGAATATTCCGCGGTCATTTGCGTTGCAGACATCAATGAAGGGCTTAACGCCGTCCGAACCGAGGTACGGATTGACGGTTGCAAAATCTTCATCGAAGGGGGCGTATGTTTTCGAACCGATGGTAACCGTTCCGAGATGCGCCGTTGCATAAGCTGCCGACGTGGAACCGATATCGCCGCGCTTCACGTCACCGATGACGACGAGGCCTTTCTTCTTGCAATACTCGACGGTATTCTTATAAACGAGAAGCCCGGGAATTCCAAACTGCTCATACATCGCAATCTGCGGCTTCACGCACGGAATCAGTTCGTAAACGGCATCCACTATCGCCTTGTTATACTCCCATACCGCTGCGGCCGCGCCTTCAAGCGTCTCACCGTACTTTGAGAAGGCATCCTCCTTCACGAAATCGGGAATATACGAAAGCATCGGGTCGAGTCCGACAACAATCGGCGCGTCTTTATGAACAATCTGATCAATCAGCTTTTGAATCAATTTTCATTCCTCCTAAATATCTATAAAGATCCGGGTTTCTGTGGACCTTGGTCAGGGTTCGGATTCCTGCAGACCTTAGAACATCATATCAAGATCCGGGTTCTGGTAAACCTGCTTGCCGTTCACGAAGGTGCGGAGCACGCGGCCGTAAACCTCGTGGCCGTGGAACGGCGAGTTATGTCCCTTCGAAACGAAGGCGTTCCGGTCAATCGTCCACTTATCAAGGGAGCAGACGGTAAGGTCAGCCGGCTTTCCGGGGGTAATCGAACCGCCGTTATAGCCGATGATCTTCGCCGGATTCGTGCTCATGCGGCGGATCAGCTCGGAAAGCTTCATTCCGCCCTCATGGCAAAGCGTCGTATAGCTTAAGGCAAATGCCGTCTCCAGTCCGACAATTCCGAACGGCGAATTGCGGAAGCCGTTTGATTTTTCGTCCTCGGAGTGCGGAGCATGGTCGGTGGAGATGCAGTCGATAATGCCCTGCTTCACGCCCTCGCGGATGGCAACCATGTCCTCCTTGCTGCGAAGGGGCGGATTCATCTTGTAATTGCCGTCATCGCACGGAATGTCCTCGTCACAGAGGACGAAATGATGCGGGCACGCTTCGGCCGTAACCTTGTAGCCGAGCCGTTTCGCAAGAAGTACCATTGCAACGCTTGCCTTCGTGGAGCAATGGCACAGGTGCAGTCTCGCGCCGGTCTCGCCGGCAAGGAAGATATCTCTTGCCGCAATGATGTCCTCAACCGCATCCGGAATTCCCGGAAGGCCGAGTTCTTCCGCCTTGGCGCCTGCGTTAATCACGCCGTCGGGAGCAAGGGCTTTTTCTTCGCAGTGGGCGAACACGGGAAGCCCCTGCTTCGCCGCTTCCTTCATCATTTTTTCGTAAAGCTTGATATCCATTACCGATTTGCCGTCCTCGGAAAGCGCAGCGGCACCGGCAATCTTCACGGACGCAACATCAACCGGTTCCTTTCCGAGCTGTCCCTTTGTTACGGCGCTTATGGGGAATACCTTTACAACCGCCTCGTCCTGGCAACGGCGTAACAGGATGCTGATCTTCTCCATGTCATCGGTCGCGGGAACCGTATTCGGCATCGGACATACGGCCGTATAGCCGCCTGCGGCTGGCGNNCTGCGGCTGCCGCCCGCGTTCCGGACTCGAGCGTTTCTTTATATGTCTGGCCGGGATCACGGAAATGCACGTGCAAATCCACAAAGCCCGGGAAGATGTACTGCCCGTCGCACGGAACCGCCTGCTCACCGGGCTTCGGGTCAATCGTCTTCTGAACATCCAGAATGATTCCGTCATCCAGACGGATATCCATTACTTCATCAATTCCGTTCGCAGGGTCAACCACGTGGCCTCCCTGTAACACAATACGTCCCTCAAATAACATACCTTTCTCCTCCTTAGAATGTTTCTTATATGAACCGGAGCTTTTAAGAATCAAAGCTAATTATATAAGCTGGAACTTGTCCACGGTGATTTCAATCTCATGGCTGTACGAGCTGTACTGCGGCGTGAACAAAACGTTCATCTTCACTGTTCCGCGTCCTGCGAAAGCTTCCGAAACCGCCTCTCTGCCCCACGCCTCACCGGCCTGCTTCACAAATTCGTCCGCGTTTCCGAAATACACGCCGGTAATCTTCGTTCCGGCCTCATCCGCCAGAAGAAAACGTGTGTATTTCGTCGACCTTCCGAAGTGGCTGAGTCTTATAAGCGTAGCATTCTTCACAGCGAAAACCGGCTTTGAATTGCCGTTTCCGAACGGTTCCATGCGTCCGATTTCCGTGCACAGCTGATCGGTTAAATCGGCAAATGTGACGACCAGATCGATACTGACCTTCTCAACCGCTTCAACACCGCTCTCACGGAAATGCTCCGCAAGCTTTTCAGAGAATGCGTTAAGATTCTCTTTCGGAAGCGTGAGCCCGCAGGCCTGCGCGTGTCCGCCGAACTTCGTAAGAAGCTCCTTACAGGCGGTCAGTCCCTCGAATATGGAATAGCCGTCAATGCTTCGCCCGGAACCTTTCAGAACGCCCTTCTCTTCGGTGCTTTCGCAAAGAACGATTGCCGGAAGATAATATCGTTCCCGAAGCTTTCCTGCAACGATTCCCGCAATGCTTTCGTGGCAGATTTCCGAGCGGTACACGATTGGCGCGTCCCCCTCGGAACTAAGCGCATCCAGCTTCTCCGCCGCTTCCTCAATGGCATCTGAAGTCATATCCTTACGGACCAGATTGGCGTCCACCATGGAGCGGGCAAGTTTCTCCGCTTCGACCGGGTCCTTCGTGAGAAGCAGATCAACACCGGGGTCTGCGTCCTTTAACCGCCCAAGCGCGTTGATGCACGGGGCGAATACGAACCCTAACGTATACGCCTTCGGTTCGGTCTTAAGTCCGTTCGCTTCTGCCAGTGCCCGAAGCCCGAGGTTCCATTCGGTAAGCGGCTTCATAAGGCCGTTTCGTACGATGATCCGGTTCTCTCCGGTAAGCTGCATGACGTCCGCAACCGTCGCAAGCGCAAGCACTTCAATCTGTTCCTTAAAGAATCCCGGCTTACCGGCTTTCTCTAAAAGAAAGTCCGTCAATTTGCCGGCAACCACAGCGCCGCATACGGCAGAGCCCGGATACCCGGGATCTGTCTTCGGGTCTACCAGAACATCGGCATTCGGAAGCGTCTCCTGCGGTTCGTGATGGTCGGTCACGAGAACGGTCATACCGAGTTCCTTCGCAAGCGCTATGGCTTCCACGGCGGCGATTCCGTTATCAACGGTAATCAGCATGCCGATGCCGTCTTCGGCCGCTTCCCTTACCATATCGGTACTGATGCCGTAGCCGTCCGTGACACGGTTCGGAATCCGGTAATCCGCAACGATTCCGAAACGTCTTAAGCCCTCTAACATCAGATAGGTAGCGGTGACGCCGTCGGCATCATAGTCGCCGACGACACGGACCTTCGTCCTATCTTCCTTCGCTATATGCAAAAAGGCGCAAAACCTTTCTGCGTCCGGCAAAGCCGTGGCAGCTGTCAGTTCTGCGCCGTCTGGATACAAAAAGGCGGCAGCCTTCTCTACGGTGTCGTAACCGCGACCGCAGAGAATTCTGGCAAATGCCGGCGTAATGCCGAGCTTAAGAACCATGTCTTCCATGGCTCCGCCCCGTCTTTTAATGACCCATTTTTCTTTTCGCCTGTTCATCTGTAACTTAGGATACCTTCATAACACGGTTCTTCTTACCGAACTTCGTCTTAAAGAAATACCAGAGACATCCGGTAATGCAGATCGAGCTGTAGGTACCGCAGATAAGACCGCATGCAAGCGGAATCGCGAAAATCCGGATGGAGTCCACACCGAGAATGATCAAAGCAACTACGGTAAGAAGCGTCGTAACCGTCGTATTGATGCTTCGTGTGAAGGTCTCGGAAATGCTGCGGTTCACAACATCCTTAAGAGATTCCTTCGAAGCGATCATGTTCTTCAGATTCTCACGGATACGGTCAAAGATAACGATTGTCGCGTTGATACTGTAACCTACTAGGGTCAGCATACATGCGATGAAGGAAGTATCCACCGTGATACGGAACAGCGCATAAATGCCGAGCACAACAAGCACGTCATGAACGAGTGCCGTAACGGCGCTTCCGGCAAATGCCAGGTTGCTGAACCGGATCCAGATATAAATCAGCATGCAGATCGTTGCGATGATAACGGCAGTAATGGCGTCCTTCTTCATCTCATCCGATACGCTTCCGCTGATGGTTTCGGTTTCGATGCTGCCTTCGGATACGCCGTACTTGTCGCGGAACGCATCCTTAAGGGACTTCATCTTGCTGTCGTCATCAAGGAAAGCCTTCGTCTTAATGATGATGGCGTTCTCGCCCTTAACTTCGGAAACGGAGCAGGTCTCGGAAATCGCGGACTTTACAAGTGCTTCTACGTCGCTCTTAGCGGGAACCTTGTCATCGAAGTTCACCTGTACGGAAGAACCGCCTACGAAATCAAGACCGTAGTTCAGGATATTGTCAATGCTCGCCTTGTTTACGAAGAGCATTACGATGCAAAGGATGATCATCGCGCCGGAAAGGCTGAGATAAACCTTCCAGTGGTCCACAACCCTGAGACTAAGCTTCTTCTTCACGCGGCTGCCGTACAGACCGGCCTTGTCAGCGCCGAGGTTGTAGAACGTGTACATAATCCAGCGGGTGATCAGAAGACCGCTGAACATGGAAACAACGATACCGATGCCGAGCGTAATGGCAAAGCCCTTGATCACGCCGGAGCCGAGGAAGTATAGAACAACCGCGGCAATGAGAGTCGTAATGTTACCGTCCACGATAGCGGAGGTAGCCTTGCTGTATCCGAGCTTGATGGAGGAACGAACCGTCTTGCCGGTCGCGATCTCCTCGCGGATACGGGTAAAGATAATGACGTTGGCATCTACCGCCATACCGACGGAAAGGATGATACCGGCGATACCCGGAAGGGTAAGCGTTACGTCAAATGCGATCAGCAGCGCAAGAACGATGCCGAGGTAGATGATCAAACTAAGGCTCGCAGCCACACCGGGCAGACGATAGATAACGATCATGAAAACGCAAACAAGAATAAAACCGATCAGACCTGCGATCAGGCTGGTCTCAAGCGCGCGGCTTCCAAGCGTTGCGCCTACAATGTTGCTTCGGATCGGAGTAACCTCAATCGGAAGCGCACCGATACGGATGAAGGTTGCGAGCTCGTTGGCTACCTCAAGAGTCTCCATGCCGTCAATCTGTGCCTTGCCGGAATCGATCGGCTCACGAACGCCGGGGCAGCTGACTACGGTGTTATCGTAGATGATCGCAATCCGGTTCTTCATGCCGCTCTGGTTGGCAGCCCAGGTCGTTGCCTCACGGAACGCAACCGTTCCTTCCGAATTAAATTCGAGGGAAACGATGTTCGAAGCAACTCCGTTCGAATCCTGGATAACCTGGCCTTCCGCCTTTACAACCATGCTTCCGTCAACCGGAGCATCGCCGTCGGCGATAATCTCTTCCAGAGTACGGGCAAGTACATAATTACCGCTCGCATCGGTGGTAATGTTCGTTACATCCTTGCTGTCCTGTGCATAAATAAAGTAAACACTACCGGCGGAACCGAGTTTCTCGAGTACCTGCTGCGCATCCTTTGCGCCCGGGATGTCTACGTTGATACGATACTTTCCTTCGAGATATACGTTACTCTCCGTGGAGAATGCTTCCGCTCTCTTCTGGAATTTCGCATGCGCGTCCTGCATCTGCTGGTCGGTGGTATTTTCTTTGTCCACAGCCTCATAGGTGATGCTGACGCCGCCGCTCAGATCAAGCCCCCGCTTAATGTTCTGCGGCTGGAAGCTGAAGTCCCAGTAAAAACTCATTCCGATCCATACGCCGAGACCGGCAAGGACCAAAACGAGCAGGCAAAGACCTCTGATTCCTTTGCCGAAGTTCTTACGTTCTTTCATGGTGTATAATTTCCTCTCTTAACGTGCGCGGATTTCCGCACACTGACTGTGTGACATTATACCACATAAATCGCCCTATGCAAAGATTTTTTTGAAATTCCCGTTGCAAGTTTCGGAATCCTGTGTTATGATGTATGTAGTTTTGAAAACCACATGCAAAGTTTTCAAAAACCGATTTAATCGGTTAACATTTTCTTTATATGGAGGTTTCAATGGCTGAATACATTCTTTCAACGGAATCCACATCGGATTTGCCCGTGGAATACTACCAGAATAACGATGTTCTGCGCATTCCGCTTTGCTACACATTTGACGGAACGACCGTATACGGCGAGAAGGAGAATCTGGACCTGAAGCTCTTCTACGACCGCATGCGCGCCAATGAAATGCCCAAGACGATGGCGAGCAACGTAGACACGATTCTTGCGATGTTCCGCCCGGTTCTTGCGGAAGGAAAGGACATCCTTCACATCGCATTTTCCTCCGGTCTCAGCTGCTCCTGCAACAATACGCTTCTTGCCGCACAGATGTTAAAGGAGGAGTTTCCGGACCGTATCGTCATGGTTGTCGATTCCCTCTGCGCTTCTCTCGGCCAGGGCTTTCTCGTTGACATGGCGGTCCGTAAGAAGAAGGAAGGCCTCAGCCTTCCGGAGCTTTCCGAATGGCTGGAGGCCAATAAGCTTCATGTCTGCCATATGTTCACCGTTGAGGATCTCAAGTATCTGAAGAACGGCGGACGCATAAGCCGTACGACCGCGATTCTCGGTACCTTAATTAATGTAAAACCGGTGCTCTGCACGGACGATACCGGCCATCTGATTCCCACCTCCAACGTACGCGGCCGTAAGAAGGCTCTCGCAACACTTGTGGACCGCATGGCGGAAACCGTCGGCAATTATAAAAACGATCACGTCTTCATCTCTCACGGCGACAGCCTTGAGGATGCGCAGACCGTCGGCCGCATGGTAACCGAGCGGTTCGGAATCACCGATATCATGTACGGGATTATCGGTCCCGCAATCGGCGCTCACTCCGGTCCCGGAACCCTCGCTCTCTTCTATTTCGGCGATCATCGTAAATAAGTTAAAACCGGTCAGTCTCCTGCTCCGCCACATAGCTTTCGGCGGACGGGAGGCTGTATTTTTTTGAAAACGGGTCGCGATTCCGCTTTTCGAATAGCGCCCGCATCTCTTCATAACGTAGCTTTGTCTCACGCTTTTCTTTTCGCATCACGGAAAATGTGATGTACCTAAGCTTCTGCATGACCGGATCCGTATCTCCCTCCCGGCATTTCTCCGAGACTTTCTCATAGTATTCGATAATCTTACCTTCCCGAATGGCTTCCTTCGCTTCCTCCGTAACCGGCAGATACAGCATCTTATTGCGAAAAGCGGAATACTTTCGTTTCATGCGCCGAAGGAAGCCGGAATCCGGCTGTCCGTGAAAGACAATTACCGCATGCTGAAGTACCGAAGCGTACTCCTCCATCAGAAGGTCCACCATCCACTCCGCCGTCGGAAGCAGAATCACCACCTGGTCCGCGCAGTTCAGGATCGTTTTCGTACTGAGATTGCCTCTGCTTTCCGTGTTCAGAAGCAGGAAATCGAACCGGGCTTCGCAGAAATCAAGGATATCCGGAAACTCCCGGTCAAAGCCGTATTCGTAGATATCGCTTCTGAGGCTTTGATTTAACGGCAGAAAGTACAGCTGCTCCGATAGAATCTCAAGCGTACGCCCGTAACCGATCGTCTTACCGGTCTCCTTTCGAAGGAACCGGATAAAGGAATCACCCCGTTCGTAGCACTCCGACCTGGCGCGGTCGTAATCTTTGCGGAACCGGTTATAGGCTTCTCCGAACAGACAGCTGCCGATGTTTCCACGGCCGACATAGTTATCCGTAAGAACCACCTTACAGGAGAATTCCTTACACCCTGCCGTCGCCATCAGCACCGCAATGCCGCTCACAAGTTCATCCTTCACCGGTGACCAAAATGAAATCATCATGTCCCCAAACACCTCCTAAGGATTTTGTGTGTCTCATTTTAGGAAAATACTTTCCGAACAGTCAAGTACCGAGTCTTACAGGGGGTGTAAAACTCGGTACTTGTAATTCATCTTAAATTGTGTTATAGGACGAGGGCAATTTCCCCGATTTCCTTTAAAAAGTCTTCAATTTCTTCCGGCTCCATGCGAAGTAACGCCGTGTTCCGGAACCGTTTATCCTGCGATACGTCTTTCGAAAACCAGGTCGGAAGCGGCAGCTTCAGCACATCCTCCTGATCTTCATATTCAATTTCGGCAAATACCAAACCTTCTAAAGCTCCGTGGAAGACATCCACCTCGATCACATGCTCAAGGTACGGAATGCGGGTTCGAGTCTTTTGTATAAAACCGCCTCTTACAAGCTGCTTTAATGCTTCATAGGAGGCCTCCGGGATTTCCGTTTCGAACTCCTCGTTCACGATGGCGATGCCCGGGACCACCTCGGGATCCTTCCTCTTGAGCGTAAGAAAACAGGTATCACCGGCCCTTCGGATGCGAAGCGTGCAGCCCTTCGTAAGCAAGTATCCCTGTTCCATTTCCCAGCTGTCATAGCTGTCAAAATCCTCCGGAAGGGCCGACAGGAGAAATTTCCGTTCGATTTCCATTTTCGTCCTTTCTCCGCTTGTCATAAGACGGAAACTGTGCTTAAATGTAAGGTGCCCGCAAGGCGGGCGAAAATGCAATCAGGAGTGCTGTATGCTGACCGTATACGAACAATTCAGCGATGCCGTAACCGATTCCGAAGAGGTAAATCTGTTCCGCGAACAGATTCAGGACGGAGAGATCCTTATTCTTCCGGCTCCCTCGGAAGGTATTCCCGCTCCCGGCGCGGTTCTTATCAGTGATATCCCGGGGAGGCTTACCGCGTGGAGCGATGCCGGCGGCTTCATAATCGGATACGAACACGACGGAATCCGCCTCCCCGTTAAGGAAATCCTCACCGACATCGGCGAGCTTTATCCCGAGGATCTTGCGGATATTGTCGATTATGTCACGAAAACAAGACATTATATGTTCCCGGCCGACCGTTTCGACTTCTACCGACCGGGCTTTGACGATTATAAGGCATTCTATACGAGGCAGCTTGAGGAGCCTTATCTGCTTCCTGACAGCCTTCGGAATCTGTCGGATTCCGACCTGATGAAACGTTATGATAATGATATGGAATTAAGCCGCATGAACCGGATTCTTTCCGTGCTCTTCTTTACGGAATACGATTCGGATAAACTCATCGGCCAGGTTTCCTTAGAACTTTCCGAACTCACCGATAAGGCTTACAACCTTTCGTACTATATTCTTCCGGAGTACCGGGGAAAGGGACTCGGAACGAAAGCCGTCATGGCATTTGTCGAAAGATTGCGCCCGAGGCTTTCGGGGATGCCGGTCCTTGCGATTATTGATAAACGAAACAAGCCGTCGGTTTCGCTCGCGAGGGCCTGCGGCTTTACGCTGCTACCCGCAGACAGCAAGCTGCTCGAAAAGCGTCCGGAAGGCTTCTTCACGATGGTTTACGAGGATGGAACGGATGCCTAAGGAACGCGCCACGGTAACATTGTCCCCGCGGTCGTCAAGAAAGATACATTCCTCCGGCGACAGCCCATAACGGTTCAGTAAAAGCTTGTAAAACGCCTCTTCCGGCTTTGCAAGCTTTTCTTTTGCGGAAATCACGGCACCGTCCGCAAGTGGGAGAAAATCCCACGATTCATACTGCATCTCATAAAGCTCATCCGGGTAATTCGAAAGGATATAGACCTGATACCCCATATCCTTCAGGCGCTTGATGTAGCCGTACGACTCCGGGAACGGAATCACGATTCCACGGATATTCGTAAAGAAAACTTCGATTTCGTTACGGTACTGCGGGTAACGTTCTTTAAGGATTTCCGTAATCTCCTTCATGCTAAGCTCGCCGCGGTCCAGCCGGCACCAAAGCGGCGACAGAACAATATTGTCTGCGAAAAATGCTATAGCATCTTCGTCAAATCCGATTTCCTCCATATAGGCGCGGTACCGGAAATCCACCAAAACCATTCCGAGGTCAAAGATGACCGCCTTCACCGGACCGCCCGCATGTCTTTTAAGAAGTCCTTCGGAGAACTCCGTCATCTTATCGCATACTGCCTGTGGTTCCACAATTCTTACTCCTTCACCAAGTCCTGCAATCCACCCGAGGAAGATATCGGTCACCGCCACGTGGAAGCGTAGCCGGAACCGTTCTCCGGCTTTTCGAATGGACAGCTCCTGCTCGCCGAACCGGTCAAAAAACGGTCCGAACGAGGCGCGGTCGCACTCGACGGTAACCGCCTCCTTCACTCCCTCATACATGGAAAACCGCTGTTCCGCGTAGGCGCGGGTGCCTGCTTTTTTGAATAATTCATAGCCTTCTCTCTGACCGTCTTCGATTTCGATCTGCTTCATCTTGTCGACACGGTAATGCCGGAGAGAATCCCGCGCCGGATCGAAGGCCACCAGATAATAAAACTCATTGTCCCATACAAGTGCCCAGGGGCTGATGTGGGATTTGTCGCCGTCTTTTCGAAGCACAAGGTTTCGGTGCTCGTCCCATTCCATATATTGAAACGAGATCTGCCTTCCCTGCGCGATTGCCGCATAAATCCGGTCGATTCCGATGAAGATGTTCTCGTTGATCATCTTCACGCTGCCGGTTACCTGCAGCTGCCGGTCAAGAAGCGACGCCTCGTGACGGCTCACGAGATTCTTCAGCTTCTTAACAAGCTCTTCGGAACGTTTCTTCGTAAGAAAACGGGAAGACTGAACCGCATCCGCAAGCAGTTTCAGCTCCCCGACCGAAAAATCGCGGGTTCCGAGGGAATAAAGCGTCGTCCTTCCGGCCTTTTGCTTCAGCACTTCCATGCCGAAATCCTCAAGCATAAGAAAATCATCATAAAGACTCTTCCGCTCCGCTTCAATGCCGTAGGCGGCAAGCTTCTTTATGATGTCTTCCATGCCAAGACCGTGGTCATCATCGGTTTCTTCCCACAGAATCCGCAACAGATATAAAAGTTTCAGTTTTTGATTTGCGGACTTCGCCATGCCGGATGCCTTCCGTTAAGCATTGACGTATCCGTAATAGATGAAATAAAGGGAAACCAGGCACACAACTACATTCACAATCGTATACTCTTTGAGCTCCTTCTGATAGGAACGGTATGCCGCGTAGGCGCTCATAACGAGGGAACCCACCTGGAACAGCAGGAGGCTCGACTTGAATACGCCGAGGATTGCAAAGATTATCGCAACCAGGGTGATAATCGGAACCGGATTGAACACATCCGTGTTATGCGGAAGCATCGTCGTATCCATAATACGGACAAGGTCGTTTTCGTAATCCTCTTTCGTCTTCTCGATAGCCGGACGGTCCTGAATTACGGAATCCATCCACTCAAGAAGCTCGCCCTTTAAGATCTTACGAAGCGTAATCTCTTCCTGATCGGACAGTTTGTCCACATTCTTAACCATAAGGATGATACGGAGCGGAGTCTTCTTCAAAGACTCATTCTCGTCCCACTGCTCCGTTCCGCCGTAGGAAACATAAATGTCATGGTTTCCGGTATGTACCCAGCGGATATGTCCGCCCATTGCGGTGGCAAGGCGGTCGTTCAGTTCGTCAAAATACTTCTTGACGGTAATTTCGAAAAGCGTCTTGTTTAAATCTTCAAAGGTCAGGACATTGCCGTCCTTCAATGCCGCAAGATGGAACTGGATTGCTCCGTTCTTCTTGGATGCGGGAGACACAACGATATCATAGGTGCTGTTCCCGGCGAAAACATTCTCTGCTTTCCACATCTTCGCGACATACATGTCTTTCGGCATAACGCAATGATTTACAACCGAATTTAAACCCATGGCTACTCCTCTTTGTGCCGTAATCTCAACAAATGGTGAAACTACAACATTTTGTATTTTCCTATATACAAATAGACTATATCATACTTTTTGAGCTTTGTCATTTGCTTTTTTCCGTAATTTGAAAAACTGTGAATATTGAATAAAAAAGCGTCATTATTTTCTAATATTTGAGCACCCGCGGAGGCCGTTTCCGGTTGACATCGGGACGGGGATTTTCTATAATGAATTCTGTATGTAAAAAAGCAGGAAGTAAAGGGAGGACCTTTCATGATCACATTGCAGGAAAGCGGCGTATTCTATCGGGGCGGCGTGCCGGTTGCGGCAGGCGGCGAAGATACGAAAGAGGCCAGAAAGAAAACGATTGCCTGGTCGATTCTTAACGGGCATAACACCTCCGGTAACCCGGATAAATTAAAGATAAGATTTGACGCCATGGTGAGCCACGATATCACCTATGTCGGCATTATTCAGACGGCTCGCGCCAGCGGACTTAAGGAATTCCCTCTCCCCTACGCGATGACCAACTGCCACAATTCCCTTTGCGCGGTAGGCGGCACCATCAATGAGGATGACCACGTATTCGGTCTTTCCGCAGCGAAGAAATTCGGCGGCATCTATGTTCCCGCGAACCAGAGCGTCATTCACTCCTACGCACGTGAGGAGCTTTCCGCATGCGGCAATATGATCCTCGGCTCCGATTCCCATACCCGTTACGGCGCGCTCGGCACGATGGGCGTCGGCGAAGGCGGCCCTGAGCTTGTAAAGCAGCTTCTTAAGAACACCTGGGACCTTGATATGCCCGAGGTTGTTCTCGTATATATGACCGGTAAGCCGAAGCGCGGCATCGGCCCGCATGACATTGCCCTTTCGCTTGTTAAGGCTACGTTCGCGAACGGCTTCGTAAAGAACCGCGTGCTCGAATTTGTCGGCCCCGGCGTTAAGAACCTTCCGATTGATTTCCGTAACGGCATCGACGTTATGACCACCGAAACCACATGCCTCAGTTCTATCTGGGAAACCGATGAGATTACCGAAGGCTTCTATAAGACCCACGGCCGCGCAGAGTGCTACAAGAAGCTTGCACCCGCCGACGGCGCTTACTATGACCGCCTGATTACAGTCGATCTTTCGAAGGCGGAATCCATGATCGCGCTTCCGTTCCATCCTTCTAACGCCTACACGATTCATGAATTTACGGCAAATGCGAAGGAGATTCTCGAAAGCGTCGAGAAGGAAGCTGCAGCGAAGTTCAAGGGAATTTCGTACCATTTGACGAATAAGATAAAGGACGGCAAGGTTTACGCCGACCAGGGCGTAATCGCAGGCTGCGCGGGCGGACTTTTCGATAACATCGACGAGGCTGCCGCGATTCTTAAGGATAAGAGCTGCGGAAACGGCTACTTCTCGCTGAACGTATATCCGACAAGCGTTCCGGTAAGCCTTGAGCTTACGAAGGTAGGCGCTGTGAGCGAACTGTTGAAGGCCGGCGCAGTAATTAAGCCGAGCTTCTGCGGTCCCTGCTTCGGCGCAGGCGACGTACCCGCGAACGACGGCTTGTCGCTTCGCCATACAACCCGGAACTTCCCGAACCGCGAAGGCAGCAAACCCGGTGAGGGCCAGATCTGCGGCGTGGCTCTGATGGATGCAAGAAGCATTGCGGCTACCGCACTGAACGGCGGCGTGATCACCGCAGCTACCGATATTGAATACGAGGTACCGAATCATCCGTACCATTTCGATAAGACCGTTTACGAGAACCGTCTCTACTACGGTTACGGCAAAGCAGACCCCGATGCCGAGCTGATCCTCGGACCGAACATCACCGACTG
>DBWJ01000086.1:1078-1253 GCA_002308955.1 Lachnoclostridium sp. UBA1241 | reverse complement strand
CTCTCCCGCCGTGTTCCCGAGTATGTGGGACGCAGCAAAGCGATTCACGCGCTTGACCTTGAAAGAAGAGACGGAAAGGCTCCCGAAGAGCTGGTAAGCATCCTCTCCCGCTTCGGCAATGCAGAGGAGCTTCTTAGGAACACCCAGTACGGTTCCTGCGTATTCGCGAACCGTC
>DBWJ01000086.1:823-993 GCA_002308955.1 Lachnoclostridium sp. UBA1241 | reverse complement strand
GGCATTCTTCCGTTCACCCTTCCCGAGGGCACGGACTTCCCGTATGAGGAAGGCGACTGCGTATTCATTCCGAACGTACGAGAGGGAATCAGGAACGGAAACGAAACATTTGCCGCGAAGGTTCTTAAGAAGGACAGTTCGATTGACGATATCACGCTTAACATCAAGGG
>DBWJ01000086.1:451-672 GCA_002308955.1 Lachnoclostridium sp. UBA1241 | reverse complement strand
ATGATCAAGGACGAGCTGATTCTTCCTTTCGTTGACCTTAAGGCGGAGTATTATGACCTCGGTCTTCCGGAGCGTGAGCGCACGAAGGACCAGGTTACTCTTGACGCGAGCTATGCCGCGAAGAAGTACGGCGTTGCCGTCAAATGTGCAACGATCACCCCGAACGCACAGCGCGTTACCGAGTATAACCTCAGTGAGATGTGGAAAAGCCCGAACGGGAC
>DBWJ01000086.1:215-366 GCA_002308955.1 Lachnoclostridium sp. UBA1241 | reverse complement strand
ACGGCGATGTTTACAAGAACACCGAGTTCCGTATCCCCTGCCCCGGTAAGGCAGAGCTTCTGTTCACCGGCGAGGACGGGACCGAGCTTCGTGAAACCGTATACAATTTCGAGTGCCCGGGCGTTTTGCAGGGCATGTACAACAAGGACAC
>DBWJ01000086.1:0-128 GCA_002308955.1 Lachnoclostridium sp. UBA1241 | reverse complement strand
AAGTACGATCACCGCTTTAAGGATATCTTCCAAGAGATTTACGATAACGATTATAAGGAGCGTTTTGAGGCTGCCGGCATCACCTACTTCTATACACTGATTGATGACGCCGTTGCCCGCGTGATCCG
>DBWJ01000030.1:4678-4871 GCA_002308955.1 Lachnoclostridium sp. UBA1241 | reverse complement strand
CAGTAAAGAGGGTACATATCATTTCTCCGGCCCGTCATTATTCTATCAAAGTATTACTTCTTCCCGTTGTTATTCTTATCTGTCGCTGTTCTTATCTTCGTCCGACTCCTGCAATAGTTTCCACAGCGTCGGCTTCACGCCGAAGGCGTTCATAGCCCGCTCCGCTTCCGAAAGGGCCTGCCGCTTCAATACC
>DBWJ01000030.1:1108-4618 GCA_002308955.1 Lachnoclostridium sp. UBA1241 | reverse complement strand
ACTCAAGCACCTGCGTCTTGTACCCGTTCGCAGTCAGAAGGTCCGCCCGGATAGCATCCGTAAGAAGCGCCGCCGTCCGTTCCTTGATAATCCCGTAATTCGTGAAAATCGAAAGCTCGTCGGATTTCATCTGCCGGTTCAGCTCATGCTGGCAGCACGGCACGGAAAGGATTACCTTCGCTCCGCGGCGTACCGCGTGGTAAAGCGCGTAATCGGTAGCGGTGTCGCAGGCATGCAGTGTGACAACCATGTCGATTGCCTCGCCCTCGTAGTCGCTCACGTCCCCGACATGGAAGGAAAGGCTCGTATAACCGTACTCCTGCGCCGGCGCGGTTGCAGGCGGCAATCACGTCCTCCTTAAGATCAAGTCCGTATATGTATGTCTCCCGTCCGCGAAGCTTTGTGAAGTAGTAGTATAAGACAAATGTGAGGTAGGATTTGCCGCAACCGAAATCCACGATACGAAGCGGACGGTCGGCGGGCAGCTCGTCATAACAGTCGTCCACCATCTCAAGGAAACGGTTGATCTGGCGGAACTTGTCCTGCATGGCATTTACGACCTTGCCGTCCTTCGTGAAGATTCCCACGTCGACAAGAGGCGGGACGTCGGTTCCCTCCGCAATCAGGTAATTCTTCACCCGGTTATGCGAAAGCGGCTGCTCCTTAACTGCTGCCTTTTCTTTCTTCCTTGATGTGAAAACCTTTCCGCCCTTTGACATCTTGTACTCGGCGGAAACTGTCATGCCGTCTTCGTCAATCTCCAGATTCAGCTGGCGCATATGTTCCCCGAACAGGGCAAGCACCGATTTGACCGCCTCGTCAGGCGTGAGATTCTTGTGAAAGACCTGCTTTTCGGTATAGCATTCCTGCTGAAACCCGTTATTCTTCCGGACATATACAATCCGACGATAGGGCTCTGATTTCCCAGCGGGATTGCTGCATATAAGACGCCGAAGACCGCCGCGGAAGGCTTCCCGGATTTCCGATGAATAATCACTCATTTTGCTCCGCTCCGACCGGATAACTTCTTGTCCGTCTCGTTCTCTCTAGATACATGCCGACGGCTCCTATGATCAGGACGCCGTACAGAATTCCGAAAGCCGCTTTGCCGACGGTCGGCGCTTCCGAGCGAAGCAGCGCCCAAACTGCAAGGGCCAGAATAATCAAAAGCGGAAGCAGCACCGCGCCGAGAACAATCTTCCATAGCCCGCTGTCTTCGTTGATCTCCTGACTCTTTACAGAGCCCGGTACAAAGCAGTCCCGCTCCGGAAGAATCCGATACCGCCCCTCCATGCAGGCAAGGGAGAATCCTACGGTTCCCTCCTCTGCTGCCCTTATGGTTCCGGTGAAACGCGCGCGGAAGGGCGTCGGAATGTCCGTTCCGTACCGAAGCTTTCTGCGGAATACCGAGGCAAAGTAGATCTGCAGTTTTTCTTTCCGGGTGAGTCCGCAGGGTAACGGCTGCTGTTCCACCCGTACCGTTACGGGTTGTCCGTTCGTCTCGATTTCCGTACACTCCGCCCCGTTCAGAAAAACCTTTACGTCGGTTCCTGCCGGACTATGCACTTTTATCCTAAGTTCGCTCATGTTTCCTCAATTTCGTGTAGGGTTCTATGGCCGTGCGGTGTCACTTGGGCCGTATCATTCTCTATGGCCGTGCGATGTCACTTGGGCTGTATCATTCTCTATGGCCGTGCGGTGTGGCATTTGCCGCATCAGTTCTCCTTGGCCGCAAGCTGCGTCTCGTGCATCTTGAAGAANNAAGAAGTCAACTCTGGGCTCCAGGAATTTGAATTCGTGTGTTTCGGGGTTCTCCATCAGGTCGGTTAAGGTCGAGAAGATGTAATCCCAGTTGTAAATCCGCTTGTCGACGTTCAGGTACTCGCGAATCTTCTCGCAGCCCGACGGCGCTATCGGATGAATCAGCGCGGTCGCAACCCTTATTCCGTAGAACGCATCCGCAAGCACCTGCGCCTTCAGCGCCGTATCGCCGTTCGTATCGGCTGTGCGGAGGTTGTTTACAAGGTACTTGTTCAGGTTCCGGATAAACGTGTCGAGCACGTAGGTAATCTTATGGAACTGGTGGTCGAACATGTTCTGCTCGTAGGTGAGAATCGTCTCCTTTGCTTCCGAAAGCGCGCTCTCGGATACCGGAACGAGCGGCAGCTTACCGTCGAAATCCTTCTGCAGCGTATAGAAACAGGTTCTGATAATCTTATTGAATACGTTGGTCAGCAGGTTTCCGTCCTTAAGCACCGGATCCGCTCCGTTCCGCTCCTCTTCCGGCAGGTATACCTGCGGGTCGAAGCTTACGCTCTTGTTCGCGAGACCTAAGCTTAAGAAGTGCATGCGCATCTGCTCGGCCGTATAGAAATCAAGGAGATCCTTCGCCATCGGCGGCTTGATTGAGCCGGAGCTCGAGGCCTTCTTATTCATGAACAGGATATGGTTGTTCGGAACGAGGAACGTCTTCTTAAGCCCTAACGTCTCCCACATCGCCTGCTGTGCNNGCGATGCCGTAGAAATAGATATTATCCTGCCCGATGAACTGATACACGGTCGCATCGTCCGAATTCCAATACTTCTTCCACTCGTCGGGGTCCGCGCCCTTGCTCTCAAGGTATGCTCTTGAGAAGGAAATCGGCGCCCAGAGAGATTCCGGCCATACCCAGAACGTCAGGTCCTTAAGGCCTTCCTTCTCGGGGAACGGAACGCCCCACTCGATGTTACCGGATAACCGGAACGGAACCAGCGTCTTGCCGGTACGGTAATTGATTTCCATGCCGTCGAGAACGTTTCTTGCGGCATCGCGGTCATCCAGATTTTTGAAGACAAATGTGTACGAATTCTTGTTATCATCAAGAACCTCGTGGGCCGGGAATTTGGCCCTTAACGAGTCGAGGTCCTCCACGAACTTCTTCTGCACGTAGATGTACGGAGGTTTCAGGAACTCCTCGATGGTCGTAAGCATGAATTTGCGGGCGTTCGTGTTGGCGCGGAGGTCATCCACATACGCCTGAATCATGGGGATGCAGTCCTCGAGCTTATAATACCAGTTGGTGACATCCACGAGCTCCGGCTTAAGCCCCGAAAGGGTGCTGTGCGGATCAATGAGTTCGGTGGGCATGTACTGGTGGCCGAGGTCGCATTCGTCGGCATAGGCCTTCTCGGACTGGCAGCCCTGGATGGGACAGCGTCCGATCACCTGACGGCCGTTTAAAAGACACTTAAACTTCGGATCATAGAACTGCGGCGAGCTGAGTTTTTCAAGCGTACCCTTCTCGTAGAGTCCTTCGAATACTTCCTTCGAAACCTCTTTATGGATTTCTCCTGCTCTTCCGAGGGCGGACGCGCCGAACAGGTTCAGGCTGATTTCATAGCGGTCTAGTGTTTCCTTCTGCGCCTCGTGGTTCTTCCGGACATAATCTTCGATCGTTCCGTCGAAAGCGCCGCTCTCCTTCGCCTTGCGGTAGCCCTCGAGAATGGGCGAGCCGTAGCAGTCGGTTCCCG
>DBWJ01000030.1:0-1054 GCA_002308955.1 Lachnoclostridium sp. UBA1241 | reverse complement strand
CTCCGCCGATGTGGCCGAAGTGAAGCTCTTTATTGCCGTAAGGCATTCCCGCGGTAACGACTGCGCGCTTCGGGAATACCGGACGTTTTCTTGGTTCTTTCACGTAATCCATGTTGATACCTCTTTTAACTGTTATGCCTGCTATTTTACTGTGTTTCGTCGCATTTTTCAATAGTGACAATGCATACAAAAAAGGAGAGCCGGGGCTCTCCTTCTGTTATCTTTGTATGCAGCAAACAGAAATCAGGATTTCTTCGCATTGTTCCTGTAATTGTTCTTTATGCTCTTATATCCGATCCGGAGAAGGCAGATAAAATCCGCCACCGCAATGAATAAAAGAATTGCCCAAAGAAGCGGGCTTGAGCTCTCGGTTAACGTCGTCACTTCCGCATCGGGAATCAGGTCCGCGCCGATGCCCACAATCTTCTTCTGCGCCGGCTCGTCCGCGACGGTTTCGGTTTCGTCATGCGTTGATTCCGCCGCCATCACGCTGCACGCGGTAACCGTCAGCATTCCGGTAAGTATCACAGCGAACAGTACCCATCCGACCACTTTTTTTCTCAAGCGTTTCATAAAATTTCCTCCGAAATCCCTTCCGACCGGTTCTTACTGATATACTTGCGAACAATTACCGTAACGATTACACCGAGCATGAACGCGATTACCGCAACCAGAATGTATGCTCCGGCTTCGCTGCTCAAAAGCGAGGAACCGGTAAATGCGTTACCCGCCACATCCGAAATCTCTCCGGAAAGCTCACGGACAATTCCGAGGAGCGCCGCGAAGAGCACCAGGCACATGGCGCCGGCGATTGCCGTAATCCTCCGTTCTTTTCGGATTCTAAGCTGTTCCGCCCTCTCATGAAGACGCTGAATTCTTTCCTCTGCGTTTCTCATTCGAAAACCTCCTTCTAAACGGCACCGGTACCGGAGAATTCTGATTAATCTCCCCCACACATTTTGGTGCCTTCACCTATATAGATACATAAAATCGAAAATCTCCCGACATTTTTTGAAAATTTTTTCAACTAGTTGATTGTCAAAGTAACTTCTGG
>DBWJ01000107.1 GCA_002308955.1 Lachnoclostridium sp. UBA1241 | reverse complement strand
AATTCTTTAGTTTTAGTTAAATCTGCAGTTAAAAATTCTCGTAAGGAAGATCCAAAGGAAATTCTAGAATACGTTGAAGAAACTGTTGTTGATGAAGTTGTAGAAGAAACTCCAGCAACTGAAGAAGTAACTACTGAAACTGCTGAAGAAGTAGTTGAAGATGCTACTGAGGCTGTTGAAGAGACCGTAGAAGAAGTAACCGAAACTGAAGAAGAAGCAGTTGAGGAAGCTACTGATGCAGCTGAAGAGGCTGTTGAAGAAGTTACCGAGACTGCTGAGGAAGTAGTTGAAGATGCTACTGATGCTGTTGAGGAGACTGTAGAAGAAGTTACTGAGACTGCTGAGGAAGTAGTTGAAGATGCTACCGATGCTGTTGAGGAGACCGTAGAAGAAGTAACCGAAACTGCAGAAGAAGTAGTAGATGAAGCTACCGACGCGGTTGAGGAAACCGTAGATGAAGTAACTGAAACCGCTGAAGAAGTTGTTGAAGAAGCAACCGAGGAGGCTGAAGAAGTTGCTGAAGAGGCTACCGATGCTGTTGAAGAAGTTGTAGAAGAAGTTACTGAAAATGCAGAGGAAGCAGTCGAAGAAGCAACCAATGCTGTTGAGGAAACCGTAGAGGAAGTTACCGAGACTGCTGAAGAAGTGGTTGAAGATGCTACAGAGGCTGTTGAAGAGACCTTTGAGGAAACTGCTGAAACTGCTGAAGAAACTGCAGAAGAAGTAACTGAAAACGCTGAGGAAGTAGTTGAAGAAGCTAGGGAAACTGTTGAAGAGGCTGCAGAAGAAGTAACCGAAACAGCAGAAGAGGTTGTTGAGGAAGTTACTGAGACTGCAGAAGAAGTAGCTGAAGAGGCTACTGACGCAGTTGAAGAGGCCGTTGAAGAAGTAACCGAGGAAGCTACGGAAGAGACTCCTGCTGAGGAAGCTCCGACTGAGGAAGCACCTGCCGAGGAGGCAACCGCTGAAGAAGCACCCGTTGATGAGGCTCCTGCACGCGAGGTTAAGTACATTGAGTACAAGAACGGCAATACGTATTCCGGTGAAGTGAACGAGAAGGATTTGCCGGATGGACTTGGCGTTTATACGTATGCGAAGGGCAGCCGGTACGAAGGTCACTTCAAGGACGGCATGCGTGACGGCGTAGGACGCTTCACCTGGAGCACCGGCGATTACTACGAGGGCGACTGGGTTATGAATAACCGTACCGGTAACGGCCGCATGGTATTCCGCAGCGGTAAGGTTCAGGAAGGACACTTCGAGAACAACGAGTTTATTCCCGAATAAAGGATAATGAGGTTAGATTATGTATTACATCGACATGCACAGCCATATACTGTCCGGCGTAGATGACGGCGCGAAGAACCCCGATACCACGGCGCAGATGCTTAAGATCGCATACGACGACGGCATTCGCGGGATTATCTGCACGCCCCACTATCTCCCCGGAGTGTACAACACCGGTCAGGAGGAGCGGGCGCTTCGCGTGAAGCATCTGCTCGGCGTAACGAAGAAATTCTTCCCGGATTTGCAGCTTTGGGAAGGTTGCGAGTATTTCGCCGCAGCGGGTAGCTTTATGAATGACTACGAAAAAGGCGGATGCGGAACGATGGCCGGCAGCAATTACGTGCTGGCGGAGTTCTCGCAGACGACGCCTGCGGACCTGATGGAGCTCCGTCTTCGTGATATTACGAAGGCCGGTTTCTGGGCAATTATCGCCCATGCAGAGCGTTATGACGCCCTGAAGGACGACGATTTCCGGCTGCGCGTGGCAGGGTTCTGTTATGTGCAGATCAATGCGGACAGCCTTGTAGGCGAAGCAACCAACCACAGCAAGGAGCTGGCGCGGAAGATGCTTGCCGAGGGATCCGTCTCATTTGTCGCAACCGACGCGCACGGTGCGCATTACCGCAAGCCGATCCTGTCGGAAGCCGCCAAGTATATTACCGAGCATTTCGGCGAGGAGTATACGGAGACGCTTCTGTACCACAATCCCAAGGCTATCCTTGATGATGTTAGAATCTAAATAATCCAAGCAAGAGGAAACAGAAATGATTAACGAACAGGTATTGAATCTGAATCGGAACGGATCCGCTATCCGCGCCATGTTTGAAGAGGGCGCGCGTATGGCGAAAGAGTTCGGAAAGGAAAATGTGTACGATTACAGCCTCGGTAACCCGAGCGTTGAGCCGCCGGAGGAAGTGAAGACGGCGATGCTTGATGTTCTTAACGAGGAATCCCCGAACGCCGTTCACGGTTATATGAACAATGCCGGTTACGAGGATGTGCGCGGCGCAATTGCCGAGCATCTCAATAAGACTTACGGCACGGCTTTCAGTGCCCGCAACATTCTGATGACGGTCGGTGCTGCCGGCGGTCTGAATGTAATCTTCAAGGTGCTGCTGAATCCCGGCGATGAAGTTCTCACATTTGCCCCGTTCTTCGGCGAATACCGGAACTACGTCAACAACTTCTTCGGAAAGCTGGTTACGGTTCCAACCGATCCGGAAACCTTCCAGCCGGTTGCGGAGAATCTGGCAGCGGCGATTACGCCGAAGACCAAGGCTCTTATCATCAATAACCCGAACAATCCGACCGGTGTGGTGTATCCCGAGGAGACGATTCGGGCGATTGCAGAGGTGCTTGAGGCGAAGCAGAAGGAGTTCGGCACCGCAATCTATCTGATCGCCGATGAGCCTTACCGCGAGCTTGTTTATGACGGAGCTGAGGTTCCTTACCTCACGAAATATTACAGAAACACAATTGTCGGCTATTCCTACAGTAAGTCGCTTTCCCTTCCCGGCGAACGTATCGGTTACCTGGTAATGCCTGACGAGCTGACCGACGCCGACGAGATTATTCCGGGCGCTTCCGCATCGAACCGCGTGCTCGGCTTCGTTAATGCGCCGTCCCTGATCCAGAGAACGATCAAGCGCTGTCTCGACGCCAAAGTTGACGTGGAAATCTACAACCGTAACCGTGAGCTTCTCTACAGCAAACTGACGGAGTTCGGTTATACCTGCGTAAAGCCGCAGGGCGCCTTCTATCTGTTCGTGAAGGCTCCGGGCGGAGACGATAAGGCATTCGTCGAAGCAGCGAAGAAATACCACCTCCTGCTCGTTGCGGGAACCGGCTTCGGTGGTCCCGGATACCTGCGTATTGCGTACTGCGTGGATTATGACATGATCGTGCGGTCGCTTCACGCATTCGAAAGTCTCGCAAAGGATTTCGGATTACGTTAGTAGGAGAGGACAGACTGAATGAGCAGCTTTTTCGATAACATCCGTCGGGTGACCCCATATGTACCGGGGGAGCAGCCCGAGGGAAAGGTCATTAAATTAAACACAAATGAGAACCCGTACCCGCCGGCACCCGCAGTCGGGGAGATTCTGGCGGCGACCGACGCGGACCTTTTGAAGAAGTATCCGGAGGCCGATATCGGCTCTTTGGTGCGGGAACTCAGTAAGACGTATGGCGTAAAACCTTCCCAGGTTTTCGTCGGCGTCGGCTCGGACGACGTTATCGGTATGATTTTTCTTTCCTGCTTTGCAGGCGAGAAGCCGATCGCATTTCCGGATATTACGTATTCCTTCTACGATGTCTGGGCGGAGCTGTTCCGTGTACCTTACCGGACCATTCCGCTTAAAGAAGACTATACGATCGATGTGAACGACTACGACGGCGACTGGGGCGGAGTAATCATCGCGAACCCGAACGCGCCGACATCAATCGAACTTCCGATTTCCGATGTTGAGGAGCTTGTAAAAAGGCATCCCGAGTGCATCGTTGTAATCGACGAGGCGTACGTGGATTTCGGCGGAACGAGCGCCATGCCTTTGATCGAGAAGTATCCGAACCTGCTGGTTACGCAGACCTTTTCGAAGTCCCGTTCGCTTGCGGGAATGCGAATCGGATTTGCCGTAGGAAACGAAGCGGTGATTAAGGCAATCAACGACGTTAAGTATTCGTATAACTCCTATACATTAAACCGTACGGCGATTACGGCAGGCGTTGCATCGCTAAGCGACCCGGAATACTTTAAGAAGACATGTGAACGCGTGATCAGGACGAGAGAGGCGGCAAGAGCGGAGCTTAGCAAGCTCGGTTTCAGCTGCCCCGAGTCGAAGACCAACTTCCTGTTCGCAACCCATGAATCGATTCCCGCGGAGTATATCCAGAAGGAACTGAAGAAGCGCGACATCTATGTGCGTTACTGGAATAAGCCGAGGATTAATAACCGGCTTCGGATTACCATCGGAACCGATGAAGAGATGGCGGCACTGTACGCCGCACTGAAAGAGATTATCGCATCATGCAGGTAAGAAATTATCAGAAAGAACTGGAAAAGATAATTGAGCAGATACAAAAAGAGGGCCGCGTGCCCTCTTTGCTGTTACACAGCTGCTGTGCGCCCTGCAGCAGTTACGTGCTTTCGTACCTGTCGGAGTATTTCCGGATTACGGTTTTATACTATAACCCGAACATCACCTCCGAAGAGGAGTTTATAAAGCGCGCAAACGAGCAGGAGCGTCTGATCCGCGAGCTGCCGGCGAAATATCCGATTACGTTTCAAAAAGCCGTCTATGAGCCTCAGGCGTTCTTAGAGGCGGTGCGAGGACTCGAGAACGAACCGGAAGGCGGCAGGCGCTGCGAAGTATGCTTTCGGATGCGGCTTTTGTATGCGGGGCAGGTTGCTTCGGAGCAGGGCTTTGATTACTTTGCAACGACACTGACACTTAGCCCGCTTAAGAACGCGCCGCTCCTCAATACGATCGGAGAGCAGGTTGCTTCCGAGGTTTCGGTGCCTTATCTGGTATCGGATTTCAAGAAAAAAGGCGGCTACCTGTGTTCCATCCGGCTATCGGAGAAATACGGGTTATACCGCCAGGATTACTGTGGATGCGTGTACAGCTTACGGGACCGGAATGAGCGCGTTAAGAACCGCGGCGGCGACATCGCCGGCGGCACCGCTACCTGAGCCCGCGTGCTCGAGATATACGACAAATGCATACGGATATTCATCCGAAAGAACGAAGCCGGCAAACCAGCAGTTGGATTTGCCGGTTTTTTGTTCGATTGTGCCGGACTTGGCGCCCATCGCCACGGCCGGGAAACGGTCACGTCCGTAAACTTCTATGACGTTGTTCTCCATCAGGCCGCGTACTATTCGTGCGGTGGACGGAGCGATGAGTTCTTCCGTATATACCGTCTTAGGAACCGAAAGTTCCTTTCCGTTCTCATCGAGAACCCGCGTGATATAGGTCGGAACGGCAGCCTTTCCGCCGTTTGCGATCGCTCCGAGATAAATCATCAGCGAGCAGGGATTTACAAGGTCATGGTGCAGTCCGACGCCCGACCAGCCCAGCTGGTAAGCGGAGGCGGAAGCAAGCTCAAAGGAGCCCTTCGTCGACTGGAAATTGTGAATCTTATAGGACGATGTGAGCCCTGCCTTTGCGACATATGCACTCATCGTTTCTCCGCCGAGTTCGGCCGCAAGGGATGCGAAGACGCAGTTGCATGAATTCGCGTAGGCTTCCATAAGCGTCTGCGTTCCGTGCTTCTTCGGACAGGTGATGATGTTGTCGCCGACCTTCACGGAGCCCTCGCAGGTATATGTGCGGCGCGGGGCATCCGGGGTGAATTCGTCCGCAGCGCCGTCGATGTTTTCAAGCACGGCCTGAAGCGTAACGGTCTTGAAGACGGAGCCCGGCGTAAAGGTCGAATAGAAGAAGCGGTTCACGTAGGCACCGCGGTAGGAATCGTTGGTTTCAATGTCTGCGGGAACATCCGTCGGATCGTAGGTCGGGGTGGATACAAGGCAGACAATCTCGCCGGTTTTATAGTTATAAACACCGACGCAGCCTACGGCGCCGTTCATGGCATCGAGCGCGGTTAGGCAGGCATTCGAGTCGAGAGCAAGCACAACGGTATTGCCGGTCGGATCCACCAGGTTGGCGCCTAAGCGGCGGCGGTAGGAGACCAGATAATCCCGAAGGTTCGAAAGGGCGCCGGTACCGATTTTACCCGCCGAATCGCCGACGGTATGAAGCGTCGCCATACGGACTGCCTGGCTGATGGCGTACTTTCTTGTGCCATTTTCCACCGAAGAAAGCACGACGCCGTTCCGGTCGGTAAGCGTGCCGGTCAGAAGCTCACCCGTGTCCGAGTAGAGGTGCTTGTTGAAGGACTGCTCGTACCAGCGCTCGGACTGCCTGTGGTACCGTACCAGAAATCCGATGATTCCTGCGATAAATGCCAGGAGAATCAATGTGCAGAAGCGGACACGATGCTCAATTTTCCTCATCAGCGGCCTCCTCTCCGGAAGTAACGGGCAGCGGCGCGTTCTTCCTTCTGCGATAATATATGGCATTTGCAAAGCTTGCGTTCGGGCGGGTGTCGGTCGCCTTTAAAAAGGCGAGAAGTCCCCACGCGAACAGCATCGAAGAGCCTCCGTTGCTGACGAACGGGAACGTAACGCCGGTCAGCGGAAGCATGTCAACGGAGCCGAACAGATTGAGGGCGGTCTGGAACACGATCATCGAAGTGGCCGAGCAGGCTGCAATCGTGTAGTAGCTGGAGCGGCTCATGCGGCAGGAGCGGATTGCGAACCAGGCGAGGGCAATGATGCAGAGCACGATCAGAATGCCGGTGATCAGGCCCCATTCCTCGCAGACAAGGCCGAAGACGAGGTCGGTGTCCGAAGCCGCAACGCGCTTCAGAAAGCCGTTACCGGGGCCGACGCCGAGAAGGCCGCCGGATGCGATTGCCGTCATGGTGCGGGTCTGCTGGTATCCGCCCGAGGACGCATACTCCCAGGCATGCCGCCAGGTGGCGAACCTTTTCCAGATGTAAGGTTTCGCAAGCAGAACCATAAATCCGCCGGAGAAAGCGCCGCCGCATACGAGAATGAGCGTCGCAAAATCGCCCGAGCGGAGATAGGATATTACGAGAAATGTGATGAAAAAGATCGCCGCCGTGCCGAAGTCACTCATAAGCCCGAGAAGCGCCACCATCGTAAAGGAAAGCGCCATGAACATGGTCAGGTTACGCTTACGGAACAGGCGGTCCAGGGTAGCTGCGCCGGCGAAGATATAGCAGAGCTTCGCGATTTCCGAGGGCTGGAAGCTGAAACCGCCGATTCTTACCCAGTTGGTCGCGCCGTATTTCGTATGACCGAGAACCAGAGTGATCAGAAGAAGTCCGATGGCGGCTGCTGCCGCAAACCAGCGGATTTTCTTGACAAGATTCAGGTCCCGAAGCACAATCCCGAGCACCAGATAAAGGACGATTCCGACGATGATCGAAGCTACCTGTTTATAGAGCAGGGTGTAGTTGCAGGAAGCGGTTACGGAGAGCGATACGGTTGTCAGGAAGAACGCCATGAGCTCAAGCTCGAAGCCGATGATTCCAGTGAACCGCATCAGCAGGAAATAAGCCCACATCGCTCCGGTCAGAACGACAAATGTGGGGATAATATACGGCGCGGCAGGAACCTGTTTTGAAATCACAAGCTGGAAGCAGAGAAGCACCTGCAGAATCGTAAGAAGCAGTACAAGCGCCCACGGAGCAATCGGACGGATGCGTCTTCTGCGTTCGTCGCGCTCCAGTTTTTCTTCTTCGCTGATCGGAAGAAACTGCAGCTCGCAGTCCCCGAGGAATATGCGGTCAAAGTAAGTGACAGGCGCCTCGCTTTCGATTTCGTTCCCATTTACCGATGTGCCGCACTTGCTGTCGAGATCGTAGATATGCCAGCGGTCCTCCGCGTCTCTGGAAAGCACTGCGTGCAGACGGTTAACGGACGAGCCGGGCAACGTGACATCCGCGGAGCCTGAGCGGCCGAGGATGTTCTCCCAGTGCTTCAAACGGAAGATTTTGCCGTTCGGAAGCCGGAGCATAGCGAATACTTCGGGCGTCTTCGGGAGATTGAAAAGGGAGATGAGAGCCGCCGACAGAACGAGAATGGCGATGATTGGAAAGACAACGCGACAGAACCCGGTGTACACGGAGGTAAACCCGGGATTTGCGTCCAATATCTGTTTTATCATGTTACAAAGTCTGCTCATTCTCCGCTCCACATATGACAACAAACCAAACGGCTGCTTTTCGTATTATATCACATTTTGCGGGGAAAGGGTAGAGGGGAGTGAAACAGGGGCGTCTTGGGGCTGGCTTGCGCTTTGCGCCAATGACTATCCTGAGGCATTACTTTGCCCGATTCTTAGACTCATATATTTTATTAGCCTACTTTGGGCCGATTTAGTTTTTGCAATTCTCGACCCAATCGTTCCTTGCCTGTCATTTGGGTCGATTGCTACTGCCGGCAAGTAGACCCAACGCTTTCATTAACAGGAGTTTGGGTCGATTTCCCCTCTCGTTGTTTCGACCCACTCACTTCATATTGTCAATATAGGTCGAATTTCAAATATAGTTTGTCGACTCAAATTGCTAAAGGTTTCCGCTAGGGTCGATTCTATGTCAATTTTTGTAGACCCCTGCAATCTATTCTTCTCCTTTGGGTCGAAACCTCTGGAAAAACTCAAAGGCAGATGCAAAATGGTGCGACAGAAAAAGAAAAAAACGCGCCGGCGCCCGCTACACTAAGCGTAGCGGGTATTGCTACCCCTTGACAGGGATAGCAATAAAAAACCTTACAGTTTACGAAAGGAGAGCCGGATATGGTTTCAAAAACAGATGTGAAAAGATATGCCTTGATTGGTCTATGTGTATGCAGTTTAATTCTTGTATTTCTTCCTTTGTTTGAGATTGACGCATTCTTCGTGGATTATTCCGTCAGCACGTGGAATATCGTTCGTCAGGCCTTCGGTGAAGATGTTGATTTGGAGGGCGCAGACCTGATAGCGGTCCTTTGCGCGGTTTGCCTGATGGTTATTCCGCTGGTTCACCTTCTTAAGCTTACAGGGGTGTTCGGAAAGTCCTTTAAAGACAGTAAAATCGGCAGCATTCTGCTTTCCGTCGGACAGCTTGCGGCAATTCTCGGTTTTTCTTATTTTTTGGTATTCTTTGACAATGATTTCGATGACTTTGAAATGAACCTGTTGGTTTCTCTGTTGACTCCGTGGTTCTACATCTGGTTTGTTGCTATTGTAGTTATGATTGTCCTTTCCTGTACCCTCGGGGAAGGAGAATATTCCTTGGCGGCCGGTACCTCTGTGCCAACACAAAACGGTGTGTTCTGTCCTTCCTGTGGAGCAATGAACAGTTCCGCTTCCGGTTTCTGCAGCAAATGCGGTGCTACGCTTTCAAACCAGGAGGCTCCTATCGTCTGCAGTAATTGCGGAAGAAAGCTTACTGCAACTGACGCTTTCTGTCCGGGATGCGGGACAGCAAGAAAATAAGGAAGAGAAGGTATGAATGAGAAAGAATTATACACGTATAATAATTTCGTTTTTGATAATAGCGGTACTTTTTTGTATTTTCAAAGAGTGTATTCCATCGGCTAAGGCTGAAGAAATAACGCTTACTGCGTCATGTCAATACATGCAGTCGGATGCAAGATCGCTCCTAACGTTAATCAACGAATTCCGTCAGAGTGGAGATGCATGGTATTGGGATTTTGACGATGTAACTAAGATATACCTGAATAATCTTCCGGCTATCACTTGGGACTATAACTTAGAACAGATTGCTATGCAACGCGCACTTGAGACTGCTATTCGGTTTGGTCATACAAGAATTGATGGAACAAGTTGGTCTAGTGTGACCTGTAACGGTACAAGTTCTTGTGCGGAGAATCTGGCCGGAGGTCAAAGGAGTGTTGGGGAGGTGTATTTTGCATGGCGTGAGGATAATCAAAAAAGCGGAGGACAAATACATCGTCGTATTATGCTTGGTGAGGGATATACAGCCATCGGTGCGGCGCATGTCGTTTATGAAGGAGAGCATTTTTGGGCACTTGAGTTTGGACGTGTAAACAGCGGCGCCTCTGATCCAGGTGCAGTCGAAGGAAATGTTTCAAAGAGTTTTTCCATAGATTTTAGTAAACTCAAGCCGATACTAAAAGCAACATTTGATGAATCCCCCGGAGATTTACAATATGGATTAGAACAAAATCTCCCCAAGATCTCTATTCGTCTCTATTCTGCAGACGATGAATATGCGGGTACGTGGAGCAAAGGCTTTTGGGTTAATCCCTCGGATTATACGATTACATGGGAGGTGGAAGAACCTGAAAGAATTGCTCTTCTCGGAAGCAAATACCGTGGGATTGGGCTTGGAGATGCTCATCTTGTAGCAAAAGCAGAATACCATGGTATGAGTCTTGAGTACCGAATGAAAGAGACGGTTGTGACGAGACGAGTTTGGGACTACAGTATTGATCCGATTCCGTTACAATATTATACAGGTAAAGAGGTTTATCCTCATACAGATGTTAAGGTGGACGGGGAGATTCTCACTGAAGGAAAAGATTATTCGGTAGCGTATAAAGATAATATCGGTCCGGGTTATGCGTTGATGATTATCACATTCAGCGAAAACTATAGTTTCTCTTGGAGAGACTGGAATAATGTGTTTTATATACAGTTTGAGATTGGAAAGATTGTCACAAATACACCTTCACCTACAGAGAAACCAATAGTGTCACCGACAGAAGAGTTGCCATCGGTCACTCCTACATTGACCGAAAAGCCAACAGAGATGATTATGCCTTCGCCTTTACCGACGGATTCGATAGATAATACCCCAACACCTACGATTTCCCCGACGAAAGCGCCGACCAGAACAGTTACGCCAAACCCGGTGCTTTCGCCTACTCCGACATTGAAACCAACCCCTATAGGAGCCCAGACACCGACCCCGTCGCCTTCACCTGCAATAACGGAAAATGTAACGGTTACCCCTTCCGAAGAAGCAAGCATAACACCCACTGAAGAGCCGGATATCAGCGATATGCCGACGGTGAGCGTAGAGCCTACGCCTACAGCGACACCGCAACTAAGCCCGACGCCGACACTGAAGCCGACAGAGGAGATGGCATTTTCCGCGACACCGAGTCCGGAGCCTACGAGTTCACTTAATGAGCTTCAGAATGCCGAGAACAATACGGAGGCAAGCGGAAAGAAGCCATCACGGCTGCCGTGGTGGACATATCTGGTGATTCTTCTGGCATTAATTGTGGTGATTGTAATACTGACGATGATATAAAAAAGATTCTATGCAGACTGGTTCGGATTCCACGGATCAGTCTGTTTTAGATTTCGAGGTCGGTTTCTTCCCGAAGAATCCGGCTCCAGTCCTGCCTTTCGTGAAGAAAACGGACAACGTAGACGGTCGACTGTTCGTCATCGACCAGGAAAAAGAGAATGTAGTTTCTGATCTTCTCAAAGCGGATGCTCCAGGAAGCGAGCACCGGATCGGAAACATAAGGATATGCCTTCGGGGCAACAGAAAGCGAGCGGATAGTGGTTTCCGTATCATCCACAAGCCGTTCGGCGGCTTCCGAATTCATTAGGATGAAATCGATATAATCCTCCGCCTTTTCGATGTCCCGAATCGCTGCGTCAGTGATTCGAACTTTATAGCTCATTGTTTCCGCCTTCCCCGGATTTCGGCAAATGCGTCGTCCATCGGCTTCGTTCTTCCGGCGCTGACATCTTCAAGGCCTTCTTTCAGAAGGCGGTAAAGTTCAAGCTTGCCGGTAAGCGCTTCATAAGCTTCTACACTCATAATTGCAAGATCCCCCTTACCGTTTTTAGTAATAAATACAGGCTCGCCGTAGGTATGGCAGAGCTCGGATATCTGGTTGTAATTGTTGCGTAACTCCGCACTTGATTTAATTGTCGGCATCTTAAATACCTCCCCATTTGATAACAAAATTATACATAAATTCTGTTATGTAGTCAAGAGGAAGGATGACAACTTCGTATTAAAAAACAGTCTTTTTTAAACCAAGAATTTAATGCTTTTTAATGCAAAATAAGATATAATAACGAAAAGAGAACATTCGGGAGAGGTTGTCTACCCGTTGAAATGAATAAGAGAAAAGGAGATAAAAAATGAAACTGACATCAGCAGAGGCAGCCAAGGTGCTGCGCAAATTAAACGACAGTCTGAATGACCTCGGAAACCATGAGACGATGAGTATGTCATTTGTCGCGGCGATTTCGGAGGATCCGGAGTCGGTACGGCCGAAGTATGACTATAAGGACGTTCGCGTGAAGGAGGAAGAGCTTTGCGCGAAGATTCGCAAGCTGAAGCATGCGATCAATGTGTTCAACTCGACGACCGTTATTCCGGGATGGAACATCACCATCGACGAGATGCTGATCCTGATTCCGCAACTGACGGCGAAGAAGGAGAAGCTTTCCATGATGAAGAACCGTCTGCCGAAGGAGCGTGTGGCGGCAGGCATGCGTTCCGCAAGCAATATCATCGATTACCGCTATGCGAACTATGATATCGATGCGGCGCAGGCGGATTACGATGCGACGGTTGACCGGCTTGCGAAGGCCCAGACCGCGCTGGATCTCGTGAACAGCACGGTTACGTTTGATTTCGAGTTCTAGCATTTTGACAATCTTTCCGTCGGCTGTGAACTTCCTACCCCAAAAATGAAATTGCTTTTAATGAGCTTGGGTTTTGGTTCAAGGTTATTGTGTTTTGTTATTCCCTTCTTGTTATTACGGTGACTTCGTTTAGGTTCAAGGAAAAAACTCCAGAGATCAAGGAAGGTTCACGGTCGAGAAAACTTTAACGGCGGCGGAAGTTCGGTTTCATGCCGCCGTTTTTTATTGCAAAAATCGCCTGTAAAAAAGTGAACCTTTTTGATAGAATAGACATAATACAAGTGAAAGGCATCAGTAAACGCTGTCGAAAACCATCAGAAAAGGAAGAAGGTTACATGACAAAAAATGATTTGGAACAACTGATTTTAAAGTACGGGGATGATATCTATCGTTTTTGTTATCATTTAACCGGCAGCCGGGATGATGCGGATGACTTGTATCAGGATACGATGTGTAAGGCATACGAGGTCAGGAAGCGGATTAAAAACCCGGAAGACGATTCCCTGCTTAATAAGGAGCGGAATTACTGTCTCGGAATCGCGGTAAGGCTTTACAAGAATTCTTACCGAAAGAAGACGAAGCAGATCACGGAATCCCTGGACGACGAAGAAAAGGAATTCGGTGAGAAGCTTGCGGCGGGAGAGGAAACCGAGGAAATCGTCTGGAAACGGGAGCTTAGTCAGAAGGTCCGCAACAGTATTCAGTCATTACCCCTGAAACAAAGGTCCGTAATCTATCTGTTTTATTATTCGGAACTGTCAATCAAGGAAATAAGCTCCCTTTTGCGGATACCGTCCGGCACGGTGAAGAGCAGATTAAATACCGCAAAGAACGCGCTTAAAGAGGAATTGGAGGGAATGTGGCATGAGTAGAGAAGACGAACTGATTCGTGATGCATTAAAGACAAATGTCACTGCATCGAATGAACTTAACAACAAAATCCTTCGCACCGCGGAACGGAAGAAATCGCACGCAGGCCTTATGCGGGCTGCGGTAACCGTGGCGTTATGCTTCATCGTTTTCTTCGGTACGGTAACGGCGGTAAATGCCGCTACGGGCGGTGCAATTACAGACTTTATAAAGGGAAAATTCGGCAGAAAGAAGGACCCGGTGGCGGTTAAGACCATAACCTTTGCGGTTCCTTCGAACTGCAGGATAGACGAGAAGAATCTGGAGCTTTTCAACGAGGCGCTTGTGGAAGACGGGCATCATTACAAGCTCGAGATTAAGCCGATCATGGTGGATGAAAACTATCTTACGAATTTGCAGCGGGATATGGGAAGAGGACAGATCGATGTCGCCACTTTAGGGTATTCATCCATTCACGGAAATGAATATTATGATGTGGTTCGGTCCGGGCTTGTCATGAACCTTGACGAAATCCTTTCCTCCGGAAAGGGAAAAGTAATCTATGATGCTTTTCCGGAGAAGCTGTGGGAGACCGCCAAATGCGGTGATCAGATCTATTCCATCCCTCAGACAAGATGGAGAGCCGGCAAAATATACGTAGCATTTAACAGGGATTACGTTTCGCAGGCGGAAATCGACGGATGGGACGGAAGCATCGAAGGTCTTTATGAAATCCTTTATAAGCTCGATTGGGATGACAGCGTCGCCCCGAGACTTCAGTATCTGATCGATGATGATTCGTTTACGGGAATTTTCGGATGTTATACCCTGTACGGACTGCTTTATGACTCGGATAAGGTTACGATTGAGAATCCGCTTGAGTCGGATGAATTTATCAGCTATCTTGAGACCGTATACCGGATGCGGAAGGACGGATACATGACGGATGACGTCAATGCCCGTATCTACGCAGACGAATACAGTGAAGTCGACTACAATTTGAATGTGACGAAGAACCTGAAAGCAGGCCGTTTCGCAGTGGCAATCTCCAGCTGGTACGATGATTTTGCGGACGTGTTTTCCAAGAATAACATCGTGCTTAAGGAGATTCAGTCCGACATGGTGGCGAACCTTCGCGCATCCGTTGTAATCTCGAAGAATACCGAGGATGTCGACGCGGTAGTGGATTTCCTGAGCCTGCTTTACGGAACCGATAAGTATGCGAATATTCTTCTGTACGGAAAGAAGGGTACGGATTATCAGCTTGTGAACGGACTTGTTTACGACATGGACGGAGCGAATTGGACGGACCAGTTCTTTAATAAGGTCAGTCTGAATCTGTACCATAACACTTACCCCGTATACGCGGATGGTTTTACGGGTGACCCGAAGAAAGAACTGTTCGATTACTATGAAACCGTTTCGATGTCGCCGTTTATGGGATTTGAACCCGATACGACGGGAATCGGTGAGATTCAGGAAATCGTTAGGGACTATTGGATTGATGTCATGTTAAACAAAGCGGACTCCTTTGAAGATATTACGGCAAATGCTAAGAAAAAGCTCGAAGAAGCCGGCATGGATACGTATCTTGAAAGTGTCAGAAAGCAGTGGGAGAAACTGCAGAAAAATAAAATCGAAAAGTAACGAAAGAATGAACCGGGGGAGACGAACCGGGAGCGGGCCGGGCAGCTTAGGAGCTGTCCGGTCCGTTTTTTTGAGGGAGCATCCGGAATCCGGAATCCCGGATCCGAAATTTTTAAATTCGGCCCGGAAACCGGTTAAGAAAAAAGAGGAAATTCAAATCCTGCGCGGAATAAAAGATTTAGAGCATATCGCCCCGAAGAGAAAGGCACTTTACCAAAAGGAGGCTTTCGATGGAGAATATTCGGATTCTCTTAGAGAAAAGAGAGCATGAGATGCTGAGCCCTTATGCGACGTTCTCGGACTGCTCAAAGGGCAGGGAACGGGAGGAGCCGCAGTGTGATATCCGGCCGATGTTCCAGCGGGACAGGGACCGGATCATTCACTCGAAGGCGTTCCGGCGGCTTAAGGATAAGACGCAGGTCTTCCTGACACCGAACGGCGACCATTATCGGACGCGGCTTACGCATACGTTGGAGGTTTCGCAGATTGCGAGGTCCATCGCGAAGGCGCTTCGGATGAACGAGGATCTGACCGAAGCGATTGCCCTCGGACACGATCTCGGGCACACACCCTTCGGACATGCCGGCGAGCGGGCGCTTCGAAGAGTCTGCGAGGGAGGCTTTGAGCATAACGAACAGAGCGTCCGGGTAGTGCGGCTTCTTGAGAAGGACGGCGCCGGGCTTAATCTCACCTACGAGGTAATTGACGGAATCCTGAATCATCAGACCGAAGGCAATCCGTCAACGCTCGAGGGGAAGATTGTTCGGCTTTCCGACAAGATTGCCTACTACAATCATGATATCGACGACGCCATCCGCGGACAGATTATCCGCGAGGAGGACATTCCGAAGGACCTGACCGATTATCTCGGCCATTCCCTGAAGGACCGTCTGAATACGATGATCCATGACGTCATCAGCGAAAGTTATGATAAGAATGAGATCCGTATCAGCGCCCCGATGACGCAGGCGATGCAGGACCTTCGCAAGTATATGTTCGGACAGGTTTACACGAACCCGACCGCCAAAGGCGAGGAGAGCAAGGCAGAGGCGATGGTGGAGTACCTGTTCGGGTATTACAAGAAGAATGAGGAAGTACTTACCGGCGAATACCGCAAGCTATTGGAAAACGGCGAGTCGCTTGACCGCGTCGTTGCGGATTATGTGGCCGGAATGACGGATAAATACGCCGTTACGAAGTTTACGGAACTTACCGTTCCGAAGGCATGGGGAATCTATTAAATGTATTACGAAGACAGCATTATCGATGAGGTGCGAAGCCGAAACGACATCGTACAGATCATCGGTACTTACGTAAAATTGAAACGCGCGGGCAGCAATTACCAGGGGCTTTGTCCGTTCCACAGCGAGAAGACGCCGTCGTTCTCCGTCAGTCCGTCACGCCAGACCTACAAGTGTTTCGGCTGCGGCAAGGGAGGCAACGTTTTCACCTTTCTGATGGAATACGAGAACCTGTCCTTCCCGGAGGCGCTTCGGAATCTTGCAGACCGTGTGGGCATCCAGCTTCCGCAGGCCGAATTGAGCGAGGAAGCAAGAAGACAGGCGGACCTCAGAACCAACCTTTTAGAGCTTTATAAGAAGGCTGCCACGTTCTATTACCGCAAATTCTATTCCGAAGACGGCAAATTCGCGCGCGAATACATTGTGGGCCGCGGCCTTTCCGCCGAAACGATGAAGAACTTCGGCATCGGCTACAGCGATGGCTCGCTTTACAAATACCTGAAGGAAGAGGGCTATCGGGATGAGTTCCTCGCGAAGTCGGGACTCTTCACATTTGACGAAAAGAGGGGCGTGAACGACAAGTTCTTCAACCGCGTCATGTTCCCGATATTCGATACGAACGGCAAGGTCATCGCCTTCGGCGGCCGCGTCATGGGAGACGGGCTTCCGAAGTACCTGAACTCGCCGGAGACGCTTATATTCGATAAGAGCCGTAATCTGTACGGCATGCATCTTGCAAGACGCACCAAGCAGCCGTACATGCTTCTGTGCGAAGGCTACATGGACACGATAGCGCTGCACCAGGCGGGCTTTGATAACGCGGTTGCGTCGCTCGGAACGTCGCTCACGGGCATGCAGGCGAAACTTCTGTCCCGGTACACGAAGGAGGTCGTGATCACATACGACAGCGACGGCGCAGGGCAGAAGGCGGCAAGCCGGGCCATTCCGATTCTCGCGGAGGCCGGCATACGAACGAGAGTGCTTAACATGTCGCCGTATAAGGATCCGGACGAGTTCATCAAGGCGCTCGGCAAGGAAGCCTACGAGGAGCGTATCCGCGAGGCCAGCGCAAGCTTCACATACGAGGTGGAGGTGCTCCGCGGGAAGTACAATCTCGACGATCCCCGTGACATCACCCAGTTCCAGACCGATGTCGCAAACCGGATCTTGGAGTTTTCGGAGGACATCGAGCGCACCAATTACATGAAGGCGTTCTGCCGGGATTACAACGTGGATTACAAGGAGTTCCGGGCGCTCTTCAATAAGCTCGGGGCGCAGGCGGAATTCAAAAAGGTGGAGCGGACGACGTTCTCACCGGAATTTGCCGATGAGCGTAAGATCGCGAAGTCAGACACCGCCGCAAGAAAATCCCAGCGCATCGTCCTGACCCGCTGTTCGGAGGAGCCGGAGCTGATCGCGAAGGTGAAGCCGTTCTTAAGCCCGGATGACTTCGACGAAGGCACCTACCGCGATGTGGCGCGAATCCTTTTTGAGCAGTACGAGAAGACCGGTAAGGTCGATCCTTCGGGAATCATAAGCCGGTTCGAATCGAAGGAGGAGCAGACGCTCGCCGCGGAGCTTTGCGAGACAAGGCTTGTGGAGAACACGGAGGGTGCGGAAGCAAGGCGCAAGGAATTCGCCGACAGTGTAAGAAATATCATCGCGGAAAGCCTTGACCGCAAGAAGGAAGCCGCAATGGCAGCAGGCAAGGGCGATGAAATGATGCAGTACATTAAGCAGAAGAAGGACCTCGAAAAGGTCCGCAGAAATCTGATGGAATAAACGACGGAAAGGGGAACAACATGGCAAAGAAGAAAGCACAGACAGAGGCAGAGCAGGCAGTCACAGAGGTTGTAACCGAGGCGGTAACGGAAGAGAAGGCCGTGCCCGCAGCGGAGGAGAAGGCGCCGAAGAAGAGCCGCAGCAGGAAAGCTAAGGTAGCTGAACCCGTAGCGGAAGCCAAGGAAGAGGTAGCGGAAGCAGCTCCTACGGAAGAGCCCAAGCCGAAGAAGACCTCCAAGAAGAAGGCGAAAGCCAAGGTTGAGGAAGAGGAAGAGTTTGAACCGATTCCCGTGCCATTTGTCGCAGAAACCGAGGAAATCCGTCTGGATTCCGCAATGACGGCCGATGAAGTGGAGACCGCCCTTGAGGACGAGTCCGCCGACATCGACGTCGAGAAGAAGGACGAAGGCATGATGCGCTTCCAGGAGAAGCTGAAGGAGCTTTCCGCCTTCGCTAAGAAGAAGAAAAACGTGCTCGAGTATCAGGAAATCGTGGATTTCTTCAAGGGAATCGACCTGCAGCCGGGCAGCATGAATAAGATTTACGACTACCTTGAGAGCACGGGCGTTGATATACTCCGCGAGGAGACGATGGCCGAGATAGACGATGTTCCGATTCTCGATGACGAGGATGAACTCGCCGGCGAGGACCTTGAGACGCTCGAGAGCCTTGAGAATTTCGAAGAGCTTGACCTGAGTGTTCCCGAAGGCGTCAGCATTGAGGATCCCGTCCGTATGTACCTGAAGGAGATCGGTAAGGTGCCGCTCCTTTCGGCCGACGAGGAAATTGAGCTTTCGAAGCGCATGGAGGAGGGCGACGAGGCCGCGAAGAGACGGCTTTCCGAAGCCAACCTGCGTCTCGTTGTAAGCATCGCGAAGCGTTATGTGGGACGCGGCATGCAGTTCCTTGACCTGATCCAGGAGGGTAACCTCGGTCTTATCAAGGCCGTTGAGAAATTCGACTACCGCAAGGGTTACAAATTCAGTACCTACGCGACCTGGTGGATCCGTCAGGCAATTACGAGAGCCATTGCCGACCAGGCAAGAACCATTCGAATTCCGGTTCACATGGTGGAGACGATCAACCGCCTGATCCGCGTGCAGAGACAGCTCCTGCAGGATTACGGCCGCGAGCCGAGCCCGGAGGAGATTGCAAAGGAAATGCGCATCCCCGTTGAGCGCGTTTTGGAGATTCAGAAGATTTCGCAGGAGCCGGTTTCCCTTGAGACACCTATCGGCGAAGAGGAAGACAGCCACCTCGGCGATTTCCTGCCGGATGAGCATCTGCCGATGCCTGCCGACGCCGCTTCGTATTCGATGCTCCGTGAGCAGCTTTACGAAGTGCTGCAGACGCTTTCCGACCGTGAGCAGAAGGTTATCCGCCTGCGGTTCGGTCTCGATGACGGGCGTCAGCGCACCCTCGAGGAGGTCGGCAAGGAGTTCGACGTAACGCGTGAGCGTATCCGTCAGATCGAAGCGAAGGCGCTTCGTAAGCTCCGTCATCCGTCGAGAAGCCGCAAACTCCGCGATTATCTGGAGTAATACATGAGATTATCAAAACGAATGCATATGGTAGCCGATATGGTCCGCCCCGGAAAAGTTCTCGCGGACATCGGCTGCGACCACGGATACCTGTCCGTCTGGCTTGTCCGTGAGAAGACCGTCGGGCGCGCGATCGCCATGGATCTTCGGGAAGGGCCGCTCAAAAAGGCGCAGGAGAGCATCCGTTTCTTCCACCAGACCGAAACCATCGAAACCCGCCTGTCGGACGGCATGGACGCGCTTCATCCCGGGGAAGCCGACCGCATCGTTATTGCGGGCATGGGCGGCATCCTGATGAAGGACATCCTAAAGCGCGGAAGTGACTGCGTGGCGAAAGCAGGACAGCTTGTGCTGCAGCCCCAGTCGGATCCCGAACTGGTGCGCGCGGAAGTGTTCCGGCAGGGCTTTACGATTACCGATGAGCAGGCCTGTTTTGAAGACGGCAAATGGTACGTCTCCATCTCCGCAGAACCCGGGACGGAAGAAACCCCGTACACGGACGCGGAACTCCGCTTAGGAAGGATTCTTCCGATGCGCGGCGATAAGGTCTACCGGGATTATCTTACCGAAGAACTCGGTAAGGCGGAACGGATGCTTGAAGGACTTCTCAGTGCCGAAACGGACAACGCGAATGAACGGATTCCCGCAATAAGACAGCGCGTCAGCGAACTTCATGATGCGTTAGCAACTGCATCCGACAGACAGCAGAAACCGGCGGAATCCGGCAGACAGCAGAAGCTGACAAAAAAGAAAGGAAACGAATAACTATGGCAGATATTAATGTTACGGTCGGCGGCGTGACGCAGACCTTTCCGGAAGGCGTATCGATTGAAAGCGTAGCCCGCGAGATGGCTCCGAACGGCCAGGAGCCGCTGCTTGCGAAGGTGAACGGCTCGCTGAAGGAGCTTTTTAAGCGGCTGTATTCCGATTGCGACATCGAATTTCTCGATATTACGACAGGCCCCGGCTACAAGACATACGAGCGCGGTCTTATATTCCTTATGCTCGCTGCCCTGTACCGCCTGTACGGACAGGACGAGTGCAACAACCTTCGGGTGGAGCACAGCATCGGACAGGGAATCTACTGCGAGATCAACGGCCGTCTTCGCATTTCGGAGGAGTTCCTCGGAACGCTTCGTAAGGAGATGCTCGACATCTGCAAGGAAGACCGCATGATCGAAAAGAAGTCGATGAATACCGGCAACGCGATCAAACTCTTTGAGAAGGCCGGAATGGAAGACAAGGTGAAGCTTCTTTCCTACCGCATGGATTCGAAGACGAATGTGTACATGCTCTGCGGTTATACCGATTATTTCTACGGATACATGCCCGCATCCACCGCCTGCCTGACGGTATTCAACCTGATTCCGTACAACGAAGGCTTCCTTCTGATGCTTCCGGATCCTTCCAACCCGTCCGTTCCCGCGGCAATGTCCGACCGTCCGAAGCTTTATCAGACACTTCAGGAAGCCAACCACTGGGGCAAATCCCTTGAGGTTGACACCATCGGCGATCTGAACCGGCTGATCACCGAAGGTCGCACCGAAGAGCTGATCCTTGTGCAGGAAGCCCTGATGGAGCAGAAGATTGCCGACATGGCGAAACAGATCAAGGAGGCCGGCACGAAGAAATTCGTCATGATTGCAGGTCCTTCCTCGTCCGGTAAGACGTCCTTCTCGTACCGCCTGTCGATTCAGCTGAAGGCCCTCGGCTTAAAGCCGCATCCCATCGGACTCGACAACTATTACTGCAACCGCGAATTCTGCCCGAAGAATCCCGACGGCTCGTATAACTTCGAATGCCTGGAAGCCCTTGACGTCGAGCTTTTCAATGAGCAGATGCTCCGCCTTCTTAACGGGGAGCGCGTTGAGCTTCCGACCTTCAACTTCAAGACCGGCAAGCAGGAATTCCGCGGCAAATTCATGCAGCTCGGCCACGACGACATCCTCGTCATCGAGGGTATCCACGGCCTCAACGACAAGCTTTCGTATTCGCTTCCGAAGGAAAGCAAATATAAGATTTACATCAGCGCCCTTACCGAGCTTAATGTAGACCGCCACAACCGTATCCCGACCACCGACGGCCGTCTTCTTCGAAGAATTGTACGTGACGCGAGAACCCGCGGCACGGATGCCAAGGACACGATCGCGATGTGGGGCTCGGTACGTAACGGCGAAGAGAATTATATCTTCCCGTTCCAGGAAGAGGCGGATTACATGTTCAATTCGGCTTCCATCTATGAATTTGCCGTATTGAAACTGTATGCAGAGCCTTTGCTGTTCGGCATTCCGAAGGACTGCCCCGAGTATCTTGAGGCAAAGCGCCTGCTGAAATTCTTCAGCTATTTTCTAAACATTCCGGACGACGCGATTCCGAGGAACAGTATCTCCCGCGAGTTCGTCGGCGGAAGCTGCTTCGATGTATAAAGGGCGTCACATTTGACGCAGTATAGGAAGCGTCATACCTGACGCAATAAGATGAAACTTCTACGCGGGCGCGGATTACACTTGTGTAATCCACGCTTTCGTGGTATTATCAACAATCGAGTGATGCGGATGATCGCGCCGGCTCGTCCGGTGAGGAAAGTCCGGGCTGCACAGGGCAGGGTGCCGGATAACGTCCGGTGGAGGCGACTCCGAGGAAAGTGCAACAGAGAGCAGACCGCCGTCTTCGGACGGTAAGGGTGAAACGGCAGTGTAAGAGACTACCGCCTCCGCGGTAACGGGGAGGGCATTGTAAACCCCACTCGCAGCAAAACCGAACAGGAAACGATACGGCGGCCCGTCGTGTTTCCGGGTGGGTTGCGTTCCGTGTCCGGAAGGGTACGGAGGAGCTGCATGGTAACATGCAGTCAAGACAGATGATCATCGATTACAGAACCCGGCTTACAGCATCACTCATTTTTCTCTCGACAAATGTGAAAGAAGGACACGACAATGGAACTTTTCTATCGGGATACAAGAGGCGGAGACAAGGAGCTTACGGCGTCCCAGGCAATCTTACAGGGGCTTTCCGAAAGCGGCGGACTGTTCGTTCCGAAGACATTCCCGAAACTGGATAAAAGCTTAAAGGAGCTCTCCGAAATGGATTACCGCGGAGTGGCTTACGAGGTAATGAAACTCTTCTTTACGGATTTTACGAAGGAAGAGCTTTTAGCATGCATCAACGGTGCCTACGACGCCAAATTCGACACCGAAGAGATCGCTCCCCTCGTATACGCGGACCACGCCTACTACCTCGAGTTGTTCCACGGCGCAACTATCGCTTTCAAGGATATGGCGCTTTCGATCCTGCCGCATCTTTTAACGACTTCCGCGAAGAAGAACAACCGGAAGGAAGAAATCGTCATCCTGACGGCAACCTCCGGCGACACCGGAAAGGCAGCGCTTGCAGGCTTCGCGAACGTTCCCGGCACCCGCATCATCGTGTTCTATCCGAAGCACGGCGTAAGCCGCATTCAGGAGCTGCAGATGGTTACCCAGAAGGGTGACAACACCTCAGTGATCGGCGTGACCGGCAACTTCGACGACTGCCAGACCGGCGTCAAGAAGATGTTCGGGGATAAGAAGCTCCGTGAGGATATGGCGGGGAAGGGCATGACATTTTCCTCGGCCAACTCCATCAACATCGGCCGTCTGATCCCGCAGGTTGCCTACTACGTATTCGCATACACGAGACTGCTCGCGGACGGACGCATTCAGGAGGGCGACGCAATCAACTACGTCGTTCCGACCGGTAACTTCGGAAACATCCTTGCCTGCCTGTACGCTAAGAAGATCGGACTTCCGGTTGCGAAGATGATCTGTGCCTCCAACGAGAACAAGGTCCTTTACGACTTCTTTAAGACCGGCACCTATGACATCCGCCGGGATTTCATTCTGACCAATTCGCCGTCCATGGATATCCTGATTTCGAGTAACCTTGAGCGGCTCATCTACCACAGCGCCGGTGACGACGCGGCGAAGAACGCTTCCCTGATGAAGCAGCTGCAGACCGAAGGCCTGTATACGATTACCGACGATATGAAGGCTGCCATGGCTGACTTCATCCCCGGATTTGCCACCGAGGCCGACACGGCGGAGGAGATCCACACGCTTTACGACCGCACCGGCTACGTGATTGACACGCATACCGCGGTTGCCTCCTCGGTATACCGCCGTTACCGCGCAGAGAGCGGCGACAACACCGAGACGGTCATCGTTTCGACCGCAAGCCCGTTCAAGTTCGCAAGAAGCGTCATGAGCGCCGTGAACGGCAAGGACGATACCCGCGATGACTTCGAAATCATTGACGATCTCGCTAAGACGGCAAATGTGACGGAGCCTCCGGCAATCACCGAAATCCGCACCTCCCCGGTACGCCATGAACGCGTATGCGAAACCGCCGACATGCAAAAAGAAGTACGGAGCCTGTTAGGTCTTCCGGCTATGGAGGTATAATCCGTGACGGAAGCCCTTGTAAACTGGTATAATAATTCACTCGGACAGTTCCTCCCGAAGGAGCTGTTCGTGTTCTTCGTTTCAATGATTCCGCTTGTGGAACTCCGCGGCGGCGTGATAATCGCGAAGCTCCTCGGAATCAAACTTTTGAAGGCAAACCTGATCTGCATTATCGGTAACATCATTCCGATTCCCTTCATTCTGCTTTTTATTGAGAAGATTTTCGCATTCATGAAAAAGCATAATATTCTGAAGGGGTTCGTCGAGTGGTGTGAAAGGCGCGCGGAGAAGAAATCCGCGGGTGCCGAGAAAGGTTTCTTTGTATTTCTTCTGCTGTTCGTCGGCATTCCGATTCCGGGAACCGGCGCATGGATGGGATCGCTGATTGCGGCATTGTATGATTTCAACATTAAGAAGGCGTCCATTGCCATCTTCCTCGGAATTCTGCTTGCCGCGATCATCATGAGCATCGCGAGCTACGGCCTGTTGGGACTGGTGGTATAAAGAAATTTGAATGCCCGTATGGCATTTGCCGTAATGATGTGGGGAAAGAATAGAGAAGGAGGGAGTGCTTATGATCGGGTGTCCCGGTTGCGGAAGCAGACTTGTGTTTGACATTGCTTCCCAGAAAATGAAATGCAGCTATTGCGGACAGCTGTATCCGGTGGCGCAGGTGTCCCGCAAGTCTAAGGACGCGGACGAGTCCATCATGGAGAACAACGAGCTCATGCAGGTGACGGTCTTCACGTGCTCGCAGTGCGGCGCGGAGATTGTTGCCGACAGCGATGAGGCCGTTACGTGGTGCAGCTATTGCGGCAGCCCGGCAACGCTTCAGAGCCGGCTTTCGAGCATTCGCCGCCCGGATAAGGTAATTCCTTTTAAGATTGACAAGGAGGAGTGCGTAAGCCGTTACCGCGCAATCGCGAAGAAGCAGATTTACGCTCCTTCGGCCCTTCTTAAGCAGGGCAAGGCGGAGAGTTTCCGCGGCATTTACATGCCGTTCTGGTCGTATAACTTCACAAGAGGCGGCGCGTACCGGTTCCCGGGAACGAAGACGGAGACCTTCGGGGACGAACAGATTACAACGAAATATCTTGCAACCGGCCGTCTCGAGAGCCACTACGAGGGGCTTGCGCACGACGCGTCCCTTTCCTTTGAGGACGACGTCAGCGAAAAGATTGTGCCCTTCATGCAGATCGATTCCGTGGATTTCGACGAGTGCTATCTGAACGGCTTCTATGCGAACGCGGCCGACCAGAATGAGCAGGAGTACCGCCGGAAAATGCTAAGCACCGAGAACGACCTGATCATCGCGGAAGCGAAGAAGGAGTTCTTAGATATCGGACTGCAGGAGAAGGAAGCGAAGGCGCAGCTTTCGGATGCGAGCGCTTACCTTGTTGAGACGGAGTCGAAGCTCGCCATGTATCCGGTGTGGTTCCTTTCCTACCGGCGCGGCGACCGCGTGTCCTACGGAACCGTGAACGGACAGACCGGTAAGGTGTATGCGGAATTTCCGGCTTCCCCGTACAAATACCTGCTGTTTTCGTTACTTACGGCAGTTCCGGTTTTTCTGATACTGAACCTTCTGCTTACGGCAATGCCGTCATTCGTGCTTTTCGTTGCCGCAACATGCGGATTCATCGTATCGACGATGTTCAAAAGAGAGGTGAAGGAGCTGTTTCTTAAACAGTGCCACATCTCGTACGGCAAGAAAACAAGGAATATCGATGTGAAGGTACTGATCGGAAGCATCGGTTCCTGTATCGGAATTCTGGCAGGCATTCTGGCGTATCTTGTTCCGATCATTATTTCGGGGTTTTCCACCGGCGGACTTTCCGTTGAATCGGAGACTGTCTACCTGATCATCTCGGCGATTTTCCTGATTTTCTTTATAATCCGGTTCTTTACCATGCGGGGACGTTATATGTCCCTTACCGGCATTCATCTGAATCTGACGAATGCGCTGTTCATCGTAATCGGAATCATTTCCGTGGTGATGTTCGCGGTGAGACCCGCTTCGGACTGGATTTATTATGTGATTTCCTTCGCTACGGCGGGGGCGGTGGCATTTTCCGTAACGAGCCTGATTCACGGCTACAACATGCTTTCGTCCGTTAAGCCGAAGCAATTCAGCAGGAGCGGAGGTGATGACAATGCGTAAGTATCTGTTATTCCTTTGCGTTCTTGCGGCAATCCTTCTGACAGGCTGCGGAAGCCATCCGAAACCGGCGACGGAGGGAAGCATTCATATTCAGGATGACGCGAATCTGTTCTCGGTAGAGGAACTTGCGTTTCTTCGCATCGACTGCAAAGCCCTGACGGAGTACGGCAATGTCGGTGTCTATACGACCAAGGCCAGAGCGCTCCATGATAAAACCTCGGATACTGCTTCCAAAACGTATGATTCCTGGTTCGGAACCTCCAGCGGTATTCTTTTCGTCATCGATATGTCAAATCGCGAGATTTACATTGAAACTGACGGCTATATCGGGGACGCGGTAACGCCGGCCAAGGCAAGAAGCATCACCGATAACGTATATAGGCTTGCTTCCAGAAGAGAATATAAGGAATGCGTGTCAGAGGCGTTTGAACAGGCGAAGGCCCTTGTTGAAGGACGCAGAATTGCCGAACCGATGAAATACGCGTCGAACGCGGTAATCGCCGTGCTTCTGGGACTCTTGATCAACTTCATTGTGCTTCGCATGCTGAACCGCAAGCGGGAAGTGTCGGTTAAGGAGCTTACCGACGCCAACCGCGGAAGCGCCGAATTCAACGGCCGAAGCGTGACGGTTGTCTCAAGACATGTTACCGTAATCCGTCACTCCGGCGGAGGAGGAAGCCGCGGCGGATTCGGCGGCGGNNCACAGCCACGGCGGCGGCCACCGGTTCTGATCGGCACACCGTATTTATTTGTCATCGTCGACTTTGATCGGCAGATGCATTTGAAATCTGATTTTTGTAAATCCTGCAGACAGAGTTCTGCAGGATTTTTTTGTTCGGCGGAGCGGGAAATGATTTTCTCGGCGGAGCGGAGAGAATCATTGCGAAACCGCACGGATTATGGTATAATTCTCTAAATGGGCTAATAGGACCTTATGGCCGGAAAGGAACATCCATGGATCAGGCTACGGAAGAGAAAATCAGAGGGCGTGTGCGCCGCATGGCAATCTGTTATGATTTTGACAAAACGCTTTCTCCGGACGATATGCAGACCTTTACGCTGATACCGTCCTTAGAGATGGACAAGGCGACTTTCTGGAAGGAAGCCGACGTTCTCGCGAGGGAGAATTCGATGGAGAAGAATCTTGCCTGGATGTTTCAGCTGCTGACCCTTTCGAAAGCGAAGCGACGGTCAATCAAGCGGGAGTATTTCCGTGAGGCCGGGAAGAGCGTTCCCTTGTACGAAGGCGTCAAGGAATGGTTTGATATGGTGAACGCATATGCCGCACAGAAGAATATTGCGGTAGAGCACTATATCATATCCTCCGGACTCAAGGAAATCATTGAGGGCAGTGCCATTGCCGACAAGTTCAGCCGGATCTACGCGTCGTCGTATCTGTATTCGCCGGACGGTGTCGCCGAATGGCCCGCGCAGGCAATCAACTATACGAACAAGACGCAGTATATATTCCGGATTGCGAAGGGCATCTTCGAAGAATACGACGAACGCGTCAACGACAGCATGAGCGAGGATGCGCTGCATATTCCGTATGAGAACATCGTTTACATCGGCGACAGCGCCACCGACATTCCGTGCATGCGGCTTGTGAAGAGCCGCGGCGGGTATTCCGTAGGCGTTTATGATCCGGTGAAGAAGAAAACGGACAACGTGCACCGGCTTTTCAAGGACGGACGGCTCAGTTATTTCGCTGCCGCGGATTACACCGAAGGAGCGGAGCTGTGGCATTTTATGCAGAAGATCATTAACGAAATCGCCGCCCGCGAGGACAGCAAAACCGAGCAGATGATTCTCGGGGAGAAGGCGAAGGGTTAGAGTAAGACATACCGGCGGAAATCCGCCCGGGGGACATATGACGCAGGCAATTAACATCTATATGCTTTCCCGCATCCATGAACGGGAGGCTTTCAACATACTGGAGCGGCATACCTCGCGTTACCGGGAGCCGAAGCGCACGCAGGATCACGAGATTGAGTCTCTGCGTCTGCTTGCGGACGAGCTGATGAAGCACGAGGTTTCGGTGGCGGAGATGGACGGGTTCTTCTACTCGTTCCACATTCCGCATATCGGCAAGGAATTCGACCTCCTTAAGCTGTCCGGTCGCATCTGCCTTAATATCGAGCTGAAGTCGACCGCGGTACCCGAAGAGCAGATTGCGGAGCAGCTCCGCAAGAACCGTTATTATCTCGGACACCTCGGCAAGCGTCTCCTTCTGTATACGGTCGTGACCAACACGATGAAATGCTACAAATTGACGCTTTACGATGAACTCAGCGAAGTGGGATTTGACGAAGTGGCCAAGGCGGTCCGCATGTTTGAGGACGGTTATGAGAGCACAATCGACAACCTGTTCCGCGCGTCCGATTATCTGGTTTCGCCGTTCAACACGCCTGCTCGCTTCATACAGGGAGAGTATTTCCTGACGCAGGCCCAGTGGCAGATTAAGAAGTCGATTCTGAATGACATCGACGCGGCGCTTGGCTGTGCCTTCTTTCACCTGACCGGCAAGCCCGGAACCGGCAAGACTCTGCTCCTTTATGACATTGCTAAGTCGCTCGCGAAAGCCGGCAACACTTTAATCGTACATTGCGGTAAGCTTTACCCCGGACAGGTGGAGATCCGCGAGGAAGTGGGGCAGCTTGATATCACTGAAGCCCGCGAGCTGGCCGTTAAGGTCGGGGAAGGGAAGGAAGTTCCCGGCAGGGATTCCGTCCGTTTGGAGCAATACAATTACATCCTTGTGGATGAGGTCCATCGTATTAAGCCGGAGTGGTTTGACATAATCTGCGAGGCTGTCCGGAAGAACGGTCAGATTTGCATCTTCTCCTCGGATCCGGAGCAGATTCTTACAAGCAAAGAGCGGCAGAACGATATTGTGGGACGCATCCGTGAACTTCCGCCCGACGCGGAATACGTGCTCTCCGAAAAATTCCGGATCAACAAGGAACTGAGCTCGTTCATCGCAAGCGTGAAGAACCTGAATTTCCGGCCGGAGACGCCGATGGATTATTCGAATGTCGCGCTGAATTATGCCAATACCACGCAGGAGGCGCAGTACATGCTCGAATACTACCGCGCCAGAGGTTATGTGTTCATCAATTATTCGAAGTCCGCGTATGAGGAAAGCCCGTACGCCGCTTACGAAGAAGATTTCGACGCGCCGCACGTAATCGGGCAGGAATTTGATAAGGTCGTGATGCTTCTTGATTCCTCCTTCTATTATGACGAGGAGGGATACCTTCACGGCATTCCGTACCCGGACCCGGATTTCCTTTATCCGAACCTGTTTTATCAGGGCGTAACACGTGTGCGGGAAGAGCTTGCGCTTATTGTGGTCGGCGCGGAAGAACTGTTCGGAAAGATTGCGGGAATACTGAAAATCGAGGGGTAGCAGACATTACACGGAGAGTGGAGAATGGCTAAGAGGGAGAAAATCAAAAACGGCCTGAAGAATATCGGGTGGCTTGTGGCATTTCCCGTCCCGGTGACGAAGGCGCTGACGAAGCGTAAGGGAGGGAAGTTCAAAAGAAGAGCCGCTACTATTGCCATGACATGGGCAATGTATCTGGGGCTTGCGACGGCAGGCGTCACGTCCATTGTCAACCAATCGAGCGGGCAGAATAACAGGCCTTCGATCGAACAGGTAAGCAAGGACAATCTGCCGGAGAATACAGATAATCAGCAGGGGGAAACCGATTGGAATGGGGATTCTGTTGCAGAAGGTCAGGCTGCGATGGAATGCCATGCTGATTTTGTCAATATATATAATATGGGTGAGGGCCTTCCGGATAAAGTCTATTGTGTTACGAAGATTAACGGGGAGGACTACCGAAATGACTGGGTTCTGGCAGCAGGCGAGCAATTGACGATTGAAACGATGGTTATCGACAGTCGGGATTCAACCGTCCTGGGACACACACAATACGTGTACCCCGTATACCCCGATGATTTGACAGACGGCATTGAAATAAAAAATATCATCCCGGTATATGATACAGGCTATCTTGAAACCGGTCTTGAAGTGATGGCTACATATACGTTTTCTCCAAAGGCACAGATAGAGACTGCTTATGAGGACGAAATAAAGGTTTCTGTGACGGATACAGGGTTATTCGTCGGTGGAAACAGCATCATAGTGATTCCGGGCAAGGCGAATAGGGAGTTTAGGTTCTCTTCCAGCAATAGTTTGGTTGCAACCGTTTCGAACGATGGCGTTATCGAGGGAATTCGTCCCGGAAATGTAATCATTACGGCAACGGAAATCGCCACCGGTAAGAAAGGGTATGCAAGTATCTGGGTAGGGGAACCAAAGTGGTCGTCGATTTATTCCTATGTCACAATGGAAGACGGGTATCTGGATAAATCCGAATGGGAAGTGACTACGCTGGTTGGATCAAAGATAGGATTTAACGACGGAGACTTGATTCCGGGAGATACCATCCCCTTAACGTTGCGGGTTAAGAGAAAATCCGATTCGGCGGTTTATGAAAAAACGGTGAAGTACGTCGTGGCTACCGGAGATTACGAATTCGGCTTTATCACTCATGTATATCTTCCGGTTACCGTCAATGGTCCGGACGGGACGGAGCACACGGAATATTTTTACGCAACATTTAATTGCGGCGTCGTAAATGAAGAAAACGGTCAAGACGCGGAGGATGAAATCCGTTTTGAAGAAGGTCTCATTGTTCTGGATGTAGGCGAGAGTATGCTGCTGACATCGAAAATGGTTTCAGGAGCAGGTAACAGAAACTTAAAATACGCATCCGCCAATCCGGAAGCTGTTACGGTTGATGATAACGGGCTGGTGACCGGAGTTATCTACGGCTTCTCGGATATAGCGGTTGAGACGGAAAGCGGAAAGACAGAATTCGTCCGGGTATATGTGGCAAAACAACGTAATATGAAACTAACCACAAAAGTGGTTCAGGCGGACGGAGAGTTTAATCCGGAGGAGTGGGATGTTACGTTGCTGATTAACGGGGAGCCATGTGAGGAGTACTTTGATGCTGTGTGGAATGAACCGATAGAGTACTATGTACGAATTGAGAAGAAGGGAACGAAAGCCCAAAGAACAGAGGTATTATCTGATTCTCCCAGTATCCTGAGTATAATAGAGGGCTTTCAGAATATGATGACGGTTACGGTTTCGGATGGAGATTACAAGACATCGTTCCGGGTATACTTCCATTTTGATGGGGATGTGTTTAAGGCTTCAAATGGGTTAATATTCGGAAAAACCGGGAATCGGACATTGGAAATCTACTGCCCGGAGTACTATCTGTATGTAGGGAATTCCACACATGTTGCTATTGAGAAATACGACGGCGTTAGTTTTCTGCCGGATGAAGAGCATCCGTTTATCTTTGAATCCAGCGACGAATCGGTCATAAAAGTTGATGAAGACGGCAGAATCAGCGCGGTCGGCAGCGGAAAGGCATATCTTATTGTCTATTTGGAAGAAACCGGAGATTTTGGGTACACTTTATTCGAAGTGAGATAGCAGCGAAGGGATTAGGATATGAGCAGGGGAGATAAAATCAAAAACGGATTAAAGAACATCGGGTGGCTTGTGGCATTTCCCGTTCCCGTGACGAAAGCGCTTGCAACGAAGAAGGGCGGCAAGCTCGGGAGAAAAGCCGCCACGATTGCCGCAACCTGGGCGATGTACGCTTCGCTCGCCACGGCAGGGGTCGCGGCAATGGTTCCGAATGGTAAGCCGGATGTTAAGCCGGACGATAATGTGATTGACTCCGTTTCAAATGTTGTAGATGAGCATGGCCTGATTGATGAACCGGAAACGATTCCGTCCCCGAGCGGGATACGCATTCAGGATCATTCGGAGATTCTCGGAATCGGAGAGGAGATGTCCATTATTGCTTTTGCGACTCCGTACAACTTACCGGACTCTTACGCACAGCTTAAATGGAGGTCTTCCGATGATTCGGTTGCGACAGTCGATGAAAACGGAAAGATTACCGGTATCGGCATCGGAACGGCAGAAATCACGGCTACTACAGTTAACGGCTTACGGGAAACCTTCAGCATTTCCGTAGCACCTAAACGCACTGTCCCGGTCTATGTAAGTATAACCTCGGAAAATAAGACTTTTAACATCGATGACTGGGATTTCTATCTGTATATCGATGAAGATATGGATCATAAAAATCTGCGACCGGTAACGCCGACATCCGAGGCGGGTTATTTTGGAGATTACAATCTTGTGCTTGGAAGAAAAATGGAGGCTTATGTAACGTTCAACTATCTACCCAAAAGAAATATGGATACCGGATACGCTTCGAAGTGGAAAACGCTTACCGATGAAGATCTGGAAAATGGGTTTACACTAGTGCTTCCGGTGGATTTCTTCCGCGGTAAAGATACAAGTGATTTCCCGGATGAGAATATTGTTGTCACGGTAAGCTTCGGAGATAATCATTCGGAAGCAAAACAGATAGAGATTTTGGGCGATATCGTGGATTTGCAGGTGGGCAAATCAAGACCGATTTATTGTATCACTCCGGATGAATCAGACCCGTCAGCACTCATCTGGACGTCTTCGGACGAGTCGATAGCTACGGTAGACGAAAACGGAGTGGTAACCGGGCACAAAGCGGGCCACGTTGTGATTACCGTGACGGGCCCCGGAGGGGAAAGTGACAGTGCGGAATTCGACGTAATTGAGCCGGTAATCTATAATATGACTGTATGGGATTCTTATTTCGATTTCGGATATACCGATCCGGAAAACTGGGAAATGTATTACCTTGTGAACGGGGAGAAGCTTGACGACGGCCAATGCAGCGTGGGATTGGAAGACGAACTGACCTTCACGGTCGTGATTAAAAAGAAGGGCGACGACTCAGAGCCTTATACAAACTCGGTAACGCGTATGGTAACGGCGGATAGAGTTTCATCCGGCATGGATGTTACTATGATTGTGAATATAGAGGATGATAACGGCAAGGGCAGGCAGGTGGAAAAAGAAATCCGCGCGACACTTCACGTGAGCTTTGAGTAAACCTTTTATGACGAAAACTTTCCTCTTGAAAATCTTACCGAATATGATACAATGTAAAAGTTTGAATGACCGCATTGGCATTTTACGGAGGAATTTATGAAGCGGGAAGATGTGAGAAATATAGCGATTATCGCTCATGTAGACCACGGCAAAACGACCCTGGTGGATGAGCTTCTGAAACAGAGCGGCGTATTCCGGACCGGACAGGTCGTGGAAGAGCGCGTTATGGACTCCAATGACATCGAGCGTGAGCGCGGCATCACGATTCTTTCAAAGAATACGGCGGTCTTTTATAAGGGCATTAAAATCAACATTATCGATACGCCCGGCCATGCCGATTTCGGCGGCGAGGTAGAGCGTGTGCTTAAGATGGTAAACGGCGTTGTTCTTGTGGTCGATGCCTTCGAAGGCCCGATGCCGCAGACGAAATTCGTTTTGAAGAAAGCACTGGAGCTTAAGCTCCCGGTAATCTGCTGCATCAACAAGATTGACCGCCCCGAGGCACGTCCGAAGGAGGTTATCGACGAGGTTTTGGACCTTCTGATTGACCTTGATGCAGACGAAGACCAGCTTGAGTGTCCGTTCGTTTTCGCCTCTGCTAAGACCGGTATTGCCATCCTTGAGTTAAATGACAAGCCGGTCAGCATGGAGCCCCTTTTCGAAACGATTATCGATTACATTCCGGCGCCCGAAGGCGACGAGAACGCGGGTACGCAGGTATTGATCAGCACGATTGACTATAATGAATATGTCGGCCGTATCGGCGTCGGCAAAGTGGACAACGGCACGATTCGCGTGAATCAGGAATGCGTTATCGTGAACCACCACGATCCGGACAAGATGCGCAAGGTGAAGATCAGCAAGCTCTATGAGTTTGACGGTCTTAAGAAGGTCGAAGTGAACGAGGCAACCGTCGGATCGATTGTTGCCATCTCCGGCATCAGTGATATTCATATCGGAGATACGCTCTGTTCCCCTGAGAATCCGGTGGCAATTCCTTTCCAGAAGATTTCCGAGCCGACGATTTCGATGAATTTCATCGTAAATGACAGCCCGCTTGCCGGACAGGAAGGCAAATACGTTACTTCCCGGCATCTTCGCGAGCGTCTGTTCCGCGAACTGAACACCGACGTTTCGCTCCGCGTTGAGGAGACCGAGACTACCGAGGCGTTCAAGGTTTCCGGACGAGGCGAGCTGCATCTTTCCGTATTGATTGAGAATATGCGGCGTGAAGGTTTCGAATTTGCCGTAAGCAAGGCCGAGGTTATCTACCATTACGACGAGAACGGCAAGAAGCTTGAGCCCATGGAAGAGTGCCAGGTAGACGTCCCGGACGAATATTCCGGTACCGTCATCCAGAAGCTTTCCGCAAGAAAGGGCGAGCTGAAGGGAATGAATTCCTTCGGCGCCGGTCATACGAGACTGCTCTTTTCGATTCCGTCCCGCGGCCTGATCGGATACCGCGGCGAGTTTCTCACCGATACCCGCGGCGAAGGCATTATGAATACGATTTTTACAGGCTACGAGCCGTACAAGGGCGACCTTTCCTACCGTTCACAGGGCAGTTTGATTGCATTTGAAAGCGGCGAAGCCGTAACCTACGGCCTGTTCAACGCACAGGAGCGCGGTGCGCTCTTCATCGGACCCGGCGAGAAGGTTTATGCCGGCATGGTGGTCGGTCAGAACGGCAAAGCGGAAGACGTTGAAGTCAACGTCTGCAAGAAGAAGCAGCTGACCAACACCCGTTCGTCCGCTGCCGATGAAGCACTCCGTCTTACGCCTCCGGTGGAGATGAGCCTTGAGCAGTGCCTTGAGTTCATCGATACCGACGAGCTTCTGGAGGTAACGCCCAAGAGCCTCCGTATCCGTAAGAAGATCCTCGATTCGCTGATGCGTAAGAGAGCCGGCAGAAAATAGAAGAGTTATATGAGTCCGGCGGGATGAATCCGCCGGGCTTTTTTTGTTGACGGAAGTCCCGCATTTCTTGATTTTTTCACATTTTTGCTTTATACTGTCAATCAGTTGCCGGTGATTTCGATACCGGTTTTTGAAAGGGGTTTAATATGGCACATTTTAATGGAACGTTTTTTTCGAAGATGCTGAGCCGCCCGGTGCATTTTACGGCGGTATTAAGTAACGATATCGCATACGGAGCGGAGAACAATCCGCATTTTAAGAGACCGGCTAAGAACGTATACCTTCTGCACGGCTTCAGCGGCTGTGATTCGGACTGGTTCACGAATGCTCCTCTCGGGGAGATTGCAAACCGTTTCAACGTTAACTTTTTCATGCCGAACGGCGACAACAATTTCTATCTGGACCAGCCGCAGACCGGCTGCAAATACCAGAGCTACGTCGGCAAGGAATTCGTTGATTATACAAGAAAGACCTTCGGCCTTTCAGACAGGTGTGAGGATACCTACATCGGCGGTCTTTCGATGGGCGGCTTCGGGGCGCTTCATACCGCGTTTGCTTATCCGGAAACGTTCGGAAAGGTCATCGCTTTAAGTTCCGCACTGATTCAGAACGGGCTTTCGCATTTTACGCCGGACATGCCGAACGGCATGGCAAACTATGATTATTATGCCTGGGTATTTGGGGATCTGAAGACGGCCGCGCAGACGGACGCCAACCCCGAGGTTCTTGTTCGGAAGCTGAAGGAAAGCGGCGCAAAGATCCCGGATATCTTCATGGCCTGCGGAACCGAGGACTTCCTCATTCAACCGAATCGCGAATTCAAGGCATTCCTCGATTCCATTGATGTACCCGCAACGTTTGTGACCGCGCCGGGCGTCCATGATTTCAATTTCTGGCGCACCCATCTTGTGACCGGTCTGACATGGGCGTTGGAGCCTGAGAATTTCAAAGCTTGATTTCCTTTCCGGGTGAAGTCTGATGCCGCCCGGAGGCAAATCATTTCGACGTTTCGGGGCAAAACCCATATTTGACAGATTTCACGGAAAATGGTAAAATGGCAGGAAGATTGGGATTTTGTTTTTTCCTTGTATTTGGGAGGTGTTTTCATGTCGATTTTTAAAGGTTCTGCGGTTGCGATTATCACACCGTTTAATAACGACGGAAGTGTTAATTTTGAGCAGTTCGGCGCATTGATTGAGTATCAGATTCAGCATAAGACGGACGCAATTGTTGTTATGGGAACGACCGGTGAGGCTTCAACGCTTACGCACGAGGAGCACATTGAGTGCATCCGTTTCTGCTGCGAGAAGGCTGCGGGACGCGTTCCGGTAATTGCCGGTACCGGCTCCAACTGCACCGAGACCGCGATTTATCTGACACAGGAAGCAGAGAAGGCCGGCGCAGACGCTATGCTTTGCGTGACGCCATATTATAACAAAGCGACACAGAAAGGTCTCATTGCGCATTTTACGGCAATCGCGAACAGCACGACGAAGCCGATTATCCTTTACAATATTCCTGGACGTACCGGCTGCAAGATGGCTCCGACGACCGTTGCCGAGCTTTATAAGACGGTTCCGAACATCGTAGGCGTAAAGGATGCGACCGGTGACTTCAGCGAGATGGCGAAGCTGATGAGTCTCGTGGATGAGAACTTCGAACTGTACTCCGGAAATGACGATCAGATTGTTCCGGTGCTTTCCCTCGGCGGAAGCGGCGTTATTTCCGTATTGTCGCACTGCGCGCCCGAGGATACGCACGAGATGGTTGCAAGCTATCTGCGCGGCGATGTAAAGAAGGCAAGAGAGCTTCAGCTTAAGTACATTCCGCTGATTAAGGCTTTGTTCTGCGAGGTTAACCCGATTCCCGTTAAGGCGGCCTGTGAGATGATGGGTTTCTGTAACGGCGTGGTCCGCGCACCTCTTACCGAGATGGAACCGGACAATCAGGTTGTTCTTTGGAATGAACTGAAGAAACTCGGAATCGTTACCGAGAAGTAATCACATTTGCGGAAAGAAACAGCGGCTCCTTAGATGGAAGTTGCTTATTGGGAGAGAATATGACACGAATCATTATGCGTGGCTGTAACGGTCACATGGGACGCGTAATTGCCGACCTCGTGAAGGAAGACAAGGACGCGGAAATCGTTGCCGGAATTGATCTGACCGGGCAGTCGGACCGCCCGTTTCCGGTATATGAGAGTCTTTCGGAGGTAAAGGAAGAGGCGGACGTGTTGATTGATTTTACGTCTCCGAAGCTTCTGACCGAGCTTCTTACGGACGCAAAGGCGAAGAAACTGCCGCTTGTGCTTTGCTCGACCGGCTATGCCGCAGAGCAGATTGAGGAAATCCGGGAGGCATCCAAAGACCTTGCGATTCTCCGGTCCGCGAACATGTCGCTCGGTGTAAACGTACTTTTTAAGCTTGTTAAGGCCGCTGCCGCCGTGCTGGCGCAGGAAGGCTTTGATATCGATATCGTGGAGAAGCATCACAGGCTTAAGCTGGATGCGCCGAGCGGTACCGCGCTTGCAATCGCAGACGCCGTATCGGAAGCGCTTCCGGAGCCTTACGAGTATGTATTTGACCGTTCGGGAAGGCGCATGCAGCGTCCGAAGAATGAAATCGGTATCTCCGCCGTGCGCGGCGGTTCAATTGTCGGAGAACACGAGGTTATCTTTGCGGGAACCGACGAGGTAATCGAGATTAAGCATACCGCATATTCAAAAGCAATCTTCGGAAAGGGCGCTGTCGCAGCGGCGAAATTCCTTGCCGGAAAGGCGCCCGGCATGTATACAATGCAGGACACTGTAGGAGAAGAATAAGAGAGAGGGGCCGTCGAATCCCGACAGCCCCTTCTTTCAGTATATACGGAGCATCATATGATAGAAGTTAAAAACCTGGTAAAACGATATGGGGACTTCGCTGCGGTAGACGATTTGTCATTTACCGTGAATGACGGCGAAATCCTCGGGTTTCTCGGCCCGAACGGCGCCGGCAAATCCACAACCATGAACATGATTACCGGATATATTTCCGCAACCGAAGGAGATGTTATCATTGAGGGCTATAACATGTTCGAAGAGCCTGAAAAGGCAAAACAGTGCATCGGTTACCTCCCGGAAATTCCGCCGGTTTATCCGGATATGCGGGTGCGCGAATACCTGAATTTCGTTGCGAATCTGCGTAAAGTCCCGAGGAAGGAACGGAAGGCGGAGGTAGACCGCGTCATGGACTTGGCGCGCGTGGATCATATGCAGAGAAAGCTTATCAAGCACCTTAGTAAGGGCTACCGGCAGCGTGTCGGCGTAGCGCAGGCGCTTCTCGGAAATCCGAAGGTAATCATCCTCGACGAACCGACTGTAGGTCTTGACCCGATGCAGATTTCGTGGATGCGTGAGTTTATAAGAAGTCTCGCTAAGGAGCATACCGTTATTCTCAGTTCCCATATTCTGTTCGAAGTGAACGCCGTATGTGACCGCGTTCTGATTATCAACCATGGGAAGAAAATAATCATTGATACGCCCGAGCAGGTCATCCATACAATCGGCGGGACAGACGGTATATATGTTGCCGCGAAGACGACCCGGGAAGAACTGGCTAAGATTCTTTCCGGCGTTGACGGAATCAATAATATCCGTGAAGAGCGCGCTCCCGAAGAAGGCGTTTCCGCATGTTCGGTATTCCCGAAGGAAGGGGCGGATATTCGCGAACAGATATTTAAGGCGTTCTCGTCAGCTGACGTGACACTTTTAGAGATGCGTTCCGAAACGAAGACTTTGGAGGAAGTGTTCATAGCGCTGACCGGAAAGGAGGATGCGGCATGTTAGCGGTTTATAAGAAAGAAATCCGGCAGGCATTTACCTCCATTTTCGGTTATATGTTCCTTGCTTTTTTGCTTGCGTTGATCGGGTTTTACGTATATCAGATTAACCTGAAGCAGGAATACGCAAACTTTGCGTACCCGCTGAACAGTGTAACGATTTTTTTCCTGCTGCTTGTTCCGATGCTTACCATGCGGACGCTCTCGGAAGAAAAGAAACAGAAAACCGACCAGCTTGTTTTTACGGCTCCCGTAAGTATCACGCGAATCATTCTCGGCAAGTATCTTGCCCTTGCGTCGATTCTTCTGATAGCGATGGCGGTTATTTCAATATATCCGCCGATTCTTTCGAAATACGGCGCCGTAAACATGAAGATTGCATACAGTAATATCGTTGCCTTCTTCCTCCTCGGCTGTGCATATTTTGCCATCGGTATGTTCCTGTCATCCCTGACGGAAAGCCAGATTGTAGCGGCGATCTTAACATTTATCGTCATTTTGGTGACTCTTCTTGCGGACACGCTGAAGGATCGGATTCCGTCCGATCATGTCATTTCGTTCCTGGTTATCTGGGTACTGATTCTGCTCCTCGCAATCATTGTGTTCTTCATGATGAAAAGCGTTATTGTTGCCACCGCGGTATTTGCCGTTTGCGGCGCTGCAAATGCCATCGCATATTTTGCTGTGGATAAAGCGCTGTTTGACGGTCTTCTGACGAAGATGCTCGGCTGGATTTCTTTGATTTCACGTTTTGAAAACTTCCGGTACGGTCTTTTCGACAGCGCGGCATACGTATATTATCTCAGTATTTCCTCCCTTTTTGTGTTCCTGACGATTCAGGCCATCAAAAAGCGGAGATGGAGCTAGGAAGGTGCCAAAATGAAGAATTCGTTTAACAGCCGTAAATTCAAAGGCGGCGCATACACAACCATTCTTTCGCTGTTAGTCATCTTCCTGGTTCTGATGGTTAACCTGATTGTTTCCGGCGTAACAAGGACGAAGGACCTGACTGGGCTTCAGCTTTATACCCTCCATGATGTTTCGAAAAAGTATCTTGACGGCTATGACATCCCGGTGGATATCTACTACATCACCGAGGTCGGCAAGGAGAACAAGGTAATTGTAAGCACGGCGGAGAATTTCGCCGCAGAGGGTAAGGACATCAACCTGATTTATAAGGATCCGGTAACGTATCCGTCGCTTGTTTTTCAATACACCGGACAGAACGACGTGGACAATAACAGCATTATTCTGGTTCGCCGCGACAAGCCGGAACAGTTTGTTTTCATCGAATATGAGGCAATGTGCCTTTACTATGTAAACACGACGGACCTTACCAAAACGCTTGCCGGCTACAATGCCGAGTCCGAGATTATGAAGGGACTCGTTAAGTTGTCCGATTCGGAAAATGCGAACGTTTACGTTGCAACCGGACACGGCGAGCCTTTGATCGGCGAAACCGGTAAGGTGTCCTATAATCTCGAGGACCTGCTTGCTTTGAATTCCTATACGCTCAGGTATGTGGATCTGAAGAAGAAAGCCGTTCCCGAAGACTGTAACGCTTTGCTTCTGCTCGGACCGATTGACGACCTTTCGGAAGAGGAGTGTGCGGAAATCAAGGATTACGTAACGGCGGGCGGACGCGTGATGTGGTTCGTAGCATTTACCGGTACGAACCGTCCGAATATGGAAGGGCTTCTTAACTATTACGGACTGAATCTGGAAAACGGTGAGCTCTGCGAAGGCGATACCGATTATACGACCGGCGGACATCCGGAGTATATTCTTGCCACCTACGGAAAGAAGAATACCGCATGGCCGAACGGTGTCGGTCTTACGAAGATTTCCCAGATAAGGGATTCGCTTGAAGTGAAGGTTGTAGCATCGACCACGGATTCCGCTTATCTTGCAACCGATCCGAAGAATATGGCTTATCAGCCGGGAGCAAAGAAAGGAAGCTTTGCGCTTTATGCTGCCGTTTCCGAGACATATCAGGGGAAAACCGGCAAGGTATATGTCTTTAACACGCATTACTTCCTGGCAAACAACTTTCTGACATCCAATGCTGCGTATGCGAACTCAGAGGTCTTCACAAAGGCACTCGGAGAGTTGTGCGAGATGGAAACCAATCTTTCCATCCCTTCGACCTCAAGCTATGAGGAAGCGCTGCGTATGACGACGCATCAGAAGAACGTTCTTCTGATTATCCTTGTCGGCGTCATTCCGGGAGTGATTCTGCTTGCGGGAATCGTAATGGTATTTTTACGGAGAAAGTAATAATTCATGAAAAAGAAAAATACAATTCTGATCGTGCTTCTCGGATTAATAGCCATCGGGCTTCTTGCAGTCTATATTCTTCTTCGGGACGATAAGCCCATTGGAGAGGAAGAAAAACCCGCATACTTCACGATTCGGACGATTGCGACGGAGCGTATTGACCGGATTTCGCTGAAGACCGACCGGTTCGACGGAATCTTTTACAAGAACGGGGAGCAGTGGATTCATGAGGAATCGGATGTATTTCCGGTAAATCAGTCCGCAATCAACGTTATTCTCACGGTTCTTGCATCTAATCTTAACGCATTTGAAAAGGTGGAAAATCCATCGTCACCCTCGGAGTACGGCTTTGATACTCCGACCGCGACGCTCGGACTGTATTCGGGTAACGAGGAGCTGTTGCTTTTATATCTCGGAAACAAGATTCCGACGCAGAACCGCTATTATGCAATGGTGCAGGGGGATGCCTCGGTTTATATCGTTTCGGATAACTATTACAGTTATCTGGCAAAGGAGCGCTCGGAATTTTTAGAGAGCGTTACGATGCCGTCTGTTTCCGATACATCGCTGCTTCGGGAGATTACGATTACAGAAGGGGAAGAAATCCGTTTTCATGTCTGTTACGACTCGCAGAATCCTTATGATTATTCCGGTGTCGGACTGTTCGGTTGGACGATTTATGAGCCTCTGAACGGATTTGCCAATGCCGATTTAAACGGGGATTCATGGTACGGACAAATGGAACGTTATCTTCATGTTTCCTACAATAAGCTCGTTGCATACCGTCCGACATCCTATCGGACATATGGACTTGATAAGCCGAATTCGTCAATCACTGTCCGGTATGCAGACAATTACGGCCGCGAGGATTACAACTATACGATTTTCTTCGGAAACACAACTGAGGACGGAAGCGTATATGTTAAAATCGACAATATGGACTGGGTATTTTTGATGGATGCGGAGATGGTATCCAGCTGGAGGGAAGTCGATGTATTCGCCATCTGCTATAAGACCGTTTTCTTTCCGACCGCGAAGTCTTTCAATCGGATTACCGTAACAGCGGGCGGCAACCGATGGGTACTTGAGAATACCCATGCGGATGCGGAGGTTGCCGTATATTCGTTGAACGGCAAGGTACTTGAAGGCGATGCGTTCTCAAACTGGAGCCAGGCGTTGCTTTCGCTGAAATACAGCAGCCTTGTGACGGAAGAAAACCCGGGGACGGAGATTATGACTATCGAGACGGATATGGCGGATCCGACGATTCGCAAGAATATGAAGATTTCGTTCTATGAATACTCAAATTCGATGTATCTCGTCTCCATCAACGATAAGATTGACTTTACGATTGATACCCGTAAAGTGGACGCTTTCATCGAGTATATGAAATCGATGGCACAGTAGAAGCAGAGTTGTTTCGGAGTTTTTATGGATCCTGTTTTTGAAAAACCGTTAAAGGAAGACAGCAAAGTCCGCTACCGCGGGCGAAACCACTCCGCCATGGGGCGGCTTTCGCTCGGAATCGGCATCGTCGGCTGGGTTGTCTTTCTGATTCTCGTGATTGAGTCGAGAACGGCGCCGGCCGATTCGAACCGCCTCGGTGTCATCGGCGGGCTTGACCTGTTGCTCGGCATCTTCGGCATGATATTCGGCGGCCGCGGACTTCGCGAGAGTAACGTGTTCTACCGCTCGGCGCTCTCCGGCGTTGTACTCTGTTCGGCCCTTGCGGCGACGCTGTTCGGGCTGTTTCTGAGCGGAACGGTGCTGTAACACAGGACACTTTGGTAACGCGGGAAGCGTTGCAGATACCCGCGTCCGGCTTCGGCGGGGCGCATGTTTTCGGAGGATGTTATTATGAAAATACCTGAATTATATACATGGACCGAATATGAGGCGGAACGCCTTGAGCTGGCGCTCGGAAGACTCACGGAGATTCTTTCCGAGGCTTCTGACGAGACGAGCGTTTCCTACGTCGATTTCGGTAAGGAAGCCGCAGGCCAGGCCCTCGGCATGGCAAAGTTCTCGGTGGACCTTGCCAAGAAGGGAATGAACGGGTTCACGAAGGAAGAACTTGCAGCTTATAACAAAAAGCTCTATCTGAGCGCCGAGGAGGGCGTTTACGAGACTTCGTTTCTGAATCCGACCTACGCCGTTTCCGTATTCGGCAAAGCAAAGGGACGGATTGTCGCTGCTGTTTTCGCGGATCTGATCGCGAAGGTGCCTTTTTTGTACCGCGGCGTGCTTAGGCCGTTTTTGTACGCGGCTGAGCTGGTGCTTGAGGTGTATTCCCTTTTGGAGAACGGCGCCGACGCCAACGCGCTGAAGCGTGCTTTGTTCTATCACCGCCACGATTACTGCGAGGAGAGAACCATAGCGTCCGCTTACGAGATGTATTGCAGCGATTTCCGGTTCTTCTATGACATCGCGATGAAGGCGGACCTTAACAGCACCGATTATCTTTACACGATCGGCTGCCCCGTCAGTGAGAACATGCTTGAGGTGTCCGCATATCTCGCAACGCTTCCCGAGAAGGACATCGATTCCATGGCGGAAACCTATGTGAACGGTTATGTGGAAGGCTTCGAGGTTACGGGAACGGACCTTTCGAAGAAAAAATACGTGCAGGTCGTTACGGAATACGGCTTTGAGCGCATCACAAGAGCCGCAATTAAGAAGTTTGAGGCGCTCGGCAAGGAAACGACCGTGCATTATTACGCGGACGTATACGGCGACAGCTGGCTCGGCAACCGGCAGGCGGAATATGACCACAGAAACGACATGCTGCTGACACTTAACAAGCGCATGAACGAGACAATTGTGCGGGCTACGAAGAAGGCCTATGACAATGTCGGCGATTTCATGCGGCTGACTGCGGGACCTGCCGTTCAGGAAAGCTTCGGCGAGCCCGATTTCGATCCGGTGAACAAGCCCGAAGTGCTTTCCGCGGACGCAAAATTAAGTAAGATCATGGTCGACATGAATACGCGCCTCGGGATGCTTCGCGAGGAGTATATTCACGGCGACGAGCGCAGCTTTACGATCATCGATTACCCGCTTCCGTCCATCGGACCGAAGTTCAAGGATATCTTCAAGGCGACGATCCGCGTGAATACGCTGAGCAGCGCCCGTTACAGAAAGATTCAGCAGAACATCATTGACGTTCTTGACAAGGCCGAGTATGTGACCGTTAAGGGAAGCGGAGAGAACCGCACGGATATCCGCGTTACGCTTCATACGCTTACGGATCCCGCGAAGCAGACCAATTTCGAGAACTGCGCGGCGGACGTCAACATCCCGGTCGGCGAGGTGTTTACATCGCCGGTTCTTAAGGGCACGGACGGCGTCCTTCATGTCAGCAAGGTTTATCTTGAGGGCAGGCTGTTTAAGGACCTAAGCATCACATTTAAGGACGGAAAGATTGTCGCTTCGAGTTGCGGGAATTTCCCGACCGAGAAAGAGAACGCGGACTACATCAACGAGTACATCCTTATGTTCCACGATACGCTTCCGATCGGCGAATTTGCCATCGGTACCAACACGACGGCGTACGAGATGGGCATCCGCTATGACATCCAGCGCAAGCTTCCGATCCTGATCGCGGAGAAGACCGGGCCGCATTTTGCGGTGGGCGATACCTGTTACAGTCACGCGGAGGACAAGAAGGTGTATAACCCGGACGGCAAGGAGATCATTGCCCGCGAGAACGAGGTCAGCGCGCTTCGAAAGACCGACCCCGAGAACGCTTACATGAACTGTCATACGGACATCACGATCCCTTATGACGAGCTCGAATCCATTACAGCGCACGCAGCGGACGGCAAATGCTACGACATCATCAGAAACGGCCGCTTCGTCGTTCCCGGAACCGAGGAACTGAACGCGCCGCTTGAAAGACTTGAGAAGGCGAAGAAGAAATAATCCCGCCTTCGGCGGACGCACCGGAATGTCCGGTTATATATGGCAAAAGAATAATTGATTCAGGAAGGGACAGAAAAATGGCTAAAGTAGGAATTGTAATGGGAAGTGACTCCGACCTGCCCGTAATGAGCAAGGCGGCTGCGATGCTCGAGAAGTTCGGCATCGATTATGAAATGACCGTTATTTCGGCGCACCGGATGCCCGACGTGTTCTTTGATTATGCGAATACCGCTAAAGAGAAAGGCCTCTCCGTGATTATCGCGGGCGCAGGCGGCGCGGCGCACCTTCCGGGAATGTGCGCGGCAATCTTTCCGCTTCCGGTTATCGGTGTTCCGATTCATACGAAGACGCTTTCCGGCGTGGATTCGCTGTATTCGATCGTGCAGATGCCTTCCGGCATCCCGGTTGCAACCGTTGCCATTGACGGCGCGGCCAACGCGGGTATTCTTGCCGCGAAGATGCTTGCCATCGGCGATCCCGAGCTGCTTTCTAAGATTGAAGCCTACAAGGACGAGCTGAAGTCCGGCGTTATGGCGAAGAAGGAAAAGCTCGAGAAGATCGGCTATAAGGAGTACATGAATCAGTAAGGCGCGGCGTTACGACGCAACTAATTCTAATAAGTTTATTAGCGACGCTTATTACTGACATTAAGGATTAATGTAACACAGAGTGCATACTTTCGAAGGGAAGTGTGTTATACTGATGCTGCGGATAAACGGAACGGCAGGTATAGCATTTGCCGTAGCCGGAATAAGAATATTGAGGAGATTCATATGGATTACAAGAACGCAGGTGTGGATATCGAAGCCGGATATAAGGCTGTGGAACTGATGAAGAAGCACGTCAAAGAGACGATGCGCCCTGAGGTGCTCGGCGGACTCGGCGGTTTCTCCGGCGCTTTCTCGCTGGACCGCTTTATGACGATGAAACACCCGACACTCGTGTCCGGCACGGATGGCGTCGGAACCAAGCTGAAGCTTGCTTTTCTGATGGACAAGCATGACACGATCGGTATCGACTGTGTTGCGATGTGCGTGAACGACATTGCCTGCGCAGGCGGCGAGCCGCTGTTCTTCCTTGACTATATTGCCTGCGGCAAGAACTACCCCGAGAAGATCGCGACGATCGTTAAGGGTGTTGCCGAGGGCTGCAAACAGGCCGGATGCGCGCTGATCGGCGGCGAGACGGCTGAGATGCCCGGTTTCTATCCGGAGGATGAATACGATCTGGCCGGATTTGCCGTTGGTATCGTGGATGCGGACGACATCGTATCCGGTAAGGATGTGAAGAAGGGCGATGCGGTAATCGGTATCGCTTCTTCGGGTATCCATTCGAATGGTTATTCCCTGGTTCGTAAGGTTTTCGACCTTCGTGAGCAGAGTTTAAACCGCTACTGCGAGTCTCTCGGAACGACGCTCGGCGAGGCGCTCCTTACCCCTACCAAGATTTATGTTAAGGCCCTTGATGCCGTGAAGAAGGCGGGCGTTACGATTAAGGCCTGCAGCCACATCACCGGCGGCGGATTCTATGAGAACATTCCGCGGATGCTTCCCGAGGGCAAGCATGTTATGATCCGCAAGGACAGCTACGAGGTTCCTCCGATCTTCGAGCTGCTTCGCGTGAACGGAAGCATTGAAGAGCATATGATGTACAACACCTACAACATGGGTATCGGCATGATGATTGCCGTTGCTCCCGAGTTTGCGGATGCTGCGATTGCGGCACTCAAGTCGGTTGGCGAGAATGCATACCTTGTCGGTGAGATTACCGACGGCGAGAAAGGAATCACGATATGCTGAATGTAGTGGTACTGGTTTCGGGCGGCGGAACCAACCTGCAGGCAATTATCGATGCTGTTAAAGGCGGAACGATTACCAATGTGAAGCTTTCCGCGGTCATCAGCAATAAGCCGGATGCTTACGCGCTGAAGCGTGCGGAGCAGAACGGAATCCCGGGTGTCTGCGTATCCCGTAAGGCATACGAAACCCGTGCGGAGTTTGAGGACGCGCTGCTTGCGGCGGTGGATAAATTTAGTCCGGATCTGATTGTTCTTGCCGGATTTCTGGTAATTCTTCCGGAGAAGATGACCGAGAAGTATTCGCATCGGATCATCAACATCCATCCGTCCCTGATTCCTTCTTTCTGCGGCGACGGCTATTACGGGTTGCACGTACATGAGAAGGTGCTTGCAAGAGGCGTGAAGGTGACCGGTGCAACCGTGCATTTCGTGGATGCGGGAACCGACACCGGCCCTATCTTACTGCAGAAGGCAGTGGACATTCTTCCGGGAGATACCCCCGAGGTTCTGCAGCGCCGTGTTATGGAGCAGGCGGAATGGATTATCCTTCCGAAGGCCATTGATGCGATCGCCAATAACCGCGTGAAGGAAGTCGGCGGAGCATTCTTCGTGGAATAGACATGAATTATTATGAATTGTGCCCAAGCGGCACAATTCGTTTATGAAAAGGAGAACGATCATGAAGGTTTTGATTGTCGGCGGAGGCGGTCGTGAACATGCCATCGCATGGAAGGTAAGCCAAAGTAAGAAGGTTGATAAGATTTATGCGGCTCCGGGCAATGCCGGAATTGCAGAGATTGCCGAGTGCGTACCGATCGGCGTGATGGAGTTTGACAAGCTCGTGGCATTTGCCGTAGAGAAGAAGATTGACCTGACGATCATCGGACCGGATGATCCGCTTGTAGGCGGCATCGTGGATGCGTTCGAGGCAGCGGGGCTTCGTGTATTCGGACCGCGCGCCAATGCGGCGATTCTCGAGGGCAGCAAGGCGTTCTCGAAGGACCTGATGAAGAAATACGGCATTCCGACCGCGCAGTATGAAAACTTCACGGATGCGGAAGCTGCGATGGAATATCTGAAGACCGCGAAGATGCCTATCGTTTTGAAGGCGGACGGTCTGGCGCTCGGAAAGGGCGTTCTGATCTGCAATACGCTTGAGGAAGCGCTTGCGGGCGTTAAGGAAATCATGCTCGACAAGCATTTCGGAAATGCCGGAAACACCATGGTTATCGAAGAATTCATGACCGGCCGCGAGGTTTCTGCACTGATTTTCTGCGACGGAACGAATATCGCTCCGATGACAAGTGCACAGGACCACAAGCGTGCAGGCGACGGAGACACCGGTCTGAATACCGGCGGCATGGGAACATTTTCTCCGAGCCCGTTCTATACGAAAGAGATTGAAGAATACTGCATCGAAAACATTTACAAGCCGACGATGGCGGCGATGCAGAAGGAAGGCAGACCATTCCACGGCGTGATGTTCGTCGGACTTATGCTGACGCCCGACGGCCCGAAGGTACTTGAATATAACGCCCGTTTCGGCGATCCCGAGACGCAGGTTGTGCTTCCCCGCATGGAGACGGATATCATCGACGTTTTCGAGGCGTGCATCGACGGAACGCTTGCCGATATTGACCTCAAGTTCGATAACGGCGCGGCGGTTTGCGTTGTGCTTGCTTCCGACGGTTATCCGCAGAAGTACGAGAAGGGACTTCCGATCAGCGGACTTGACAGTTTCAATGATGCCGACGGTGAGTATGTTTTCCACGCAGGAACGAAGTTCGGCCCGAACGGCGAAGTGCTTACGAACGGCGGGCGTGTGCTCGGCGTTGTAGCAAAGGCCGTTGACCTGAAGTCGGCTCGCGCGAAGGCTTACAAGGCAACCGAGAAGATTTCCTTCGCCAACAAGTATATGCGCCACGACATCGGCAAAGCCATTGAAGAGGCGTAGGGAAAAGTTTTAGATTATGTTTTTTAATGTGGCAACGGTTATTCCGTTGCCACATTTTTTGCTTTACGATGTCGGAATTCGTTAGAACGGGTGAATTGCATGCAAAAGAGAAGCTTTTGAGCAAATAACATGCTTTTCTGATGGCGAAATCCGTTATGATTGAAGAGGTGCATGCAAAAATGTGGTTTTGGGTCTTCTTGCATGCTTTTTTTTGAGGGAAAAATCGTTATGATGAGAAGAGTGCATGCTGGAAGGCGATTTTATGCAGTTTTGCATGCACTTGTGAGGAATCATAGTATGGTAATGACGATGAGATGCATGCAAAAGAGTAGGTTCATGTTGTTTTGCATGCAGTTTAGGACTGACAACGGTTTTCAACGGATCAATATGCATGCAAGAAGGGGAAAAGTAGTAGAATAGCATGCATCTTGTGCTGTTTTCTTGAATTGATCGCTATTATTGGTTTTTCATATCGCAAACCCTTATAAATACTGACCTTTTCAGCGTTTGCGTCCTCTGTTTTTGTGCATTTTTTCTAATAAAACTTGACCAATTTTCCGTCCGGATTTTCTACTTGCAAATCGCTTGCCGTTATGAATATACTGTTCCCACAAACTTGTTGGGGGTGGCTATGGATTATTTCAGATTGGAAAGCAACAGGGAAGAAATCTTTTCTCTGTTGAAAGAGCGGTGTGATGTGCTGGAAAAGCTGCTGAATGATTTGGCTCGCAATCATTATAAGCATCCGGGAGGTGCGTTGAAGACGTGTCGCCGGAAGAAAGCGTTTCAGTACTACTGGCAGGAGGAAGGTTCCGAGCGGTGGCAGTATCTCTCTGGTAAAAGAAAGACAATCGCTGAGAGAATTGTTAATGCGGAGTATTATGAGCAAATTCAGGCGCAGGCGGAGCAGGAAATCAAAGAGATTAAGAGATTCCTGTTGCGCAATCGTCTGGCTGGTATGGAGAACTGCTTTGATAGTTTATCGGATGCCAGAAAAGCTATTGTGAAGCGAATCATTCCAACGGAGGAAAATGTAATCAAGGACTTCCTTTCGGAACAGTATCTGCCGCCGAGGCATCATGAAGAAAACATGCAGTACAAAACTTCACAGGGGGAAATGGTACGGTCAAAAGCGGAATGGATGATTGCGGAGCGGCTTCATAATTGCGGTATCCCTTATCAATATGAATTCCCTCTTCATTTGAATGGAATCGGTACAATTCGGCCGGATTTCCGCTGCTTGAATGTACGCAGACGTAAGGTTATCTTTTGGGAGCATCTTGGCATGATGGGAGATTACGAATATGCCAATAGTGCACTCAGAAAGATAGACGCATATGAAGAGAATGGCTACCATGTGGGAGAGAATCTGATTGTGACGGAAGAGGCTTCGGAGTATTCGCTGCTCCCGAAAGCAATAGACAGATGGATTAACAGAATGTTGCTTTAAAACGTAACAGTACCGGTCTGCAATAAAGGTTGAAAAAACTGCGGAATATGGTAAAATAATCCTAATAGGCATGATATCTCTTCAGTTATGAAGATTGATCGGGGGATGGGTATGTTTTATCTTTTGTCTGTGGTCGTTGTCGGAGCGGTTCTCAGGGTGGTGTTCCGGGAGAACGGCAAGGTGCTTAAGTATTTCTACCGGGATGAGATTGACACGAAGAGCCAGCTGAGATCGATTGAGAAGGACAACCGCCGGATCCGTGCGGCTGCCGAGGAGAAGTCCGCCGATGTGTATCGCGAGGCGGTGGATCTGTATTGGTCGCACGACGAGAAGTACAGCAACTCTAAGATTTTGCGCGAAGTCATCGAGAAATGCAACTTCGCTTACAATTTCGCTGCGCACATCATTGTGCAGAAGGACTGCATTCAGATCTGCTATCAGGATAATGATACCGTTACGGAAGAGCTTCGCTTCCGGGACTTCGGCGAGAGGAACGCGGACGAGCCGCAGGAGCGCTGCGCTTACGTATATGCGTGGCTTGATATGGCCGAGGAAGAATTCTATAAGAATCATGACGGCGAGCGGTATATGACGGACGTGAGAAAGATGGATTTCTCGTTCCAGGCAGCGCAGACGAAGAAGCCTTACCGGCCGCACCGCGGTATGAAGAATACCCAGGACATCGTTGTACTCTCGGAAGATTACAGCGCCAGCGCCTCCGAGGGAATCATCAAGTTTAAGATCCGTGAGGCAGAGCAGGCGGAAGTCGGTTTTTAAGAACGGAATATAAGACCGGGCACGCATCGGAAAATGCTACACCGGTATTTGGAAATGAGCAGGTATGGAACAGGACGGAATCCGAATCAATAAATATCTGAGTGACGCGGGAGTCTGCTCCCGAAGGGAAGCCGACCGCCTGATTGAGGACGGCGCTGTTACGGTTGACGGACAGACGGCGACGCTCGGAACGAGAGTGCTTCCGGGACAGAAGGTCCTGGTGCGCGGGAAGGAAGCGGTGCTTACGAAGAAGGACGACAAAGTCGTTCTCGCCTTTCACAAGCCGCGGGGCGTGGAGTGCACCTCCGACCGCAGCAATCCCGATAATATCATCGATTATATTCATTACAACAAGCGGATTTACACGGTCGGCCGTCTGGATAAAAACTCCAGTGGGCTGATTCTTTTGACTAACGACGGCGACCTCGCCAACCGGATTGCAAAGGCCGGCGAAGGGCACGAAAAGGAATACCTGGTGCGCGTGGACAAGCCGGTAACGGCCGAATTCCTGCACAGCATGGCACACGGCGTTCCGGTGCTCGGCAGGAAAACCGCGCCGTGCAAGGTGCAGCAGCTCGGCGAATGCTTCTTCCGGATCGTACTGATCCAGGGCATGAACCGCCAGATCCGCCGCATGTGCGAATACCTCGAGTACAAGGTGGTCGCGCTGAAGCGCGTACGTGTCATGAACATTCTTCTCGGCGACCTGCCGAGCGGAAAGTACCGCGAGGTTACGCCGAAGGAACTCGAAGAGCTCAAGAAGATGCTCGCTGAGTAACGCCAAATGTGACACCGGGACAGTTCCCGGTGAACCGACAAGTATGGTGCCATACGGAAACCGGCTGCCGGAGCAGCAGGCAAAGTGAAGAACAAAAAGGATTACATCAACGTGGACAAGAAACAGCGTATAACCGAACTGACGGAGCTTCTCGATAAGGCCGCGAAGGCTTACGAGCAGGAAGACCGGGAGATTATGTCGAACTTCGAGTACGACGCGCTCTATGATGAACTGCGCGCGCTCGAGGAGGAGACCGGCTTTGTGCTTGCGAACAGCCCGACGCAGCACGCCGGCTATGAGATTCTTTCGGAGCTTCCGAAGGAGCGGCACGAGAGCCCGATGCTTTCGCTTGATAAGACGAAGGACCGCGAGGCCCTTGTCAGCTGGACCGGCGAGCAGGAAAGCATCCTTTCCTGGAAGATGGACGGTCTGACCGTTGTTCTTACCTACCGGGACGGTGAGCTTTATAAAGCCGTAACCCGCGGCAACGGCGAAATCGGTGAGGTTATCACCAATAACGCCCGCGTGTTTAAGAATATTCCTCTGAAAATCGCCTACAAAGGCGAATTGGTGCTGCGCGGCGAAGCGGTTATCCGCTACAGCGACTTTGAGCAGATTAACGCCGCAATCGAGAAGGACGAGGATCGTTATAAGAATCCCCGGAACCTCTGCAGCGGAACTGTAAGACAGCTTAATAACCGCATTACGGCGGAACGGAACGTGTATCTGTTCCCGTTTGCCCTTATAAGCATGGACGGGGCGGACGGCTTTACGACCCGCGAGGAGCAGCTCAACTACCTTCGTGAGCTCGGTTTCGACCCGGTCGAATATAAGAAAGTCAACAAGGATAGCATGCTCGAGACGATTCAGTGGTTTGCAGACCATGTTGCGACCAATGATTTCCCGTCGGACGGGCTGGTGCTTACCTATAACGACATCGCTTACGGAAACAGTCTCGGGCGCACCGCGAAGTTCCCGAGAAATGCGATTGCCTTCAAATGGAAGGACGAGACGCGTCAGACGAAGCTCCTTTCAATCGAGTGGAGCCCGTCAAGAACCGGTCTTATCAACCCGGTTGCCATCTTCGAGCCGGTCGAGCTTGAGGGCACGACCGTAAGCCGCGCAAGCGTGCATAACCTCAGCGTGATGGAAGAACTGCAGCTCGGCATCGGCGATGAGATTACGGTTTACAAAGCCAACATGATCATTCCGCAGATTGCGGAAGACCTTACCAAGAGCGGCAATATCGAGATTCCGAAGACCTGCCCCGTGTGCGGCGGGCCCACCGAGGTGCGCGCGCTGTTCGAAGCCAAAGCGCTTTACTGCACGAATCCGAACTGCCTTGCAAAGAAAATCAAACTGTTCAGCCACTTCGTAAGCCGCGACGCGATGAACATCGAAGGGCTTTCGGAGATGACGATCGAGAAGCTGATCGGACGCGGTTTCATTAAGGAACCGGCCGATCTGTTCCGCATGGACACTCCCGAAATCCGCGAGGAATTCGTGCAGATGGAAGGCTTCGGTGAGAAGTCCTTCGAGAACCTGCTCGCAGCAGCCCGCAAGGCGCAGACTGTCAGCATGCCGAAGTTCCTCTATAGCCTCGGAATCCCCGGCATCGGCCTTGCGAACGCCAAACTGATCTGTAAGGCATTCAACTATGACATGGATGCAATCCGAAACGCCACCGCGGAAAGCCTCACGGATATCCCCGGTCTCGGTGCCGTGCTTGCGGCAAATGTGACCGCTTACATGGCCGACCCGGAGTACGCCCGAATGCTTAGCGACCTTCTCGGAGTAGTGTCTTTCGAGGCACAGGAGGAGGTCAAGAATTCGCCGATTACCGGTAAGACATTCGTAATTACCGGAGCGGTTTCGCATTTTCCGAACCGAGACGCTGTCAAGGATTTCATTGAGGAGCGCGGCGGAAAGGTAGCGGGTTCGGTTTCCGCGAAAACCGATTATCTGATTAATAACGACACCGCAAGCGGGTCGAGTAAGAATAAAAAAGCGAAGGAACTCGGAATTCCGATTATTTCCGAAGACGATTTTCTTGCACTCGTCGGGGAATAGGGAACCGGTTCGGTTTGCTTAGGAGAAAGGATACACTATGCCGATCAAAGTACAAAATGACTTGCCGGCAAGGCAGGTCGTAATCGATGAGAATATATTCGTTATGGATGAGAACCGCGCGACTTCGCAGGACATCCGTCCGTTACAGATTGCGATTCTCAATCTGATGCCTCTTAAGGAGGACACCGAGGTGCACCTTCTTCGGAGCCTTTCCAATACGCCCTTGCAGCTCGATATCACGTTTCTGACTACTGCAACCTACGTCGGAAACAACACCGCGAAGAGCCATTTGGACCAGTTTTATCTGACATTTGACGATGTAAAAGAGAAGAAATTCGACGGTCTGATCATTACCGGTGCGCCGGTGGAGCAGATGGAGTTTGAGGAGGTCCTTTACTGGGACGAGCTCAAGCAGATTATGGACTGGAGCCTTACCAACGTGACGAGCACCCTGCACATCTGCTGGGGTGCGCAGGCGGCGCTTTTCTATCATTACGGGATTCCGAAGATTCCGCTTCCGGAGAAGATGTTCGGACTGTTCCGTCACCGCGTGATGAACCGCCGCGAGCCTTTGGTACGCGGGTTCGACGATGAGTTTTATATGCCGCACAGCCGCCATACGACGGTGAGCCGCGACGCGATAGCCGCCAATCCGGAACTTACCATCATGGCCGAATCACCCGAGGCAGGCGTGTTCCTCGTGATGGCAAAGGAAGGCCGTCAGATTTTCGTAATGGGGCATCCGGAGTATGACCGGGTTACGCTTGATAAAGAGTATAAGCGCGACCTCGCGAAAGGGCTTCCGATTGCGATGCCGAAGAACTATTATCCGGACAACGATCCGACGAAGAAACCGCTTCTTCTGTGGCGCGCGCATGCCAACACCCTTTATACAAACTGGGTGAACTATTATGTATACCAGGCTACGCCTTACGATGTGGAGAGCATCGGAAAGTAGAATAAACGAAAGAACGCTGCAGCCTTAAAACTGACTGAAGCGCTTTTTGAGAGGAGAGAACATGACACTTCAGGAAGCAAGAAAATTCTTTGCAAATGATAAGTACGCCACCGAGGCTTCCGGCATTACCATCGAGGAGGTCGGAGAGAACTACTCAAAGTGCCGTATGCCGATTACCGAAATTCATAAAAACGCGGTCGGAGGCGTAATGGGCGGAGCGGTTTATACGCTGTGCGACTTCGCATTTGCCGTAGCCACCAACAGTCCGGAGCACCACGCCGTGACGGCGGTCAGCCAGATCAGTTATCTTTCGCTTGTAAAAGGAACCGTTCTTACGGCAACAGCCGATATGATTAAAGACGGACGGCGCACCTGTTTTTTTCAGGTAACCGTGAAAGATGATCTCGGGAATCTGATCGCGATTGCCAACACGACCGGCATGCATGTGTGATTTGTGACAAATGACACAAAAAGCGTAAGAACCCCGGAAAATGTTAGTGATTTTTGGGAGTTGACTATCGCTAACCGATGGGTTATAATACAGACAACCTTAGGGGAGTAATCGACGCGGCAACGCGTGGCAAATCAACATCATGGCGGCTTCGGCAGTCTGGTTTGCCTTAATTGATGAGACTTAAGTACGGCATCCGCTGTACTTGTCTCAAAAGCTTGTTAATTCGGGCAGGTACATACGGTACCTGCTCTTTTTTGTATGATTGCAAATGCCACGCGCGCAGGCACAACGCCGTCAGACAGGGGAGAGCCGAAATCTTATCAAAGGAGAGAGTGAGAATGAGTTTTGTGGAAATCAAAGGCGTAAAGAAAAGCTACGGCGAGGGCGAAGCGAAGACGGCGGTGCTGTCGGGCATCGACCTTAACATCGAAAAAGGAGAGTTCTGCGTGCTTCTCGGCCCCTCGGGAAGCGGCAAATCGACGCTTCTTAACATCATCGGCGGCATCGATAACGCCGACGAGGGCTATGTGATGATCGACGGCGAGAAGACCGCTGACATGAACGAAAAGCGGCTGACGCAGTACCGCAGAGACCATCTCGGGTATGTGTTCCAGCTTTATAACCTGATCCCGAACCTGACGGTAAGGGAGAATGTGGAGGTCGGAGCATATTTAAGTAAGAATCCCCTCGACACGGACGAGCTTCTGAAAACGCTCGGCCTTTACGAGCATCGGCACAAGCTTCCGACGCAGCTTTCGGGCGGACAGCAGCAGCGGACCGCAATCGGCCGGGCGGTCATCAAAAATCCGGACATTCTTCTGTGCGACGAACCAACCGGCGCACTCGACTATAACACTTCTAAAGAAATCTTAGCGCTCCTCGAGCGTGTCAATCAGCAATACGGCAACACCGTTATCATGGTAACCCATAACGACGCCCTTAAGAGCATGGCGGACCGCGTTGTAAAGCTTCGTGACGGACGGATCCGGAGTGACAAGCTTAACGAGCAGAAGCTTCCGGTAAGCGAGATCGAGTGGTAGGAGGAGCCGGTATGAGAAATCCCATGAATAAACGGCTTCCGCGCGAACTGAAAAGCGATTTCGGTAAGTATCTCGTGATCTTTCTGTTCATCGTCATGGTCGTTTCGGTCGTATCGAGCTTCCTTGTGGCGAATGCGGGAATCGCGAAGAGTTATAAGAAAAACCTTAAGAATAACAACGTGGAAGACGGCCATGTAGCATTTAACGTACGGCCGGACGAAGAACTTCTGAAAAGCGTGGAGGAAGAGGCCGGCGTAAAACTATATCAGACGGATTTTTTTGAAGAAGAACGGGACGACGCAACGTTCCGGATATACCGCGAAAGCGGCGCAAACCTTCCGGAGGTGACGGAGGGAAGTCTCCCCGAAAAGGACGACGAAATCCTTCTTGACAACATGCAGTTCGGAAAGGAGAAGTTCAAGGTCGGAGACCGCATCATGCTTTCGGGACGCGAGCTGACGATCAGCGGCTTCGCGGCATTTCCGAATTACAGCGCGCTGTTTAAGGACAATGCGGACCTGATGTTCGATAACGAGACATTTAACGTCGGAATGATGACGGAAGAGGGCTTCGACGCCTTTAACTCCGATCGCACGACGATCAGTTACGTATGGATTTACAACGAGAAGCCGGCAAATGATAAGGCAAAACAGGAAGCAGCCGAGAAAGTGCTTGCGGCGCTTCGGGATGAGATTGTCAAGGTAGACAGCGAGATTCTGAAGCGCGCGCTTTCCGGAGAGACCGGACTTACGATGCTTGAGGCAACCGACTTCCTGCCGGAGTACGAGAATAAGAGCATCACATTTGCCGGCGAAGACATGAGCGGCGATGAGGGGGCAATGGTGGTGTTCCTCTATATTGTCGTGGCGGTGCTCGCATTCATCGTTGCGGTTACGACGATGAATACGATTTCGAAAGAATCGTCGGTCATCGGCACGCTGCGCGCGTCGGGCTATACGCGCGGCGAGATGGTAAGGCACTACATGATGCTGCCTCTGCTGTCGTTCCTTGCGGGCATGCTTGTCGGCAACGTGCTCGGCTATACGGCGATGCGCGACTTCATGGTCGACATCTACAATAAGATGTATTCGCTCGGCAGGGTGGAGACATTCTGGAACAAGGAAGCGTTCATCAAGACGACGCTCTGGCCGACGATCATTATGGTTGCGATAAATGTGACAATCCTGATCTGGAAGATGCGAATCGGACCGCTTAGTTTCCTTCGTCGCGAGACGAACGGCCGCAAGAAGAAGCGTGCGCTCAAGCTGAACCGGAAGATTCCGTTCCCGTGGCGCTTCCGCATAAGGATCATCCTGCAGAACCTGCCGAACTACATTACGATGGCAGTCGGCATTGTGCTGGCAGGCGCCATCATCATCTTCGGACTGATGTTTGAGCCGCTCCTTAACGACGTCGCAAAGCGGATCGAGGACACGAGCCTGAGCCGTTACCAGTACGTTTTAAAGGCGCCGGAGGAGGCTATGGCAGCAGACGCAGAGAAGTATGCGCTTGCGACGCTTGAGACGACGCGGAAGGACTACAAGACCGACGAAATCTCGGTGTACGGAATATCCCCCGACAGCCGTTACGTGAAGGACGCGATTCCTTCCGGAAAGGTGCTTCTTTCGAACGGCTTCATGGACAAATACAACGTAAAGGTCGGAGATACCGTAAGTCTTTACGATAAGTATGCGGATAAGAACTTCACATTTACCGTGGCAGGAGAATACCCGTACGAGGCATCGCTTGCGGTCTTCATGAATCTTGACGAATTCAACGGGATGTTTGAGAAGACGCCCGATTACTACACCGGGTACTTCTCCGACAGCGAGCTTACGGAGCTTTCGGCGGCAAATGTGTACATGCGCCTCGACAGCGCCACGTTCGGCAGCTTCGCGGACCAGCTGTGGAAAGCCTTCGCGGATTTCATGGGGCCCGTCAAATGGTTCGGCATCCTCATGTTCGTGCTGATGGTTTACCTGCTCGCGAAGCAGATCATCGAGCGGAACCAGACGAGTATCTCGATGACGAAGATCCTCGGTTTCACCGGCGGCGAGATCGGCGGGCTGTACATCGTTTCAACCTCCATCGTCGTTGTCGGAAGCCTGCTCCTTGCGGTACCTTTGGTCGATTGGCTTCTGCGTCTTGTCTTTAAGAATTACCTGTACCAGCGCATCAGCGGTTACCTGCCGTACTGCATCAGCAATGACTGCTACTGGAAGATGCTGCTTCTGGGAATTGCAAGCTATGTCATTGTTGTCGTGATGCAACTCTTCAAGATCCACCGGATTCCGAAGAGCGATGCACTGAAAACACTTGAGTAAAACCCGGGAAGGGGCTGTCGCACCGGCGACGGCCCCTGTTTTTATTGGGACGCCGCGGATATGTCCCCAAACGAATTGCGAGGGGCGCCCTCGCCAAACTTCCTCTAAGAGCGGCAATTAAGCCGCTCGGTGGCGTCCTCGCGCCTTGCCGCTCTAGGAGGCGATTTCGGCTCGGCTAAAGACGCAGCCACAGGCAATTCTTTTCGGGGACATATCCGCAGCGTGTCTCCTTCAATTATACGTGGGCCGTCGCCGGTGCGACAGCCCCTTTTTTTGTTTGAAGGCGGTAAGAACAGACTACCAAACCGGCTGCTTTTATGATATAATTAACCAAATGCGTGGTTGATGCGTATGAATAGTATTACGAGAGTTTAGATACAGGACTAAGACGGGTTTGCGGAAACGCACCGGCCGCAGGCGTGAGGACAGGCAATGGTTTTATATCACTATTACGAACAGAGCACCGGACCGCTCAGGAGCATATCGGATCTTTCGGATGAAGAAGCCGAGAACGTGCTTCGGCGGATAAAAACCGAGAAGCCGGACATCTTCCTTTCAAAACGCCCCGAGGATTACGTGCAGAAGAGAAGGCGCTTCGAGGGCATCCTGCGGAATGAGTTTATAAAGATGGGCGGGCGCCCGGAGAGGAACACGCCGCACTATTTCGTGGTGGAACGATGCCCGTTCTTCGAAAAATGGTACGAACATACGGCATTCATTACCGTGGACACGAGTGAACTTGACATGAGTCAGGTGACATTTACATACGGAGATTCCCATCCGACTTTCAGCGGGAATGTTAAGGACGGCAAAGAATACCGGAACCGGCTTTATGATTTTGCGGGAATACAGAAAATCATAGAGAAGTACGGCCTGCCGCAGATCTGGAATCCGGATTTCAAGTACGGCCCGGAATGCTATGTTGAGGTACAGGTCTGGACGGACAGGGGATTGGAAAAGTGGCTGAAGACCGTTCTTGAATGTATGTGACGTCGATGCTGCGGAATGGAGACAGGTAGAAATCATAGGGGAGATGAATACTAATATGAAAGATATAACGGATTCTATATGCATAAAACCGGCTGAAACCGACGAGGAACTGTGCGGGAGGGGATATGTGCACTGCACCGCATGGCAGGAAGCTTACAGAGGCATCGTATATGACAGATATCTCGATACGATGACCGTAGAGGCCACAACGGCACGCGCCAGGCGGTTCCCGGAGAATACTCTGGTAGCCAAGGATGGAGAGAAAGTCGTGGGATTTGCCGTATACGGCCCATCAAGAGACGAGGATCTGCCGGATGCCGGAGAGGTCGAGGCAATCTATGTCCTTAAAGAGTATTACAACCGTAAGGTAGGATACAGGTTGATGAATGAAGCGGTTTCCAGGCTGAGCGAATATAAAACCATATTCGTATGGGTATTTGAGAAAAATGAGAGAGCGATTCGTTTTTATCACAGGTACGGGTTCGAATTTGACGGAGGTAAAAAGGAATGGACTCTCGGCACGCCGGTCTCGATCGTCAGGATGGTAATGAAAAGAGAGCAGGGACCGGTATCGGCATTATAGGGGAGAGTAAAACTATGGATAATCATGTCGATGAAAGAGATTACAGATTATTGGAAAGAGACAGGTACACATTCCTTGTGCTGCGAAGGATCATCGGTTCCGAGTGCAGTCTGCTGTTAACGGACCACGAGAGGCTTATTATCTGCTTTACAGGGGAACCTTATCCGGTATGGATCTGGACTCCGGATGATGCTTCGGATGAAGAGTATGAAAAAGCATATCTGATTGCAAAAGAGAACGGGCTGCTTGACGGAGAGCATTCGTTTAATGTTAAGTATGGGCTTGCTGAATATTTTATAAACAGAGCGGCCAACGACAATCTGACGCTTAAGATAAAGATGAATATGTTTGCATACGATTGTCAGAACCCGATTCCGCCTAAGTCGGATGTGGATGGAAATATCCATAAATGTACGGAGCAGGATATAGATGATCTTGTTGATTTCCTTGCTCTGTTCCATGAAGAAGTGGAAGTAGATAAGAAGAGCATCGCGGAATACCGGCAGGATGCTGAGAATTATGCCAGGACGGGAAGACTGTATTTCTGGGTTAATGATCAGGGAAGAAAGATCGCAAGCTGTCAGTACGCGCCTACAGGAGATATGGCTTCGATCAATTTGGTATATACGCAGAAGGCATACCGCAGAAAGCACTATGCGGAAAACCTTGTTTATCAGGTCACAAAGATCGTTCAGGACGAAGGCTGCACACCGATGCTCTACACCAATGCAGATTATGTTGCGTCAAATGCCTGCTATGAAAAAATCGGATATGTCCTTAGGGGAAAACTCTGCACGGTAGGCTGATTGGAAAAACCACAGATTTGGAGGTGTATGAATCATGATATTGGCAGTTGTGCTTATTCAGATTCTGGCGTTGGGCCACTTCTTTTTGGCTGTGGCAGCATTTATGAATGATTCTATGTCTTTCTTGATCGTATTAAGCATAATCGGTCTGTTTTGGGAGTGGCTGTTCATTCATTATGTGCGCGTAATCAGAAAGCAGAAATCCGGTCAGGACGGAGCTGAGCTTCAAACGGCCGCTCCGAAGGTGTTCGCGGAGAATCTGTACGACGATCACGGCCTGAATTACAGCGGGGCCTGTGAACAGTATTGCAGGCAGCATGGAAAAACGGAGAAAGATCTGACAAAGGAAGAAAAGAATATCGTGTGGCAGTACGCCTACGATGATTTTACATATCTGCTTATGTGGATCATTGAGCACGGATTCTATCAGCCCGGTGAGGAGTTGGATGAAGAAGATGCGAAAGAGGTCAGAGCTCTGGCTGCGAAGATCAAACGCCGCGAAGTAAACCCTACCGTGTTTTTGTCCGATAATGACGGAGTCTTTCAGGAAGACGAGATTAAAAAGAAGGCGCGAGCTTTCGTCATCGGGTATTTTAATGGCCCGTATATGGACGATTTGAGAACATTTGCAAAAAAGGTACTTCAATCCGATATACATGGTTTCCCGTTCCGATGGGAAGACTACGATGCATTTAAGGTGCATATCGATGAGGCCTATGCGGAGTATCTGAATAAGAATGGGTCGAAGACTTAAACATAGACCACAAAAACAAAAGGATTATGGTCTAAGGAGTTTTTTAGTTTGGACTATTAAATCCGGAAACGAAAGGCAACAGGTGACTCAAACAGAAGAATCTTGATTTGCAGTCAAACCATTTCGGAGTTGGGGGTGACTCAGATTTGTGTTTTGCAATCTGCAGTCATAAAGATTGGATGTTGAAGTTGACTCAGATTAGTATTTTTCAATCCGAAGTCATACTTAGAAGATAAATGAGATGACTCATATTGAGAAATATGCTTTTGCAGTCAAATAGAACAGGTAAAAGATATGACTCAATTATAGAATTCTTGATTTGAAGTCATACCACCCCGCAAAACTTATGACTTCAGATAGGAAAAGTTTCATTTGCAGTCAAACAAAACCGGTCTCATCGAATTCGGTATGGAAGAAATGAAAATGGTGTTACACTAAAACAAAAGGATACATTCCCGGATATTCTGCTTTCATTCGGCTTGGGAACATGGTAGAATAGGGATGGGAATCGGCTGATCGGTTCGGAAGGAGACGGGACAGGTATGAAAGCGAAGTTTCGGACAATTTTACTCGAATTGTTTGCGCTTCTTGTCGGAAGCGCCGCCTATGCGTCGGCGCTTTTTTGCATTATGGACCGGAATCATCTGGCGCCGGGCGGTATATCGGGTATTTCGGTTATGCTTCATTATGTATGGCCGAAGATTGCGGTCGGTACTGCGTATCTGGTTCTGAATATCCCGATTCTGATTCTCGGGTTTATATGCTTAAGCCGTAAATTCATGTTTTATACATTGATCGCGACCGGCATGGTGGCAGGGTTCTCCAATCTGTTCGCGCTTCTTGAGGCCGAAGGGATATGGGCTCCGGCGCTTACGGATGTCCCGATTCTTGCCGCACTGTACGGCGGCGCGGCGCTCGGCGTCGGTATCGGAATCGTCATGCGGGGAGGTGGCTCCACAGGCGGTACGGACGTTCTTGCAAAGGTAGTCCGCATCCGCAATAAGCAGTTCCGGACCGGACCGTTGATCCTCTGTGCCGACGCGGTTGTCATTACGGCGTCCGCATTTGTCTTTCAGGACATCGAGACGGCGCTTTATGCAGGTGTCGGAGCGGTTGTGAGCGCGAAGATTCTGGACCTCGTCCTGTACGGCAGTGACGAGACAAAGAAGCTGCTGATCGTGAGTGAGCGGCATGAGGCGATTGCGCAGCGGTTTATGAAGGAACTTGATACCGGCGTGACTTATCTCGACGGGCGCGGGGCATATACCGGAGAGAAGCGTCCGGTCATGCTCTGCATGGTGAAAAAACATCTGTTCACTAAGGCCAGAGAGATTGTGACGGAAGAGGATAAGAACGCGTTTTTGATCATTTCGTCGGCATCGGAAGTGTTCGGCGAAGGGTATAAAAGACACGAGAGCGAAGATTTGTGAATTCGTAAAAACCCCCTTTACAAACCCGAACAAATGTTCTATTATGTCTGTACAAGAAGGTGCAGACATGGGAGTTATAGAGGAACGCGACAATCGAATCGATGTGATCTGTCAGCATAACCGTGACCGCTCCATCATGCCGATTAAGATTCGGCTGACGGACGAAACCGGCGAGATGCAGACCTATCAGATCAGGGGGTATCGGGACCTGTCCGGCAGAGGCGATTACATCCTCCCGAACGGGGTGGCTGTTCGCGGCCATATTCGGACGTTTGAGTGTAAGATTCTGGTTTTCGGAACCGAACGGCTGGTGAAGATTATGTATAACGCAGACGAGAACCAGTGGAGAATATTAGCGTAAAGAGAGGATATGCAATGATTCGGGAAGAACAGACGACGATTGGCTTCCATGTATGGGGAGCGGAGAAACTGAGTGAGGAGAAACTCACCGTGTTGCGGCTTGATAACGACGGCATCACCTATGCCATGGCCGTGACCGAGGAGGGGTATCTTCTTCACGTCTATTACGGCAAGCGGTGCGGAGACGATGACCTTACTTATCTGCTGCACCTGGATGAAGGCAATTATACGCCGCAGCACCATAACCGGGAGCGGATGGGATTTATGGATTCACGCCCCTTTGAATACCCGTGCCACGGCATCGGAGACTTCCGCGAGCCGTGCTTTATGATCCTGGACGGGGACGGCATGTCCGCCTGCGACCTCCGCTATAAGAACCATCGGATTGTCAGTGGGAAACCGGAGCTTAAGCAGAAGGGCGTGAGCTGCATTCCCGCAACCTTTGCTAAAGAAGATGAGGCGGAGACACTTATCATCACGATGGAAGATGAACATGCGGGGCTTACGGCGGAACTAAGCTATACTATCTTCCGCGACCGGAATGTCATTACGAGGGCGGTGAAGGTTTATAACCGCGGGTACGGCGACGTGCGTCTGCAGCGCGTGCTTTCCGCATGCGTGGAGCTGCCCGGGATGGATTATGAGATGATCACGCTGAACGGAAACTGGGCGCGTGAGTGCGCAGTCAGCCGGGTGCCGCTTCATGCCGGCAAGCAGCTGACGGACAGCCTGCGCGGCGTTTCCTCGGCACAGCACAATCCTTTCATGGCGCTCTGCACGCCGGGAACCGACGAGGAGCACGGCGAGGTGTATGCATTCCATCTCGTGTACAGCGGAAACTTCCTTGCGGAAGCGGAAGTGACGGGAGGAAAGCAGACGAGAACGGTAATCGGAATCAATCCGTATGATTTTTCGTGGCTGCTTCGTCCGGAAGAGGAATTCCAGACGCCCGAGGCGGTGCTTGTATACTCGGAGGAGGGACTCGGCGGGATGTCCAGGACGTTCCACGACCTGTACCGCAGCCACCTGATTCGCAGCTACTGGAAAGACCGCGAGCGGCCGATATTGATCAACAACTGGGAAGCAACCTATTTCAATTTTGACCAGGACAAGCTGTATGCCATCGCCGAAGAGGCTTCGAAGCTCGGCATTGAGATGCTTGTCATGGATGACGGCTGGTTCGGCTGCCGGAATTTCGACGACAATTCCCTCGGCGACTGGGTCGTGAACGAAGAGAAGCTGAAGGGCGGACTGAAGCCGCTTACCGACCGGATTAATGCGCTCGGCATGAAGTTCGGCATTTGGTTCGAGCCCGAGATGGTCAGCGACAACAGCGAGCTGTACCGCGCGCATCCGGAGTGGGCAATCCAGATTATCGGGCGCGACCTGACGCAGGCGCGTGCTCAGTACGTGCTTGACTATTCGAACGCCGAGGTGCGTGATTATGTTTACGGAATGCTCACGAATATTCTGAATTCCGCCAACATCGAATACGTCAAATGGGACATGAACCGTGCCCTTACCGAAGTCGGTTCGACCTCGCTTCCGAGGAAACGTCAGCGTGAGCTGTGGCACCGTTACGTGCTCGGCGTGTACGATCTGATGAACCGGCTTACGACCGACTATCCGAAGCTGCTCCTTGAGAACTGTTCGAGCGGCGGCGGACGGTTTGACCCGGCAATGCTTTACTTCTCGCCGCAGATCTGGGCGAGCGATGATACGGACGCAATTGAGCGTCTTAAGATTCAGTACGGTACGAGCTATTGCTATCCGGTATCCGCGATGGGCGCGCATGTTTCCGACTGCCCGAACCATCTGCTCGGGCGGACCACGCCTTTCGATACAAGAGGGGATGTGGCGCTTGTCGGAACCTTCGGGTATGAGCTTGACGTGACACGGATTCCCGCAGAGGACCGCGCGAAGATTCCGGGGCAGGTCGCCAAGTATCACCGGTTCCATAAGCTGATGAGCGACGGAGACCAGTACCGGCTCGGAAACCTTTTCAAGGACAATACCTACGACGCGTGGATGTTCGTCGCAAAGGATAAGAGCGAAGCGCTTCTTACGTATGTACAGGTGCTCGGAAAGCCGAGTGAGCCGGCGAAACGGCTGTATCTGCGCGGGCTGGACGCAGACCGGAAGTATTTCTGCGAGGAGACCGGACAGACGCTTTCGGGGAAGACACTTGCGGCATGCGGCATCGATGTAGGGCTGCGCGGCGATTTTGTAAGCAAGACGTTTTATTTCAAGGCGGAGGAAGCATAATTGGACGCTTCGGTGGCGGTGAAACCGTACAAGAAAGAATTTGATTATTCCTATGCGCTCGGGGCGTTTCCGACCGTGGAACTGATTAAAAAACGGCCGGAGCAGGTGACGGAGGTGCTGCTTCATTCCACGTTCACCGACCGGGAACTGATCATGTCTCTGTGCCGGGAGCATAATATCCCTGTTTTGGAGAATGACAAGACGATAGCGCGGCTTTCCGACAAGGAGAACGTCTTCGTTATCGGTGTATTTCGAAAGTATGAGGATACTTTGGCGGCGGATCAGCCGCATCTGATGCTTGTGAACCCGGGGAACATGGGTAACGCCGGTACGATATTCCGGACCTGCCTCGCTTTCGGCATTCACGACGTTGCGATCATCACGCCGGGAATCGACCGGTTCCATCCGAAGGCGGTTCGCGCCTCGATGGGAGCGCTGTTCTCCCTCCGGGTGCAGTGCTTTCCGGACTTTGAAACCTACCGGAAGCAGTACGGGACAGCGGAGCGGAAGCTGTATTCCTTCATGCTGACAGGAAAGAAACAGCTGACTGCGGAGAACTGCCCGAAGCCGGAGCTCTTCACGCTGATCTTCGGAAACGAAGCCACGGGGCTTCCCGAGGAGTACGCGGATTTCAGTGAGAGCATCATTATTCCGCAGTCGCCGGAGGTGGATTCGCTGAATCTCACCATCGCGGTCGGAATCGGAGCTTATCTGTTCCGGAAAGTATAAAAAGAGCGGAGTTTTATAACGATTATGCTTGAAGCAGAAGGATTGATGAAAAAATACGGTAAGTATGCGGTGCTTGAGAACGTGTCGCTCTCGCTTAACCCGGGAGAAGGAATCGCTCTTCTCGGGGAGAACGGAAGCGGAAAGAGCACGCTTTTAAAGATTCTGTCGGGAATTCTTGCGCCGGATGCGGGAGAAGTGCGGATTGACGGGCTTTCCGGGAAGCAGGCGAAAGAGAAGATTGCCTATGTTCCGCAGGATATCGTTCTTTTCGAAGAACTGACCGTTACGGAGAATCTGTATGCATGGTCCTCATTGCGCGGCCGGGAGAATACCGACCGGGCGGAATATCTGATTTCCGAACTGCAGATGGAATCTTTTTGCAAAAAGCGTATCGACCGTCTCTCGGGCGGTCAGAGAAGGCGGGTTAACCTTGCTGCCGCGCTGATGGGAAACTATTCCTATATGATGTTAGACGAACCTCTTGCGGGAATTGACGAACAGGGCTTGAAGTGTGTCGCAAAGCTCCTGAAGGATGAGAAAGAAAAAGGCACCGCAATGATTATTACCGAGCACAATCCGACGATACTTCTGCCTCTGATGGACCGTACTCTGCGATTTGACGGAGGGTGTCTGGTCTGATGAAGCTCCTTTCCTTCATTCGATATGATATAAAACGGCTTTTCGGACACGGAAAGACGGCGCTTCTTGCCGTGCTTGCCCCGATTCCCGTTGTGCTGATGTTCGGCCTTTTTCTGGCGCCGGTACTTAAGGACGGGGAAGGGGCGTTTATTAACGGCGCGCTGTGCAACGAAGATGACAGTCTGATGCTTTCCGCCATGATGGACATGGTCGTGGATTATGAGGTGGAGAAGGGCAATGCCGTAATCACCTCCGTTTCGGATGTCGAGACCGGAAAGAACATGGTGGAAGAAGGAAAAGCGGCTGTTTTGCTGCATGTTCCCGCGGGCACTTATCAAAATGCTATGAACGGCGACAAAGCCGTTATGAAGTTTTACTATGCGCCTTCGCACGCATTTGACGCGCTTACGTTTCAAAGCGGAATCGCAAGCAGTATCTCGGTATTCGGCCAGGGTATCCGCGTAATCAATGTGGCGGGCAATGCGGCCGGCATGAGCGAAGAGGAGTTCACGAGACTTCGAAACGATTCGGTCAGTGAGCTGATCGGCGTATATCTTCATCGCGGCGAAATTATCGGTAAGAACGGCGTCTTCCTGTTAGGCGGCGATTATCATCTGCGGTATGCGCTTGCGATTCTTTTCGCGGCGTGTGCCTTTTTTGCTTCGTTCCCCGTGCTGTATCTGACCTGCCTTGACAAGACGGGCGTGCTTGCAAAAAGAAGCGTTCCGGCGGGGAAAATGACACGCTGGTTCTTTGCGAGAATCCTCTCGGGAACACTTCTTATCCTGTGCACATTTGCCGTGATGTATCCGATGGCGCGGGCGCTTCGGCAGGTGAAGATGAGCAACGTTCTTGCCGTGCTGCCGGGAATGGTCCTTACGGCGCTCACATTTTCCGCGCTCGGAGTTTTCATCGGTTCGCTGTTTCGAAACGAACAGCCCGCTCTGTGGACGGGACTCTATTTCGGCGCGGCGTCTTTCGCAGGCGTTGCGTTCCTTTCGGACAAAGCGGGTCTTCCGAAAGTCGTGTCATTTCTGATGAGAATCTCGCCGTTTCGCGCAAGCGTCAGCATCTTTTCAAATGCGATGTTTAATCTGATGATCGAGCGGTATGCGGAGGATATGCTCGTGCTGCTCACCGCCTTTATTCTGTTCCTTACGGCGGGTTTCTTTGCGTATCGGAAGCGAGGTGTTTTGTATGAATAATCTCGCAATCATGAAGGGAAGAACAAGGGCGCTGCTGACGGATTTCGGGTCGCTTGCCATTATCATTCTTGCGGTCTTCGTATGTGTTTACATTGCCCGGTATGACGGGAAGGAAGCAGAGAAAAGCATCCGCATCAAAGTCGTTAACGAGGACGCGGGCGGTCTCGGTGAGGAACTCATAGAGCTGCTTTTTGAAGAAAATTATGAATTCGAGGTCGTATCAAGGGATATGGCCGTTCATGAGGTGGCCGTGAACCGGGCACAGGGAATGATCGAGATTGCCCCGGACTTTACGGAGAAGCTTCGCAGGGGAGACTACCGGTCTTTGGTGAAGGTTACGGTTATGGCGGATTCGTACGACATGACTTATTTTACCGAGATTGTGATCAATGACATCGTTAAAGTCTGGACGGAAGCTTTGATTGAAGGAAAGCTTAACGGTATCGAAGGCTTTGATGAGGCGGGGCTTGATAAGTTCCGCGCCATGGCTGACGAGGTGTGGAAAGGGGACTCACTTTTAAGTATCGAGACGATTACCGTCTCGGAGGAAGAAAAGCCCGAAGAGATTACTTACTACGGAATCCGCTGGTATGCGGTGTTTACAATGTTTTACCTGATCATCAGCGGAACGTGGATGTGCGGTTATGCGTCCTCGGGACTGTTAAGACGGGTAATCGGACGCGGCGGAAGGATTTCGACGCTTTATATCGTGCAGATGCTTCCGGGGCTTATTGTGACCGTTATCGGATTCGTTCCGGTGCTTCTTTCTTCAAACCACCCGGCTGCGGGGAAAGTATTCGTGGCGTTCGTCCTTTATGCGTGCGGAACGGCGGCGCTTTCGCTTGTTATCTGCTCCCTGTCCGGCCGATTTGTCAACCTGATCCTGTCGGCTACGGTTGTCACCATGGCGGCATCCCTCTTTGCGGGATTAGTCTGTGATATTCCGGACTGGGCAGCCATCTGGGGAAAAGTATCCGGATTCCTTCCGGGCCACTGGTATTTCAGTGCCGTTTCCGGAAAGCCGTTTCTTATCGGAGCGGTGATCGTGCTTGCTGTCTGGTTCGGTGTGGGATTATTTACATCATGGATGCTGGGGGTTAAGAGAGGACGCGAATGAAAGACCGGTTTGCTTTTATGAATAATACGGAGGAAGAGCCCAAAGAGCAGGCAATCTATCTGCTTAGCCTTTTGGCAATTCTGATTCTGATCCTGACCGACAAGGTCTGCGGACGGTTCCTGCCCGGGTATTCCATCCCCGGAAGCGAGAACCTGCTGATCAAGATCTATATGACGATCATTACGGTTGCGGCCGCGGTTTTGATAGCCTGTAAGAAGATCACATTTTCCTTCTCGTGCTTCCGGATTCCGAAAGACGGCAGCTTCAAAAAGAGGGTTCTGCAGACGGTTATCGTGCTCATCCTTTACGCAGCGGTTTTAGCCGGTTACCGGCTTTATAAGAATACCGTTGATCCGGTCACGGCGGCGAAGCCGTTCTTTGCGCTGTATCTCGATCAGAGATTCCGCTGGTTTTACCCGGTCAGCGCTCTGTGGCAGGAACTGTTGATCAAACCGTTATGGCAGGACAATGTCAGCAGGGCAATGAAGAACAAATGGAAGACGCTTATCTTCATCGGACTGTTCTTCTGTGTTTTGCATATGCATTTTCCGATTTACTATATGGCTGCAGCGGGAGTGCTCTGTTTCGTGACAGGCATTCTGTACGAAAAGGACAGGACGATCTGGTGCGTCTGGATGCTGCATTTCGTTATGGGATTTCTGCCGAGGGCATTCGGCCTTTAATAATACTGTGAAAAGACAGGGGATACTATGAAGAAGATCACGGAAGAACTCAGGAAAAGAAAACCGAAGATAGCATTTCTTCTGCTTACGGAAGCGGTGCTTATCGGGGTAATCCTTTATTATCTTTTCTTCGGCAACCGTCCGGACCATGCGGTGAAATTCTTCATTACGATGTTTCTTGTTATGATCCCGCTTGGGTTGGAGCTTATGTTCTCCGTGGTAAGCAGGACACCTCTTTTTTGTTTCGCGGTCGTTTACGCGTGCGGACATACGGCGGGAAGCTGCTTCGGGCTGTATCTCAGTACCGGGTGGTGGGACAAGATGCTTCACTGTGTGCAGGGCATGCTCTTTACGATTCTTGTCTATTATCTGCTGCAGAGACTGTACCGCGCTGCGGGCGCAAAGAGAGTTTTGAATCTGGTGCTGGCGGTTTCTCTGGCTGTATTGATCGCGGTTCTTTGGGAAGTCGTGGAGTTCTCGGCCGATAAAATCTTATCGTATGACATGCAGAAGGATACGTATGTTTCCGAAATCAATTCGTTCCTTCTCGCGGACCAATCCGGAGAAGTCGTTTCGATTAAGAAGATAGACAGCGTTGTCGTAAACGGGCAGGAATTGCCGGGATATGTGGATGTCGGGCTTAACGATACAATGTGGGACCTGATCATGTCGTTTGGGGGCGCTTTTTTGTTCGCAGCCTACGGATTACTTGACAGGGACAGGCATCCGCTTATCTGCCTGAATGAAGCAGAAGCCGGATGACAGACACAACAGGAATGAAACAGAACAGAATGACGGACACAAAAAAAGAGCCATCGCATTGCGGTGGCCCTTGTGGTTTCAGAGAACAGTTTTTGTTCGTTACGGTTTCGAAACACCTGTTACAGCTTCAGAACAACGTCCGTTCCGAGCGGGTCAAGGGCCCGGCAGGTGATGCCTGCGGACTTAAACATGCGCTTGGCGGCGATATTGGATTTCGTGCCGTCGTATTTGTCACAATAATAGATCACCTCGGTGATGCCGGCCTGAATCAGCGCCTTCGTGCATTCATTGCACGGGAAGAGCGTCGTATAAACACGCGCGCCCTTCATATCGGTGCCGGTGTAATTTAAGATTGCGTTCAGTTCCGCATGGCAGACATAGTAATACTTGGTGTCCAGTTCGTCGCCTTCGCGGTCCCACGGATACTCATCGTCCGAGCAGCCCTTCGGCATGCCGTTGTAGCCGACCGAGAGAATACGGTTCTCCGGGCTTACGATGCAGGCGCCGACGCTTGTATTGGGATCCTTACTGCGCTGTGCGGACAGGAGAGCAATTCCCATAAAATACTGGTCCCAGGACAGATAATCGGTTCGTTTCATAGCCGGTCTCCTTTTTGAAAATGCAATTATTTATAAAATAATTGTACCAATTCGGGCGGAATTGTGCAATATCATAAAAAAAATATTAGGTGTTCCATTTTGCGCTTGGCTGTGCTAATATGATAGCGGTGCGCATTGGGTCCTTGTACGCGTAATCCCTGCGCAGAATCCGGTCAAAAACCCGGAAATTCAATCGAAGAGAGGTTTTCTATGTACTCATTTGACGATGTAAAGACGGTTGATCCCGAGCTTGCGGAAGGCATTACGCTCGAGCTTGGCAGACAGAGAGAGAATATTGAGCTGATTGCTTCCGAGAACCTGGTAAGCAAGGCTGTTATGGCAGCAATGGGAAGCGTGCTGACCAATAAGTACGCGGAGGGTTATCCGGCACATCGCTATTACGGCGGCTGCGAGTTCGTGGATATCGCCGAGAACCTCGCGATTGAAAGAGCGAAGAAGCTGTTCGGCTGCGAGTATGTTAACGTTCAGCCGCATTCCGGCGCACAGGCCAACATGGCCGTGCAGTTCGCGCTTCTGAAGCCCGGTGACACGATGATGGGTATGAATCTTGCCCACGGCGGACATCTGACACACGGAAGCCCGGTGAATTTCTCCGGCACCTACTTCAATATCGTTCCTTACGGCGTGGATGAGAACGGCTTCATCGACTATGACGAACTCAAGAGAATCGCTATCGAGGCGAAGCCGAAGCTGATCATCGC
>DBWJ01000061.1:14027-44191 GCA_002308955.1 Lachnoclostridium sp. UBA1241 | reverse complement strand
GGCAAAGGACATGAAGACTATCAGGAGATTCGCGGCGTCAAATACCATATGGACGACCGTGAGATGGTTCTCGAGGAAGCAGCGAAGCTGGGGCTCTATTGCTAGAAAACAGCATTGAAACCGGAGCTTTACAGCAAGGCGTTAGTTTCGAAACAGGCATCCACAGAATACGGAGGAACACGGGTGCTTTATGCAGATGTGATAATTGATATTTCCGTGGCGTCTCTTGACCGGACGTTCCAGTACCGGATTCCGCCGGAGCTTACCGGAAAGGTCCGGATCGGTTCGCCGGTGCGGATTCCTTTCGGCAGAGGCAACGCGTCCCGAAAGGGCTATATCGTCGGAATCAGCGAAACACCGAAGTTTCCGCCGGAACGGACGAAGGATATCGCGGAAGTGCCGGAGCGGGAACTGACCATCGAAGACAGGATGGTGGAGCTTGCGTACTGGATGCGCGAGCAGTACGGCGGAACGCTGTACGAAGCGCTTCGCACCGTGATTCCGGTCCGTGAGAAGGTACAGAAGAAACCGAAACGGATCATTGCAAGAACCGCGCCGGAGGATGTCATTGAGGAAGCCTACCGAACTGCCGTTTCAAAGAAACATAAAGCTAAGGCAAGACTTCTCGAGCCGTTCTGCTCGCAGGAATTCATCCCCTATGAAGTGGCAGTCGGCAAGATGAGCATTACAAAGCCGACCATAGATTATTTCGTCGGGGAAGGAATCCTCGAGGTTGTGGACCGGACCGCATCGGGTTTCGGCGGCGACGGACTTCCGTTTGCATTGAATGAGGAGCAGCAGGTTGCCGCGGATACCATTCTCAAGAGACGTTCGGAAGGAAAGCCGTTCCTTCTGTTCGGAATTACCGGAAGCGGAAAGACCGAGGTTTATCTGAAGGTTATCGAGCAGATTCTTGCAGAGGGGAAGCAGGCAATCGTTCTGATTCCGGAGATCGCGCTTACGTACCAGACGCTTCTTCGTTTCTTTCGGTGCTTTGGGGACCGCGTCGGTTATGTGCATTCGAAAATGGCGGCGGGTGACCGCTTCCAGATGAGTGAGAAAGCAAGAACCGGAGAGATTTCGGTTATGATCGGACCGCGGTCGGCTCTGTTCACACCGTTTCCGAATCTCGGACTGATCGTTATCGATGAAGAGCAGGAGCTTTCCTACCACAGTGAGACAACGCCGAAGTATTATTCGGACGAGGTGGCTAAGAAGCGTGCCGAGGGATGCGGTGCGGCGGTTGTATTCGGTTCCGCGACGCCTTCCGTGAAGAGCTATTACATGTCGGAAAGCGGGAAGTACGTGCTGTTACATTTGACGAAGCGCGCCAAGGAGGGAGCCGAGCTCCCGAAAGCCGACATCGTTGATATGCGCGAGGAACTGAACGCGGGAAACCGAAGCATATTAAGCCGGACGCTCAGAAAGGCTTTGACGGAATGCCTAAGCCGGAAAGAGCAGGCGATGCTGTTTCTGAATCGAAGAGGGTACTCCGGAACGGTTTCGTGCCGCAGCTGCGGGGAAGTGCTCAAATGCCCGCACTGTGACATTTCGCTGACGCTTCATAAAAGCGGAAATCTGCAGTGCCACTACTGCGGACATACCACGAAGCTTCCGAATGTGTGTCCCGCCTGTGGGTCGAAGTACATTTCCGCCTTCGGAACCGGGACGCAGAAGATTGAAGAATATATCAAAAAGGAATTCCCAGAGGCGCGCGTCATGCGGATGGACGCCGACACGACTAAAGGGAAAGACGGATATGACACGATCCTGTCCGCTTTCTCCGAAGGAAAAGCCGACATTCTCGTGGGAACGCAGATGATTGTCAAGGGGCACGATTTCGGAAAAGTTACGCTGATGGGCGTGCTGCTTGCGGACATGTCGCTGGGCGTTTCCGAGTATTCCGCCGCAGAGCGGACATTCCACCTTCTTGCGCAGGCTGCCGGCCGCGCGGGGCGTGACAGGCTGCCGGGACGGGTTGTGATCCAGACCTACCGGCCGGACCATTACGCGTTACTGTGCGCCGCGGCGCAGGACTATCCGGAGTTCTATAAGCAGGAAATCACGTACCGCAGGATGTTAGGGTATCCCCCGTGCACAAGCATGTTAAAGGTGCTCGGGCTTTCGAAGGACGAAGGAGTGCTTTCGGAAGCGATGAAGGAGCTGGCTGCGGCAGCGCAGGCGGAGGGCGTTACGGTCCTCGGACCGGCGCCGGATTATGTCCGGTATGTGCAGGACACGTTCCGCATGGTGCTTTACTGTAAAGCGGCCTCACGGGATAAGGTTAAGCAGGTGAAGGACCGGCTCGAACGGCTCTCCTTTGAGAACGTTTCGGTGCAGTTTGAATTCAGTGAATAAATGATGTTTCAATGTTACGGTGTGGCATTTGCCGCAGGATGAAGGAGGGGAAAATGGCAATACGAAAGATTCGCACGCAGGGCGACCGGGTACTTGAGAAGGTGTGTAAGCCGGTCACGGAGATGAATCCGCGCACGGCGGAGCTGATTGATGACATGATTGAGACGATGTATCAGGCGGACGGCGTCGGGTTAGCAGCGCCGCAGGTCGGAATTCTGAAGCGTCTTTTTGTAATCGACGTATCGCCCGAGGGCAATGAGCCGATTGCCTTTCTGAATCCGGAGATTCTTGCTACCGACGGCGTGCAGAGCGGCTATGAGGGCTGCCTCAGCGTGCCCGGAAAGAGCGGCGTGGTGACGCGTCCGAATTACGTCAAATGCCGTTACCAGGACCGCAATATGCAGTGGCAGGAGATTGAGGGCGAGGGTCTTCTTGCGCGTGCCATTTTACACGAGAACGACCATCTTGACGGCCATCTCTATGTGGAAAAGGTGGAAGGTCGGCTCTATGACAATAAGGAATTAGAGGAAATGGCGGAGGCTGAGGAGCAGTAAATGATCAGAGTGATATTTATGGGAACGCCCGATATCGCGGCTGTGATCTTCGAGCGGCTTCTTAAAGAACCGTATGAGATTGTCCTTGCGGTAACCCAGCCGGACCGCCCGAAGGGAAGGGGCAAGGAACTTGCGATGTCGCCGGTGAAGCAGCTGGCGCTTTTGCATGACATTCCGGTTTTCCAGCCCGAGCGGCTTCGGAATCCCGAAGCAGTAGCTGTGATTGAAAAAGCAAAGCCGGACCTGATTGTCGTTGCGGCGTTCGGACAGATTCTTCCGAAGGCGGTTCTTCTGCTTCCGAAATACGGCTGTATCAATGTGCATGCGTCGCTTCTTCCGGCGTATCGCGGAGCGGCCCCGATTCAGTGGGCTATTCTCGACGGGCAGGAGAAGACCGGCGTTACGATCATGTATATGAACGAAGGGCTCGATACCGGCGATATTCTTCTTAAGAGGGAGATTCCGATTGCTGCGGACGAAACCGGCGGTTCTCTTCATGATAAATTGGCGGAACTCGGCGCAGAGGCTCTCTGCGAAGCGATTCCCGGAATTCTTGACGGAAGCTTAAGGCCGGTTCCCCAGGGGGAGATGACGACCCCATATGCAAAGCAGCTGACGAAGGAAATGGGTCGTCTAAATTTCGAAAGACCGGCAGCCGAGCTTGCGCGCTATGTGCGCGGACTGAATCCGTGGCCCGGAACCTTTACCGATCTGGACGGCCGTCTTTTGAAGATATGGGAAGCGGAAGCAGTAGCGCTTTCTGACGGCGGGACGCCCGGGACCATCACGGATGTTACCGCGAAGAGCTTCACCTATGTGACCGGCGACGGCGGACTTAAGATTCTTTCCCTTCAGCCGGAGGGAAAGCGCCGCATGACCACCGAAGAGTTCCTGCGGGGGTACCATTTGCGGGGAGTGACGGAATGACTTTACCGTTTGTAAAAGGAGATTCGGAATGAATGCCCGGGAATCGGCAATGAATATGCTTGTCCGCATCAACGAAGAAGGCGTTCTCTGCCATAAGGCGCTCCTTGCGCTTGACGGCGATGACCTTTCTGTGAAGGACCGGGCGCTTGCGACAAGGCTTGTGCATGGTACCTTAGAGCGGCAGCTTACGTGCGACCGGGTCCTCGAAGAGCTGACCGGAAAGCCGGTAAGCCGCATTAAAGCGAAACTTCGAAACCTGATGCGCATGACGGTTTACCAGATCCTTTTTCTGACACAGATTCCGAGCTCCGCTGCGGTCAATGAAGCGGTCAATCTGACAAAGAAAGCCTGCTATCCGTTTCTGACCGGTTTTGTGAACGGCGTGCTTCGAAACCTTGTCCGCAGGGTGGAAGCGGCCGGCGGCGCGGAAGCGTATCTTTCGGACGTTGAGAAGAAACTCTGCGATGCGGAACGCCTTTCGTTTCATTATTCGATGCCCTCTGAGCTTTCGGAATACTTAACAAAGAACTATCCGGAGGAAGCGGAGGGGATGTTCGCCGCGTTCTTAGCAGAAGGCAGCTTCACAATCCGGCTGAATCAAAGCCGCGGAACGATGGAGGAACTGAAGGAAAGTCTTACGAAGGACGGCATTGCCTTTACGGACGGACTTCTTCCGAACACCCTTCGGATGGAGCACACCGGCAATCTGTCGCGGATGGAAGCCTATCTCGGCGGACTGCTTTCGGTGCAGGACGAAAGTTCGGCGCTTTCCGGCAACATCCTTCCCCTTACAAAGGGAATGGCGGTCCTTGATCTTTGCGCGGCGCCCGGCGGTAAGACGATTCACATTGCCGATGAACTTTCGGTTCTCGGCGGGGGAAGCGTAACCGCAAGAGATATCTCCGCCGGCAAATGTGACCGCATCCGCGAGCAAGCGGAAAGAATCGGATTATTGAATGTTTCCGTGGAACCCGGCGACGCCACTGTTTTCGATGCGGCATCCGGAGAAAAGTATGATGTAGTGATTGCCGATCTTCCCTGTTCGGGACTCGGCGTCATCGGACGGAAGCCGGACATTAAGTATAAGACGAAGCTTAATGATATCGCAGCGCTTTCAAAGCTGCAGAAATCAATTCTCGATAATGCCGTACGGTATGTGAAAAAGGGCGGATACCTTTGCTACTCGACCTGCACGGTTACGAAAGAGGAGAACGACGAAAACCGGAAGTATATCGAAGGAAAAGGGCTTACGGCGTGGGATTTTTCGGAGAAGATTCCCGAAGGACTCCTCAAACGATATGAAAACGGAAGCCTGCAGCTGTTCCCGCAGGACGGGACCGACGGCTTTTATATGGCGCTGTTTCGGAAATCGGAATGAAGTGTGGCATTTGTCAAAGTGACGGAGATTCAGGCAAGAACAGATGGAACGAACGGATTTGAAAAACCTGACAAAGGAAGAGCTTACGGCGGTCATCGAGGCACTGGGGGAGAAACGTTTCCGCGCTTCGCAGATGTATGACTGGATGCATAAGAAACTGGCCCGTTCCGTTTCGGAGATGACGAATCTGTCGGCACAGCTACGTGAGCGGCTGCAGAACGAATTCGATTATACCGCTCTTAAACAGGAAGTGATGCTTCGTTCCGAACAGGACGGAACACGGAAATATCTGTTTGGGCTTTCCGACGGCAATGTGATCGAAAGCGTATGGATGCAGTATAAGCACGGCAATTCGGTCTGCATTTCCTCGCAGGTCGGTTGCAGGATGGGCTGCTCGTTCTGCGCGTCGACGCTCGGCGGTCTGGTGAGAAATCTTACGGCAGCGGAGATGCTTGATCAGGTGTATTCCATTGAGCGGGATACCGGCGAGCGTGTTTCAAACGTCGTAGTGATGGGAACCGGGGAGCCGCTTGACAACTTTGATAATCTGGTTAAATTTGTGACGATGCTCAGTTCGGAAGACGGGCTTAACATCAGCAGGAGAAACATTACGGTTTCAACCTGCGGACTTGTGGAAAAACTCAGGGAGCTTGCGGATAAAGACCTCGGAATTACGCCCGCAATCTCACTCCATGCGCCGAATGACGAACTGCGGCGAAGGATAATGCCGATAGCAAAACGGTATTCGATAAAGGAACTGATGGAAGCGGCCGATTATTATACGGAGAAGACCGGAAGACGCATGACATTTGAGTACAGTTTGCTGCGGGACGTGAACGATTCCAACGCCTCCGCGAGGGAGCTGATCGCCCTGTTAAAAGGCCGGAACTGCCACGTGAATCTGATCCCGGTGAACCCCGTAAAAGAGCGTGATTACGAGCGCCCGAATATGACAAATGTGTTAAGTTTTCAGAATTTACTTGAAAAAGCCGGCATAAATGTTACTATTAGAAGGGAAATGGGAGCGGACATCAATGCCGCCTGCGGCCAGTTGCGCAGAAGTTATGAGAGCGGTACCGCTGCCGAATTATAAGGAGAGAGAGAATGAAAGCTGTAGCCGTTACCAACGTCGGAAACAAGCGAAGCATGAATCAGGACTACTACTTCAGTTCGGATGAGCCGGTCGGCATGCTGCCGAATCTGTACATCGTCGCGGACGGAATGGGCGGACATAATGCCGGTGATTTTGCTTCCCGTTTTTCGGTGGAACGTTTCGTGTCTTTGATTCGCGAGAGTAAGGAAAGAACACCGATCTCCGCCATCGAAGCAGCGCTCAAGACGACCAACGAGGAACTGATCGCGAAAGCAAAGTCCCAGCGGGAATATGACGGCATGGGCACCACATTTGTCATGGCAACGCTGCTTTCGGACGGGTATCTTCTGATTGCGAACATCGGCGACAGCCGCTTATATATTGTTAACGATGCCATTCACCAGATTACGCAGGATCATTCCCTTGTGGCGGAGATGGTGCGTAACGGGGAACTGAAGAAGGAGGAGGCCAGATTCCATCCGCAGAAGAACGTGGTTCTTCGGGCGCTCAGTACGCGTTCGGTTGTGAATCCGGATTTTTATAAGATTAAAGTGAACCGCGGAGATTACATTCTCCTGTGCTCTGACGGCTTATGGGAAATGGTGGAAGAGGGGGAACTTCTGAAGCTGGTCAGCGAATACGAGGACGTTTCGGACATTACCGACAAGATGGTATTTATGGCCAATGAAAACGGGGGCAAGGATAACATCACCGTTATCCTGATGAAGGTTTGATTTTCGGATTGTTAGCAGAAAGGAAGAGACAGCATGATTATTACACCGGGAATGTTAATCGGTGACCGGTACGAGATTATCGAGAGAATCGGTTCCGGCGGCATGGCGGATGTTTACAAAGCCAAATGCCACAAGCTGAACCGTATGGTCGCCATCAAATTTCTGAAACCGGAATATTGCAGCGATAACACGTTCGTCACGAACTTCCGTGCCGAGGCAGAGTCCTGTGCGGGTCTTACGCACCCGAACATCGTAAGCGTTTACGACGTCGGCGACGAGGGCGATCTCCACTACATCGTTATGGAACTGGTGGAAGGCATTACCCTGAAGCGTTACATCGAGAAGAAGGGTCAGCTGGACATTAAGGAAGCGGTAGGCATCGGCATTCAGATTGCCCAGGGCCTTGAGGCCGCACATGCAAAGCACGTTATCCATCGTGACATCAAGCCGCAGAACATCATTCTTTCCCTTGCCGGCAAGGTCAAGGTGGCCGACTTTGGTATCGCCAAGGCGACGACGAGCAACACAATCCGCGAGAACGCGGTCGGTTCCGTGCATTACCTGTCACCCGAGCAGGCACGCGGCGGCTATGTGGATGAGCGAAGCGACATTTATTCCCTTGGTATCACGATGTATGAGATGCTTTCCGGAAGAGTGCCGTTCGTCGGAGACAGCAACGTTGCCGTAGCGCTTGCGCACATTAACGGCGTAGCGCCTTCTCTGATCGAATTAAATCCGAATATTACCCCTGCGGTGGAGAAGATCATCCGCAAGTGTATGAGCAAGAAGCCGGAACGCCGGTACTCCTCCGCTGCGGAGCTGATTGCAGATCTTAAGATGTCCATTACACGTCCGGACGGTGACTTTGTCACCGCGGCTGCGCCTACGGTTTCCAATTCGCCTACAAAGCAGCTTTCCGATGACGAGCTGAAACAGATTAAAAACGGAGCAAAGGCCGGAAGCGTTGTCCGGACCGGTAACTTCTTCGACGAAGAGGACGGGGATGATGACGAGGATGAAGATCCGAGAGCATTGATGCCTGCCCAGAGACGCAGAAAAGATGACCGCGATGACGAAGACATCGACGATGTCGGAAATATCTGGGAAAAGGTCGGCCTGATCAGCAGCATTCTTCTGATGGTTGCCGTTGCCGTTATCGTAATTCTTGTTGTCAACAAGACAACCGGTATCTTCAATCAGGATAATAAGGGTAATACATTAACCCCGCAGAAGAAGGTCACATTTACCCCTACGCCCACGCAGGCCGCCCATACGGAGCTGATGCCGAACCTGGTCGGACAGACGCAGACGCAGGCCGTGGTTAAGCTGAAGTCACTGAACCTCGAACTGAATATTTCCACTCCGGAGGAAGCAAATCCGAACGAGAAGTATCCTGCCGGCACCGTAGTCAGTCAGGAGCCTCTTGAAGGCGCCGAACTCGGAGAGGGCGATACGATTGTGCTTTATATCAGTATCGGTAAAGGAACGATTAAGATTCCGAGCGTCAAGGGTAAGACCCTTGATCAGGTCAGAACGATTCTTTCCGGTATGAATGTTATCGCAGAGCCGAGAAATGACGACCGCGAAGAGAATATCGTTCTCGGAACCGAGCCTGCCGAAGGCTCCACCGTTGAGCGCGGATCCACGATTATCGTATACTACAGCGCCGGTCCGGAACTGATTTCGGTACCGGAGGTTGTCGGCGCAACGAGAGCGTCCGCCGAGAAGCAGATTCAGGACGCCGGCCTTCGCGTTGAAGTGAAGGAAGAGTATAATGAGAAGGAAGCGGGCACCGTATTTGACCAGACGCCCGGTAATACATCCGAGGTTAAGAAGGGAACGGTTGTGACATTATTTGTCAGCAAGGGACCGGAGCCGACGCCTACGCCGACCGATACGCCTACGCCGACACCGACCAATACCCCTACCCCTACGCCGATTCCGACGGATACGCCTACCCCGACGACACCGCCTGCGGATACGCCTACGCCTGTAGGAACACCGGATCAGGACGGCGGCAACGGTGACACCTGACGGAGCGCCGAATGGTTGAAAGAACCGGAAAAATCGTAAAAGGAGTCGGAGGACTCTATGAAGTTTATGTGGAGGACCTTGGTCCGGTTTTATGCCGGGCCAAGGGAATTCTTCGTTATAACGGAATTCGTCCGCTGATCGGTGACAACGTAAAGCTGTCCGTTCCGGATGAAAAAAAGCGCGAGGGAAATCTGCTTTCAGTGCTTCCGAGGCGGAACTCGCTGATCCGTCCGGCTGTTGCCAATGTTGACCAGGCAATGGTCGTATTTGCCGTAAGAGACCCCGAGCCGCACCTGAATCTTTTGGACCGGTTTCTCCTTCTGATGCAGCGTGAGAACCTTCCGGTGGTGATCTGCTTTAACAAAACCGACCGGGCGGGAGAAGGCGATACGGAGAAGCTCCGTGACATTTACCGCGGAAGCGGGTCGAAGGTACTGTTTGTTCAGGCGAACAACCCGGACACGATGGATGCGGTGTATAACGAGCTGCTCGGAAAGACAACCGTGCTTGCGGGACCTTCCGGCGTCGGCAAATCCACGATCATGAATTTTGCCCAGCCCGAGGCCGCAATGGAAACCGGGGAGCTGAGCGGGAAGATCGGACGCGGAAAGAATACAACGAGACATTCGCAGCTGAATTATGTGACGAACGGAACCTATCTGTGCGACACGCCCGGATTCAGCTCGCTGTTTCTGCCGGATATCGCGGCGGACGAGCTTAGGTTTATGTATCCGGAGTTTTCGCCCTATGAGGGCAAATGCCGTTTCCCCGACTGCGTGCACAGAAAGGAACCGGACTGCGCGGTGAAGGAAGCCGTCGAGGCCGGGCATATTGCCCGCGAGCGGTACGACAACTACACGCTTCTCTATGAAGAACTGGCTGCAAAAAGAAAGTGGTAACGCAATGAAGAAGACACGAATCAACCGATTGTCCCCGTCCATTCTGGCGGCGGATTTCAATATCCTCGGTGAGCAGATCGCCGCGGTGAAGGAAGGCGGAGCGGAGTTTTTGCATTTTGACGTGATGGACGGGCTGTTCGTCCCGAGCATCAGCTTCGGCATTCCGGTACTTGAAAGCATCCGGAAGAAGACCGACCTGTTCCTTGACGTGCATCTGATGATTCAGGAGCCGGTGCGTTACGTGCAGGCCTTTGCAGATGCGGGCGCGGATATGATCAACGTGCATTACGAAGCATGCGAGGATATTGCGGCAACGCTTGCCGCCATTCGGAAAACCGGAAAGAAGGCCGGCATTACGATTAAGCCGAAGACACCGGTTTCGTTGCTTGCCGAATGGGTGGAGCAGGTCGACCTGATCCTTTTAATGTCCGTGGAGCCCGGCTTCGGCGGACAGAAGTTCATTCCGGAAACGATGGGAAGGCTTAAGGAGCTTCGTGCGATGATTGATAAAAGCGCGAAGAAGCCGCTTCTTGAGGTGGACGGCGGTATTACGTTACAGAATGTCGGCGATGTGCTTTCGGCCGGTGCCGATACGATTGTTGCCGGAAGCGCCGTATTCCGCGGGAATGTTACGGCAAATGTGAAAGCTTTTCAGCAGATTTTGAATCAAAGACGGTAATCCGAAGCCCGGAGAAGCCGTTTCAACAGAAGGAGATAAGAAGGATTTATGAAACTCGGAATCGTCGGTCTTCCCAACGTCGGGAAGAGCACCCTTTTCAATTCGCTTACGAAAGCCGGAGCGGAGTCGGCAAACTACCCGTTCTGCACAATCGACCCCAACGTCGGTGTTGTAACCGTGCCGGACGAACGGCTTAAGGTGCTTACGGATATGTATCAGTCCAAGCGGACCATCCCTGCCGTTGTGGAATTTGTCGATATTGCAGGCCTTGTAAAAGGAGCATCGAAAGGAGAGGGACTCGGCAACCAGTTCCTTAGTCACATCCGCGAAACCGATGCCATCGTGCATGTGGTTCGCTGCTTCGAAGATTCGAATATCATTCATGTGGACGGCTCGGTGGATCCGATCCGTGACATTGAGACCATCAACCTGGAACTGATTTTCGCCGATCTCGAGACCGTGGAGCGCCGGATCGCGCGTGTTTCGAAGAGCGCAAGCTATGACAAGGCGCAGGCGAAAGAATACGAAATGCTTAAAAAACTCAAGGAGCTTCTCGAGAGCGGAGCAAAGGCATCCGCTTACGAGACCGATGACGAGGATGAGATTGGCTGGCTCCGCGGATACTCTTTCCTGACCCGTAAGCCGGTGATTTATGCGGCAAATGTGAGCGATGACGATATCGCGGACGACGGCGCAGGCAACGACTTCGTTAAGAAGGTTCGTGCATTTGCCGCCGAAGAGGGTTCCGAGGTATTCGTGATTTCCGCCCGCCTTGAGGAGGAGATTTCCGAACTCGAGGAGGATGAACGCAAGGAATTCCTGACCGAGATGGGACTTGAGGAAGCCGGCCTTGAAAAGCTGATCCGTGCAAGCTACCATCTGCTCGGTCTGATCAGCTTCTTAACAACCGGACCGGATGAGACGAGAGCCTGGACCATCACAAAGGGAACGAAGGCACCGCAGGCGGCCGGCAAAATTCATACCGACTTTGAGCGCGGCTTTATCCGCGCCGAGGTGGTTGCCTACGACGATCTGGTGAATTGCGGCGGAATGCTTCAGGCGAAAGAAAAAGGCCTTGTGCGCTCCGAAGGAAAGGAATATGTCGTGAAGGACGGCGACGTAATCCTGTTCCGTTTCAATGTTTAGGAGGATTCCTTAATGTTTCTTTTGAATTTCGGCTTTACGGATATCAATTTCCCGCATCTCGGGCTTTATCTGAAAAACGTCCGGGACGGGTTCTCGGTTTTCGGATTCCGTATTGCTTTGTACGGTGTTTTCATCGGACTCGGAATGATCTTCGGATATCTCGTGACGGACTGGACGGCCAAACGGACCGGACAGGATGCGGAGAAATATCTCGATTTCACGATTATCGCGATTATTATAAGCGTCATCTGCGCGCGTGTCTATTATGTCGTATTCAACTGGAGCGCGTTCTCCGACCATCCGCTTTCGGTATTCAACCTGCGGACGGGCGGACTTGCCATCTACGGCGGCGTATTCGGCGGAATCACGACGGCGATCGTTTTCGCGAAGCTTCGTAAGATGCATGTCGGGCTGTTCCTCGATACGGCGATTGTAGGACTTTTGACCGGTCAGGTGATCGGACGATGGGGCAACTTCGTAAACCGTGAGTGCTTCGGCACCTATACGGATGGGCTGTTCGCTATGCAGGTGGATGTGCGGGATGCCGCTTCGTATTTTGACCCGTCTTCAAGTCTTGATTACGTCAACAATCTTTTCGCGGGCAAACCCGAAGCGCTTGCAAATGTAATGGATATCCGCAACCATGCGATCGTGACGGAGACGGCAACCTATATTCAGGTTCATCCGACGTTTTTATATGAATCGCTTTGGAACTTCGTGCTGCTGATTCTTCTTTTGATCTATACGAAGCACAGAAGATTCCGCGGAGAAATCTGTCTCCTTTATCTGATCGGTTACGGAATCGGAAGATTCTGGATTGAAGGTCTTCGTACCGACCAGCTGTTTTTGTGGAATACCGGCATTCCGGTTTCCCAGCTTGTGAGCGCTGTTCTCGCAGGTGTCGGCGCGGTTCTTTACTGCGTTTTATTCCTGAAGTCAAAAAAGCCGAAGGAGCAGAAGGCCGAGACTGAGGGAAAGTAGTCATTGAGGGTTTTATCCCGTGTAAAAGTACATATTGTCCATAGGAATGCAAGGATTTTTCTTTGAATTCCGGGGGGTTTACAGGGCTGTCGCCGATGCGACAGCCCTATTTTTGTGCGCTGTTTTACCGGGAAGAAAGGAGATTGTTGTATGGCATTTTTCGAAAAGGCGGAAAATCGAACAAAATATTAAGAAAATGTTAAAAAAGTACTTGCATTTTTGTTTTTGAGGCTGTATATTGAAAATGTGGAGCGAAATGGAGCGTTTTTCCATGATTTTGTAACAAAGTGGAGTAGAGATGAGCAGACTGACCGGACAATTCGAGCATAGCATCGACCCCAAGGGCCGCGTGATTGTTCCTTCCAAACTCCGTGAGGAGCTGGGGGATTCTTTCGTTGCGACGCTTGGCATGGACGGCTGTTTGTATCTTTTCTCCGACGAGGGGTGGGAGAAGTTCACGGAACAGCTCGAAAAGCTTCCGGGAACGAAAGAGGCGCGCCGTACCAAGCGGTACTTCATGGCGAACGCAGCCAGCTGCGATATTGACAAGCAGGGCAGAACGCTTATACCGGCAAGTCTTCGCGAACTGGTAGGAATCGATAAGGAAACCGTATTTGTCGGAATGATCGATAAGGTAGAACTGTGGAGCAAGGAACGTTTCGATGAGCTGAACAGCTTCGAATCCGTAGACGACATCGTAGAGGATCTTGCAAAACTGGGAATCAACTTCTAAGCAGCGAAGGTTTATGTCTAACCGGACTCTGGGTTCGGAAAGTGATTTTCGAAAGACAGCAGCGAAACGCGAGAGACAGGGAGATACGCATGGCGGAATTCAAACACCGGTCCGTAATGCTTGATGAGACAATCGAAGGACTCCGGATTCTTCCCGAAGGAATCTACGCGGACGGAACACTCGGAGGGGCGGGACATTCCTTTGAGATAGCAAAGAGACTGACGTCCGGACGGCTGATCGGATTTGACCAGGACGGAGACGCCATTGCGGCGGCAACCGAGCGGCTGAAACCGTTTCGGGACCGCGTGACGATCATCCGGAACAATTACGAGAACATGACCGCAGAGCTTGACGGGCTCGGGATTAATAAAGTAAACGGAATTCTTTTGGACCTCGGCGTTTCCTCCTATCAGCTGGACACCGCCGAACGGGGATTCTCCTATATGGCCGACGCGCCGCTTGACATGCGGATGGATGACCGGACGGAAGAAACCGCCGCCGATATCGTAAACAACTACTCGGAACAGGAACTGTTCCGGATTATAAGGGATTACGGCGAAGACCGGTTCGCTAAGAACATTGCGAAGCATATCGTGATGAAACGGGCGGAGAAGCCGATCGAAACCACCCTGGAACTTTCCGAAATCGTAAAGGGAGCCATTCCCGCCAAGGTCCGGGCCACCGGAGGACATCCGGCGAAAAGAACCTTCCAGGCAATCCGGATTGAGCTGAACCGGGAATTAAACGTTCTTTCGGATTCCCTCACGGGAATGATTGAACGGCTGGCTCCGGGAGGAAGGTTCTGCATCATCACGTTTCACTCTTTAGAGGACCGGATCGTTAAGAACGCTTTTAAGAAAGCCGAGAACCCGTGCACCTGCCCGCCGAGCTTTCCGATGTGCGTGTGCGGAAAGAAACCTCTCGGAAAAGTGATCACAACGAAACCAATCGTACCGGGTGAAGAAGAGATGAAAGAAAATCCGAGAGCGAAAAGCGCAAAGCTTCGCATCTTCGAAAAATACTAAAACAAAGGAGAGTGCCGCCATGGCAGCTTACAAGGAATTAAACGAAAAGACATACAACAAGAAGCTTACACATCAGGCTTACGTGGACGGCAGCGCAGTAAGAAAGCCCGCCTACAAGCCGGAGCAGACTCCCGAGAAGGAGAGAGAGCCTAAGAGACAGCCGAAGAGGGATGTCAACCGGAGACCTCTTGTCGGCTTCCGCCGGACAATGGACTTCTTTACGATGGGCGTATTCGGAATCTCGCTGGCAATCGTTCTCGTATTTGCCATCCGTTATCTGCGCGTTCATGCAGAGGTTACGGAGCTAAATAAGACGCTTACGAACCTTACCAAGGAGTATGAGACAGTGAAGGGTGAGAATGATTCCCTCCTGTTCGATATCGCCGACGATATCAATCTGAACGAAGTATACGAGATTGCAGTCGGCCAGCTCGGAATGGTTTATCCGAACAACAATCAGGTCGTGGAATTTGTCAGTGCCGGCGACGGTTATGTCCGCCAGTACAACAACATTCCGGACGCGGCCGAAGAGGGCACGGTAGATACCGTAACACAGGTACTTCGCCGACTTCTGAGATAATCCCGAAAGGACGCGTTCCCGATGATGAAGACACCGCAGAAATCCGGAAGAGCCGGAGCAAAAGTGAAAAAGAAAATTATGACGCGCAAAATGCAAGCAAGGTTTTTGCTTGTATTTTGTGCTGTTTTGCTTTTGTTTTTCCTATTGGTTATCCGTGTGGTATTTCTCCGTCAGAAGCACGGTGTTGACTACACAAACGCCGTATTAAGCCACCAGAGCTATGTAAACACCAATATCCCGTATGAACGGGGCCGCATCACCGACCGGAACGGCGCAGTGCTTGCGAAGAACGTGGTAACCTATAACGTTATTCTGGACCCGAGCGTAGTAAACGCAAACAACGGCATGTACGTGGAGCCCACCATTAAGGCAATCACGAAAGCCTTTGACCTGAATGCCTCCGATGTCCGTTCCGTCCTTACGGAGAAAGCGGACAGTATGTATTACATTTTATTAAAGGGCCGGCCGTACGAGGAAGTAAGCCGCTTCAAGGAACTGCAGGAAGAAAACCACAAACTCGTTAAAGGCGTATGGTTCGAAACCGTTTTCACGAGAGTTTATCCCTACGGAAGCCTTGCCTCCCATGTAATCGGGTTTGTAAACAGCGACCAGTCCATGGGAACCGGAATTGAGTATCAGTACAACAGCTACCTGACCGGTAAACCGGGACGGGAGAGCGGCTACTATGATAATGAACTGAATCTGATCAAGAAAACCTGGCCCGCGGAAGACGGCGACACGATCATCTCCACCATCGACATCGCCGTACAGACTGCGGTCGAGAAGAATATCAAGAAGTTCAATGAGGAAACCGGATGCGAAAACATCGGTGTCATCGTAATGAACCCGAATAACGGCGAAATCTACGCGATGGCCAGTAACGAAGGCTTCGATTTGAATAATCCGTTTGATCTGACCGGATATGTCGACGCCGAGACGCTTCTGGAAATCGGCGATGACGAGCGGACCAAGAACGACCTTCGAAACCGGATGTGGAGAAACTTCTGTATGCTCTACACATTTGAGCCGGGTTCCACATTCAAGTGTCTTACGGTCGCGGCCGCTCTTGAGGAAGGTGTCGCCGGATCCGACAGCAAGTATTTCTGTTCCGGACTTGCCGAAATGGACGACTTTAAGATTCACTGTAACGCAAGACATGAGAATGTAAATCTTGAGGAATCGCTGATGTATTCCTGTAATATGGCGATGATTGATATCGCCGGCAAGCTCGGCCGTTCGACCTTCCGTTCCTACCAGGACCGTTTCGGACTGGGAGCAAAGACCGGAATCGACCTGCCTGCCGAGGAAAGCGGTATTCTGATTGACGTATCCAAGCTGAACGAAGTAGAGCTTGCGACAAGCAGTTTCGGCCAGGGCTTCAACGTAACGATGGTCCAGATGGCCGCCGCATACAGCTCGATCGTAAACGGCGGATATTACTACACGCCTCACGTAGTTAAGAAAATCATCAACGCAAACGGCGCAACCGTTTACGAAGCAAAGAATACGATTTCCGCAAGAACCGTATCAAAGTCTACCGCGGAATTCATCCGAAACGCTACTTACAGAACCGTTGAAGAAGGTACCGCAAAGCCTGCAAAGGTACGCGGTTATCTTGTCGGAGGAAAGACGGGTACCGCACAGAAGGGTATTCGTGCCGAAGGCAAATACATCGTCTCATTTATCGGAAGCGTCCCTGCCGACAATCCGCAGGTTGTCATCTACGTGGTTATCGATGAGGTACATTCCGAAACACTGTTTAAATCAAGCCGTCCCGCGACACAGCTGACATCCGATATCCTGCAGGAAATTCTTCCGCACCTCGGACTGTATCCTTCGGAGGGTGAGATCGATTACGGTGTGGATATTGAAGGACCCGGAGACGAAATCGGAAGTTCCGTAGAGGAAAAGGAACAGGACACTGAGCATTAAAGGAGCGCATATGAATCTCAAGGACAAAAAAGTAGTAGTTATCGGAGCAGGAAAGAGCGGAATATCCGCCTGCAGACTTTTGAGCGGAGAAGGCGCAAACATTACGCTTTACGACAGTAACGAGCAGATGAATCTCGAAGATGTTAAGAAGAAACTCGGTGTTCTTTATGACGGAGATATCCGTACCGGCGAGTTTCCGAAGGATCTTGAGGAGAGTGCGGAACTGATTATCATAAGCCCGGGCGTTCCCGCAGATCTTGATTATCTGAACCGGCTCCGCGAGAGAAACATTCCGATATGGGGCGAGGTAGAGCTCGCGTACCGGTTTGCGAAGGGAAAGCTGATCGCAGTTACCGGAACCAACGGAAAGACAACAACGACGGCACTTACAGGCGAAATTATGAAGCTGTATTTTGAGAGCGTTTTCGTTGTCGGAAATATCGGTACACCGTATACGGACTATGCTAAGGAAATGACCGATGACAGCGTTACGGTTGCCGAAATGAGCAGTTTTCAGCTGGAATCCATCGAAGAATTCCATCCTTGCGTAAGCATGATCCTTAACATCACGCCGGACCACCTGAACCGCCATCACACGATGGAAGCGTACACCGCCGCGAAGTTTAATGTAGCGAAAAATCAGACTCCCGGTGAGGTTTGCATCCTGAATTACGAAGACGAGAGACTGCATGCAGGCTCAAAGCTCCTTCATACAAAGGTATTCTGGTTCTCAAGCGCCAGGATTTTAAAGCGCGGCCTGTATCTTGTCGGAGATAAGATTGTTTACAATGACGGCCTTACCGAAGAAACGGTAATCGACGTTCACGAGCTGAACATCATCGGAAAGCATAACTACGAAAATGCGATGGCAGCCATTGCCGCAGGTATTTCCATGAATGTTCCGATGGATCTGATCCGTGAGGCATTAAGAAACTTTGTTGCGGTCGAACACAGGATAGAGTATACTGCAACGAAGAAGGGTGTCATGTATTATAATGATTCCAAGGGAACCAATCCGGATGCGTCCATCCAGGCGGTAAAGGCCATGGACCGTCCGACCATCCTGATCGGAGGAGGGTATGACAAAGGCTCCTCTTATGACGAATGGATTGCTTCCTTCGGCGGAAGGATCAAGCTCCTTCTTCTGATGGGACAGACTGCGGATAAGATTGAGCAAACCGCAAGAAGAATGGGATTTAACGAAATTATTCGGGTGAATTCCATGGAAGAAGCGGTGAAAACCGCAGCCGAGCATGCGATTCCGGGAGAAGCCGTTTTGCTTTCTCCGTGCTGCGCCAGCTGGGGCATGTTCAAAAACTACGAGGAACGCGGCGAAATCTTTAAGAAGCTGGTTCGGTCGCTTCCCGATTAATTGCTTACGAAACTAGAGGTACAGACTGTGGCGAAGGACTTTTCAATCAAAAACGTATTCCGCAAGGAAGACGGCGGTCGGAAAGATGAACGAATTGAAATCAAGCCGAAGCGGTATTTTGACTACACGCTTCTTTTCATCGTGGTCTTTTTGATCGTATTCGGTCTGGTCATGATCTACAGTATCAGTGCCTACAATGCTACGAAATACTACGATGACGCGACGCTTTTCGTACGGAATCAGGGAAAATACGCATTAATCGGTCTTGTCCTGATGATTCTTGTTTCGAAGATTGATTATCACATTTATATCGCACGCTTCGGCGTTAAGAAATTCCGCACGAACCTGCTGATCATCGGCTTTGTCATCTGTCTGATCCTTCAGTTTCTCGTGCTGATCCGCGGAGACGGAACGAACGGTTCCAACCGCTGGTTCGCCGTCGGAAAATTCTTCAAACTTCAGCCTTCGGAATTGTCGAAACTGATGCTGATCCTTATGGTTGCCTTCATCGTTTTCGTTTCTCCGAAGAAACTCGACCGTGCAACCGGTTTCCTCAGGGTACTGTTCTTTACTGCCCCGATCATCATTCTGGTGGCGAGAGAGAACCTGACGACTGCTGCGATCATGATCGGTATCGTATTCATCGTTCCTTTCGTTGCGAGCCGTAAAAACTGGTATTATCTCGTCTCATTTGTCATCGTTCTCGCGGTCGGAATCATCTTTATCAAGCTGGTCGGTTACCGCGCTGCGCGTGTACAGGTCTGGAAGGACATCGAGAACACGCCCGGCGGATATCAGATCCTTCAGGGACTTTACGCAATCGCAAGCGGCGGCTGGTTCGGCAAAGGTCTCGGAAACAGTATTCAGAAACTCGGGTACATTCCGGAGGTTCATACCGATATGATTTTCACCTGTATCGTGGAAGAACTCGGAATCGTCGGCGGGCTGTTTTTGATTGCCATGTACGTGATCCTTCTGGTACGTCTTTATAAGATTGCGGCCAATGCTCCTGACCTGTTCGGTTCGCTGATCACCGTCGGTGTTTTTGTGCAGATCGCGCTTCAGGCGATTTTGAATATTGCCGTAGTTACGAATACGATTCCTTCGACAGGAATTCCGCTTCCCTTTGTCAGTTACGGCGGCAGTTCCCTGCTGTTTCTGATGCTTGAAATCGGGCTCGTTCTGAATGTGTCCGACCAGATTGAATATGACGCGATTTTTTAGGATTTTGAGAATAGAAGAGTATGGCTAAGATAGTAAAACTGGAAAAACGAACCATCCGTCTTCTGAAGGTCGGAATCGGAATTCTCGTCGGAATTCTTCTCGTCGTAATCTTTCTCGTATGGTTCAAAAAGAAGTACAAAATTGACCGGGAGAAGGATGTAGTCGTTACGGTTGTCGGAATGAGCGGGCGGTATTCCGAAGAGGAGATTCGTGATTACACCCTCGACAAATGGTACAAGAATTACTGGATTCTCGCCAAGTGGTATTACAAATACAAGAAGGCGGAAACGCTTCCGTACCTCGAGAAGATTACGGTAAATGTGACCGATGAAGGAATCATTGAGATACGCGCATATGAGAAAATGCCGATCGGATGTATCTATGAGATGGGAAACTATTTCTATTTTGATACCGACGGCGTGGTTGTAGCCTCCAAAAAAGAAAACGTTGAAAAGCTGCCGGTGATTACCGGCTTAACTTATACCGAAGTAACCCTCTATAAGGAATTCCGGACACAGAGGTCGGATCTGGCCCGTGTTGTCATGAATCTTGTACGACAGCTGCAGAAATATGAAATTACTGCAGAAGAGATTCATTTCGGGGAAGACAACGAAGTGTATCTGCTTTGTGATGATAACCGTTTTGACCTCGGAACGAGGGAAACATACGATGTTCAGATCGGAATGATACGCGGAATTCTGGACCAGATCGGCGGAAGACCGGTAAAATATCATTTTCACATGGAAAATGTTGAAAATGATACGGATAATGTAAATGCTACTGTTATAGAAAGACAGTCTGTAGAATAAAAACCGAAAAAGTAGTCAAGTGTAGAAAAAATGCAGAAAAATCAAGTTTTTTATAAATTCTACTTGCATCTCACGCTTTTTCGTACTATAGTAGTATTAGATTTTTATGCACATCCGATTTTTTGATATATTTTTTTAAGGAGGACAAACCCTTGCTTGAGATTAAAGGTGATGAAAGAGAAGCCGGCGCAAGAATTATCGTAATCGGTGTCGGCGGTGCCGGCAACAATGCGGTTAACCGGATGATTGAAGAAGGTATCCAGTGCGTTGAGTTCGTATGTGTAAATACGGACCGTCAGCATTTGAAGAACTGTAAAGCACCGACCTGCATCCAGATCGGTGAAAAACTGACGAAGGGCCTCGGCGCAGGTTCTCAGCCGGATGTCGGTGAGAAGGCTGCGGAAGAAAGCAAGGAAGAGCTCACCCAGATGATCAAGGGTGCCGACATGGTATTTGTTACCTGCGGTATGGGCGGCGGTACCGGAACCGGTGCGGCTCCCGTTGTAGCCCAGATTGCGAAGGAACTCGGCGTACTTACCGTCGGTATCGTAACGAAGCCGTTCCGTTTTGAAGCAAAGCAGCGTATGGCCAACGCAATCTCCGGTATCGAGAGACTGCGTCAGCATGTTGATACTTTGATCGTAATCCCGAACGACCGTCTCCTTGAAATCGTTGACCGTCGTACCACAATGCCGGAAGCTCTCCGCAAGGCGGATGAGGTTCTCCAGCAGGGTGTTCAGGGCATTACCGATCTGATTAATGACACCGCGCTTATCAACCTCGACTTCGCGGATGTTCAGACGGTTATGAAGGACAAGGGCATCGCTCATATCGGTATCGGTTACGGTACCGGAGATGACAAGTGTATGGAAGCCGTTAAGCAGGCTACCACATCCCCGCTTCTTGAGACGAACATCGAGGGCGCAAGCCATGTTATCCTTCAGATTGCCGGCGCTGTAAGCCTTATTGAGGTTAACGAAGCGGCAACCTACGTTCAGGAGCTTTGCGGTGAGGATGCCAATATTATCTTCGGCGCCATGTATGATGAAACGATTCCGGATCAGTGCCGTATCACGGTTATTGCAACCGGTCTTGATGAGAACAGCAAGGGAAGCAGCCAGTCCTCTTCCTCCCGCAGTAATTACTACGGCGGTAATACCCAGAAGAAGGCAACGACTGCGGCAGCACCGGGCTACACCGGCTTCGGTTTCATGAATAACCGTTCCGCGGCTACCGTTGCGAAGCCCGTAACGCAGCCTGCACCGGCAGCAGCTCCCGCTCCGAGCCCGGTGGTTTCCACACCGAAGCCCGTATTCGTTTCCGCTCCCGCACAGGAGACCGCTTCTGCATATCAGAAGCCCGAGACGAAGGAAACCCAGAGCAGCGGAATTAAGATTCCGGAGTTCCTGCAGAAGAACAAGAAATAATTCGCTTTTTGTATAGTGTGATTGAGAGAGAACCGCGACCTGCGGTTCTTTCTTTTATATCTTGAAGCGATTTTGAAATTGTGGTATGATAAAGAGTGTATGTATACCTTTTTGTCATAAGGAGGTAATCGTAATGAATGACAACAGACCTTCCGGAAGGAAGAAAAACGTCACCGGCTCAGGTGCCGACGTTCATAAAAGAGGAGACGGTCTCGGAACCGGTCCGGTGGGACAGGGCTTCGGGTCCGGTAACAGCATTCGTCCGGCCGGCGGGTCGGGCTCAGGCGGAAACGGTGCGAAACGCGCTGCTGTCGGCGGCGGTTCGCTGATCATTATTATTCTTATGCTGCTTCTCGGCTCTAAGGGAAATCTCGGAAGTCTTCTGAGCGGATTTCTCGGCGGATCTTCGGAGGACCCTTCCGGGGATGAGCAGCAGGTTGAGTCATATGCGACACCCGCTCCCACACAGAAAGTGGACAACACCGTTGTCAAGGGCGCCCGTGCCAAGAGAACCGTATTAAAGGGAAACGGCAACGATACCGTCACCATTATGATTTACATGTGCGGTACCGACCTGGAATCCAAATACGGAATGGCTACCAATGACCTCAGTGAGATGGCCAAGGCAAGCTTCGGAGACAATGTTAAGATCATTGTCTGCACCGGCGGCTGCAAGCAATGGAAGACGAAGGGCATCAGCACCGACGTGAATCAGATTTATCGCGTCACATCGAACGGACTGACTTCGCTGAATTCGAATTTCGGCAAGAAGGCAATGACCGACCCGACCAACCTTGCGGATTTCATCAAGTATTGCGCAAGCAATTATCCGGCCAGCCGGAACTTTTTGATTCTCTGGGATCACGGCGGCGGATCCGTAAGCGGTTACGGCTATGATGAGAAGAATGTAAGAAGCGGTTCCATGAACCTTGCCGGAATCAATAATGCGCTGAAGAGCGGCGGTGTCACATTTGACATCATCGGATTTGACGCGTGTCTGATGGCAACGGCCGAAACGGCTCTGATGCTTGATAATTATGCCGATTATCTAATCGCCTCCGAAGAAACGGAGCCGGGTATCGGCTGGTACTATACGAACTGGCTTACCGCGCTCGGAAAGAATACATCCATTCCATCCACCGATCTCGGTAAGATGATCATCGATGATTTCGTTTCGACCTGCGCATCCAAGTGCAAAGGACAGAAGACGACGCTCTCCCTGATCGACCTTGCGGAGTTTTCCTATACGGTTCCCGATAAGCTGACCGATTTCGCAAAGTCCGTAAGCGGTAAACTGAAGGATAAAGAGTATGATGCGGTTTCGGACGCCCGTGCCGGCACGAGAGAGTTTGCTACGAGCACGAAAATCGACCAGGTTGACTTAACAGACCTTGCCCTCAACATGAATACGAAAGAGGGAACGGCTCTTGCAAATGCCATAAAAGGCGCAGTCAAGTATAACCGGACTTCTTCGAATATGTCCGATGCTTACGGCGTATCGATTTATTTCCCGTATCAGAAGACATCGAGCGTCGACAGCGCCTGCAGTACCTACAACCAGATCGGTATGGATTCCGAGTACGCGAAATGCATCAAGGAATTTGCGGCACTTGAGACGAGCGGTCAGATTGCGGCAGGCGGTTCTGCTTCCCCGGTCGGATCCCTTCTCGATATCGGCAGTTCCCTTGTTGGAGGCGGCAGCGGTGACCTTCTTTCCGGACTCCTTTCAAGCTTCCTCGGAGGCGGAAGAAGCATCGACGGACTGAACGCGGACAATACCGCTTATCTGCAGGAGCAGAACGCGGAAGAACTTGCGGAATACGTATCTGGGCATATGCTTACCGGCGACCTTTCCTTCAAGAAGGTCGGAGAGGACTATGTTCTTTCCCTGACGGAAGAGAACTGGGCGCTTGTTCATTCCGCAGACAAGAATATGTTTATTGATGACGGCAAAGGCTACATCGACCTCGGCCTTGACAACGTGCTTTCCTATGATAAGGACGGAAATCTCATTGCCGATATCGAAAAGACCTGGGTGGCGATTAACGGACAGGTGGTTGCTTACTATCATACCGATACCACCGTTGTTGAAGGTAAGGAATACTATTTCGGTTATGTTCCCGCGATGGTTGACGATACCCGTTCCGAGATTCAGATCTGCTTTGATGATAACGGAATCGGAAGCATTATCGGCGTTCTTCCCGTTTATAAGGACGGCGAGACCGAGACGGTTGCCAAGGGCATAGAGACGCTTGCCGCCGGCAGCAAGATCGATTTCCTGTGCGATTACTATTCCTATGACGGGACATATCTTGACAGCTATTACCTCGGCGAGACGATGACGGCTACCGACAACATGCAGGTATCCGACGTGGAACTGAAGGATTACAACGTAAAGATTCTGTATCGCCTTACGGACCTGTATAATCAGGAGTACTGGACTACCGCCATTACGCGATAAGAATTTATCTAAGGAGTTATTTATGTTCGCTGATGCGATCGAAAAGGCAACGGGATATGTTCGTCCCATTAAGACCATATCCCGTATGTATAAATCGAATGAAGTGATTCCCGCTATGGCGACGATGTTCTTTGTGAACCGGGAAGGCGAGGCGGTTACGAGCCGTCATGTTGCCGAAGAGATCATGAAGTCGGCGCGGATAAACGCCAGGTACGAATCCTTCAAGAAGGAACGTGCCGGAATTCCTCCCGAAGCCAACATGCGTATCGAGATTAACCGGATGGAACGTCGTTATGATTACGCAAAAGGAGAATCCAAAATCCAGCTGCGGTATCATTTTCCGGGATGTTACGAAAAGATTGCGAAGCTCGGAATCGAGATGCATACGTTTTATGACCTTGCAATCATAAGACTGAGCGGGCAGGGCGCCCCGATTTATCAGGGAAACGCTTTGCTTCTCGGAAACGGAAAGAAGCCGAGGATCGGAACGAGTGTGGCGAGAGTCGGGTATCCGGTTACGGAATTCGATGATTTCACATTTTCCCGTGAGAAGGACGAGATTCAGTGGACTTCTTCCGGAACGCATACATCGACGCCGTTTCCCACCGAGGGAATGATTGTCCGTGCAGTTAAGAACGATGAGAACCGGCTTATGACATTTGAAATTTCCGGACTGGTGGGCGAAGGCTACAGCGGTGCGCCGGTATTTGACCGGGACGGTGTTGTTCTCGGTATGGTGACCGGAACCGTTACCCACATGGTTGACGGGCGGCCGATGGTTCACACGGAATGTGTGAGCGCTGAAATCATCCGGGGCTTTTTGAAAGAGAAAAATGTTCGCTTTTGGGAAGCATAAGGGAGTTATTTATGGAGTATAAGAGGCGCAGAATACGGTTTTTGACAGGGCTTTTCCTGTTGGTATTCTGCGCTCTTTTTCTGCCTTTATCCGCCGCTGCGGAGGAAATCGAAGGCACTTATACTTACATTACATCCGGTGTTGAGAAGGAAAAGCGGCAGAAGGAGAACACGTTTTATTACCGGGACAGTTTCTTTGATTGCTCCTCCTATGAGCTTAATATGGAGCTTGCTTCCTTTTCCCTTCGACTGGCGGTTGCCGGGTTCGGCATCGGGGACACTTCCGAACCTCTGAATCTGCTGCCGTTTTTTGACAAACTCGGCGTTAAGTATTCAGAGGAAACCGTTCACTACGGAAAGCCGACCGCCGATACGATCGGTTTCGCATACGGAATCCGTGAGGTAAGTGAGACGGAATGTGTCGTATTTGTCGTGGTAAGGGGCGGAAACTATAAGGACGAGTGGGCCAGCAACTTTACTCTCGGCAGCGGAACCGACCACGAGGGCTTCCGGGCTGCAGCTGATAAGGTTTCGGGAGAGGTTTCGGAGTACCTCCTTAAGATTCCGTCGGAGAAGAAGGTTTCGGTTTTACTGACCGGCTACTCCCGAGGCGCGGCGGTTGCGAATCTGGCCGCAGCCGATCTTGATTTTCTGTCGGAAGCCGGGAAACTCGGAAACATCCGTCCTGAGAACATCTATGCATACTGTTTCGAGTGTCCGATGAATTCGAAGGCTCCCGATGATTCCGAAAAGAGTAAGGTCTGCAATAACATTTTCTCCTTTGTAAATGAAATCGATGCTGTGACGAAGGTGGCTCCCGGAAGATGGGGATACCGCCGCTACGGCGTGACGCTTTTCTTCCCGTCTCCGCAGAACTGTGCGGAATATGAAGCGCTTGAAGGGCAGATGCTTGAGAAGTATTTTGCCTATTCGGACGCGACGAAATATACGATTGAAACCGGACAGCCGGTATTCTTAGATCACTCCGTCTACCGGATTGTGAATCTGGTCGGTTCCCCGGATAATTACGTGAAGTACTTTCAGGATATGATCCGCTCGGTTGTTCTCGGTGAGAAGGTGACGGGAAATGCCATGTCAGCGCTTGTCATGCCGGTTGTTTCTGAGTATCTTGACAACATGAAGAAACAGGAACCGGGGGAAAGCGATGTGATGAATTTCGGAATTGCGCACGCGCCGGAATTATGCATGGCCTGGCTGGATACGCTCGGAGACGGAAGCGTGCTGCTTACCTGCAAGACGAGTTATCTTTATATGGTATTTGACGGCGTTGCGGACGTAAGCGTATACGATTCCGACGGAAACCTTTTGCTGACTGGAGACGGAAAGAATATTACCTATGTAACGGATTCCGCAGTCGGCGGAGCTTACGGAATTTCAGAGGAGTTCCTGCTGTCGTGTCCGGTTTCGGAAACGCTGTATGTGGCATTTGCCGCAGGAAAGAAAAACCGCGTGAATGTGATCAGCGCAGTGTATGACATGCAGAACTGCAGGGATGTTTCGAAATATGAGTACCAGAAGGTGCTGATGAAGAAGGGAAGCGGTGCGGTTTTCGTTCTTAGGGAGGATTCGCCGGAGTTTTTGTTATGTGAAGGAGACAGTCTTACGGCTACACTTGAAAGCGTCCGAAAAGGCGAAGACACCGGAATTACCCCGGTTACGCCGAACGGTGTTTCAAAGGGCAAACCGGCCGATCCGTCCGAAGTAACGATAGTGGCAACCCCGACGCCTACACCTGCGCCGACTCTGGCGCCGTCACCGATACCGACGGCTACAGAAGTGCCGGCATCCGGGAAGAAGACGGGAGAAGAGAAGTCGTTTCTAAGACGTCCCGGAGGGATTGTTTTCTGCATTCTTTCGGTCCTGATTGCAGCTGCTTTGGTTGTGCTTCTGGTGGTTCGGAAAAGGCAAAGAAAAGAGTCTTAGTTATCGGTGACAAATCGGTGAAAAAGCGAGTTTAGACTTGCAAAAAAAGCCGTTTTGGTATATGATTTCAGAGAACATTTTTCTCTCGAATAATATAGAAAATGTAAGTTTTAAGGAGAAGGAACATGGAAGTAATCGTTTGCAAAAACTATGAGGAAGTATCCGAAAAGGCGGCCCAAATTGTTGCCGAAGTAATGAAGAACAAAAAGAACGCGATTCTCGGTCTTGCGACAGGTTCGACCCCAGAGGGAATGTATGCGAAGCTTGTCGAGATGAACCAGAAGGGTGAGATTGATTTTTCGGATGTTACAACCGTGAATCTTGATGAGTATTATCCGATCAGCCCGAAGAATGATCAGAGTTATCGCTATTTTATGAATAAAAACCTGTTTGACCATGTCAATATCGATAAGGCGAAAACGAATGTGCCGAACGGCGCTGCCTCGGACGGAGATGTGGAAGCTGCCCGTTACGAAGCTTATGTGCGTTCTCTCGGCGGAGCCGACATCCAGGTTTTGGGAATCGGCCGCAACGGTCACATCGCGTTTAATGAGCCCGATACAGAGCTTGTGCCGGTTACGCATGTAACGGAACTTACCGAGGACACAATCGATGCAAACGCCAGATTCTTTGCGAGTGCAGCCGATGTGCCGACGCATGCGCTTACCATGGGAATGGGTACCATTCTTTCCGCTAAGAAGATCATTATTCTTGCTAACGGAAAGAATAAACACGATGCCGTAATGCAGATGCTTAAGGGAACGGTTACCACGTCCTGCCCGGCTTCTTTCCTGAATCTTCATGATGATGTTGTTCTTGTTTGTGATGAAGATTGCTACAACGGTTAATAACGGATTTCAGTGCCCTGCCGGAAGACAGGGCACGTATCATATTTTAATTCGCGAAAGGAAATCATAATTATGGGTAAATATTTCGGTACAGACGGATTTCGCGGTAAGTCCGGAACGGTTCTGACGGCGGATCACGCGTTTAAGATCGGACGTTTTCTCGGCTGGTATTACGGCCGTGAGCATCATGCGAAAATCGTTATCGGAAAGGATACGAGACGTTCCTCCTATATGTATGAGAATGCGCTTGCCGCAGGCATTACTTCCTCCGGCTCGGATGCATATCTTTTGCATGTTACGACAACGCCCTGTGTTTCCTTTATTACGCGTACCGACGGCTTTGACTGCGGAATCATGATCAGCGCAAGCCACAACCCGTTCACCGATAACGGCATTAAACTGATGAATGGTGACGGAGAGAAGATGGAAGACGAGGTTCAGGATCTTGTCGAGGATTATCTCGACGGACGGTGCGAAGAAATCCCCTTCGCAACCGGAGCCGATATCGGATGCACCGTAGACTATTACAGCGGACGGAACCGCTATATCGGATATCTGACCAATGTAGCAACGAAATCTTTTGAAAACCGTAAGGTTGCTTTGGACTGCGCAAACGGCAGTTCCTGGATGATAGCCCGTTCCGTATTCGATGCGCTCGGAGCGAAGACTTATGTGATCAACAATGAGCCTAACGGCATTAACGTGAATGAAAAGTGCGGCTCCACGCATATTGAAGGTCTTTGCGAATTTGTAAAAGAAAAGGGTGTGGATGTCGGCTTCGCATTTGACGGAGACGCGGACCGCTGTCTTGCCGTCGATGAAAACGGAAATGTTGTTGACGGCGACCAGATTATGTATATCTGCGCGAAGTACCTGAAGAGAATCGGACAGCTTCCGAGTAATACCGTTGTAACGACGATCATGTCCAATTTCGGTCTTTACAAGGCACTTGACCGCATCGGCATCGATTACGAGAAGACAAAGGTCGGTGACCGTTATGTATATGAGAATATGAAGGCCAATGACCATGTAATCGGCGGAGAGAATTCCGGTCATGTTATATTCCGTAAATACGCGCGTACCGGTGACGGAATCCTGACGGCAATCATGGTAATGATGGTTTTGATTGATACGGAGATGCCGCTTTCCGCACTAGCTTCAGAGGTTCCGCTTTATCCGCAGGTTTTAAAGAACGTGGAAGTGGATGACAAGCAGGGAACGATGCAGGATCCTGCCGTAACGCTTCAGGTGGAAGCCTGTACGGCTTCGCTCGGAAACAACGGCCGCGTGCTGCTTCGTCCGAGCGGTACCGAGGAAGTGCTTCGTGTCATGTCCGAGGCAGGCACCTATGAGGAGTGCAACGCGGAGGTGGATAAGATTATCGATGCCATCCGCAAGTCCGGACATTTGTTGAAAGTCAGATAACAGTCGGGTAGGAGGGTTTATGAGTACTATTCAGTTGAAAAATTCGGAATTGTTTGAGCCCGGGCATTCGCTTGCCTGGCCCTGGCTTTCGAAAGTGACATATCCTTGGGAGATTCTCCCATCTATCAAAAGCATTATCCTGGAAATCGGCGCTTCCCTTGATCCGGAGAAATACGACCATCCCGAGGAAGGCGTATGGATTGCCAAAACCGCGAAGGTTTTCCCTTCCGCATACATCGGTTCTCCGTGCATCATTGGGGAGAATACGGAAGTTCGCCACTGCGCATTTATCCGCGGAAGCGCTCTAATCGGTGACGGCTGCGTTGTCGGTAACTCCGTAGAACTTAAAAACGTGATTATTTCCGACGGCGTGCAGGTCCCGCATTACAATTATGTCGGTGACTCCGTGCTCGGTTATAAGTCCCACATGGGCGCCGGTTCCCTAACGTCAAATGTGAAGAGCGACAAGACTTTGGTCGTAGTGAAAACGAAAGAGGAGTCCATTGAGACCGGATTAAAGAAGTTCGGAGCCATGCTCGGCGATTTCGTTGAGGTCGGCTGCAACAGCGTTTTGAACCCCGGAACGGTAATCGGATGCCATTCGAACATTTACCCGACATCGTCAGTTCGCGGTGTGATTCCGAGCTATAGTATTTTTAAGAGCGGTAAAGTTGTTGAGGTAGTTGATAAGAACGAATAAACAAAAAAGTGAGGAAACCGTATGAACTGGGAAGTCATTGCATTTG